>CP065000.1:1977000-2306500 GCA_016700075.1 Acidobacteriota bacterium | reverse complement strand
GCAAACAACGATTTTTCCTCATCGTTTGCGAAGGCTATCATGACATTGAGAGAACCCAGTAGCAATCGGGTGATCTCATCTGTTTTGCAGTTACCCAGTCTGATCCAGACCACTTTTGGCGGGTGGCCGAGCAGCATGCTTCGCTGAACAAAATCGTCGTCTTTCGTTACGATCGTAAAGTCATTGTCTCGAGCGAAATCCCAGATGGCCCGATCATCGGCGGAGGTCGATAGAGCCTGTTTGATATGTTCTGAGTCCGGATAGCTTTCGCGGAGTTCTACTACAAGCTTCCAAGAAAGGTTTTGGTCAAGCAGCAATTTCATATTGCGGCAAAATGGCTAATTGTCGTTCCCGATCCGCTGCAAACGCCAGGCAGGCCAGAATATCGTCGCGGTTAAGCTCTGGGAAGTCCGAGAGGATCTCTGCTTCAGTCATACCACCGGCCAAATATTCGAGAACATCCTGAACAGTGATCCGCATGCCCCGGATCGTCGGCTTTCCGCTTCGCTTACCTGGTTCGATGGTTATGATCTCTCGGTAATCCATTCCCTAACTATACCAAAGGTTGACCCATTCTTTGTTACAAATTCCAAGCCACCTGACTGCGCAGGCGCATCAGGGTTCGTTCGAGGCCGATGATCTCGAAAACCGAGAGCATTGATGGGCCGACAGCGACGCCGGTTAGGAGCGTGCGGGCTCCGTTCATTATGACGCCGAGTTTTGTGCCTTTTTCTTCGGTGAAGGCTTTGACGACGGTTTCGATGTTTTCTTCCGAATACTGCAGGCTGGCAGCCTGCGTCCCGTCAAACTCCTCCTCGAATCGGTCTGCGAGCTCGGGGAGCCACTCGCGGAGTTCGGGGAATTTCGTTAGGTTTTTCGCGATCGCGGCGGGGTCGAAATCGAAATCTTCGCTGAAATACGCACGGCCTTGGGTCGAGAAATCTTTGAGCGTGAAGAAGCGTGCGCGGATGAGATCCACCGTTTTTTCGTACCACGCACGGTCTTCGTCTTCGTATTCCTCGCGCCAGAGTTTGTTGGCCTTCAGTTCTGCCTTGACGTGGGGAAGCAGATCGGCGAGCGGCATCGTGCGGATGTATTCGGCGTTCATCCAAATGGCCTTGTCGTCGGTCCATTTCCGCGGGTCGTCGGGGCTGAAATTGAACACAGCGTTCGATCGATGAATGCCGTCTAGCGAGAATTTTGAGACGAGTTCATCGAGCGTGTAGATCTCCTGTTCCTCACCGGCAGACCAACCGAGCAATGCCAAATAGTTGCGAAATGCCTCTGGAAGAAACCCTGCGTCGCGGTACGTCGTCATCGAGACGACCTCGCCGTGCTTTCGCTTTGAGAGCTTGCCCTTGTTCGGCGCCATGATCAGCGGCAGATGAGCGAATGTCGGCGGCGTGACGCCCAGAGCCTCGTAAATGAGGATCTGTTTATGCGTATTCGTCAGATGATCTTGGCCGCGGATGACGTGCGTTATCTGCATCTCTATGTCATCGCATACGACCGCGAGGTTGTAGAGCGGATGCCCGTCGCTGCGGAGCAAAACGAGGTCTTCGGTCTCGGCGTAATCGCGTTCCTGCAGGCCGTAAACAGCGTCTTCAAAACTTGTCTTTCCTGAAGCTGAAGCCCAGTCGCTATCGCTCCCGGTTCTGACATCGGGCACCTTGAGCCGGATCGCAAATGGCTCGCCTGCTGCGGCTCGGGCGTCCGACTCCTCACGCGGCAGATCGCGAAACGGGTTGTTTCGCATATTCTTTTCGCCTTGATTCGCGCGTGCGCGTTCCTTGATCGCGTCCTTCACATTGGCGTCGGACGGTGCTTCTTTAGGCGTGAAATCGCGATACGCTTTGCCTTCGGCAAGCAGTTTTCGAGCCGTCTCGCGATGTTTGTCGGCATTGTCGGACTGAAAGACGATCTCCTCATCAGGAGCGAAACCAAGCCATTCGAGCCCGTCGAGTATCGAACGCGTCGATTCCTCGGTCGAGCGTGCGAGGTCTGTATCCTCGATGCGAAGCAGGAATTTGCCGCCGGTGTGGCGAGCGTAAAGGTAATTAAACAAAGCGGTTCTGGCCGAACCAATATGAAGATAACCCGTGGGCGACGGTGCAAATCTAACGCGAGTAGTCATAAACGATGATTTTCACGGAAAGCCGCATAGAACGCAAAGGCCGCCCGATTGTGCAGGCGGCCGCTGATCTTGATGGCGGAGACGACAGGATTCGAACCTGTGGTACCCTTTTGGAGTACAACGGTTTAGCAAACCGCCGCTTTCAGCCACTCAGCCACGTCTCCGGTAGAACGCTGAAAAGCAAGACTTAATTCTAGCCTGAGGGCAAACTTTGTCAAGTTAATCGCATCCCAAACAGCAGACGTTCACGTTGCCCCAAGGGCTTGACACGCTTGATTTTTGGTAACAGAATACGAAAGTTGCTTGTATTGCGGGCACTTATGCGTTTTAGGCTAATTTGCAGATCGGTATTGGCCGTCGCTCTGGCAGCGGCGGGCTTTACGGCGCAAAGCGTTTTCGCCGCCGAAACCGTCGAGGTCACCGCAACGGCCGAACGCGGCAGCAATATAGGCATCATCAAAGGCGTCGTCCGCGACGCCGCCGGTTCGCCCATCTCGGGAGCGACCGTTTCAGTCATCCGAAACACTACGTCAAAGCTCTTTCGACAGGTCGCCGCAGGCAAGGACGGCAGCTTTTTGCTCAAGGTCCTGCCCGGCAGCTACACGCTGACCGCGGTCGCGAACGGCTTTACGCCGGCACGCCTTTTGGGTGTCGAGGTCGGCCGTGCCGCCGAACTCAATTACGGCATCAAGCTGGAACGAGCCGGCGCCGGCAATACGATGCCCGAAAGCCGTGTTGACCGCAACAGCTCAAAGTGGCGCATCCGCGCGTCGCAGATAAACCGTTCGATCTACCAGAATACCGAGGGCGAAGAGCCCATAGTTGAAGAGCCCGTCCACGACGAACGCGATGCAACGCGAAAAGGCCAGACCATCGCAGAGAGCTATTTTGCGGCCAATCGTGGCGGTTCATTCGCCGGACTCAACGCCGCAACGCTCATTCCGATCAATCGAGACCTGGATATCATCCTCGCCGGACAGACAGGTATCGGCCGCTCGGCACCGCAGCGAATTGAAACCACGCTGAACTATCGCGCCGGAGCACATAATTTCAGGGTGACCGGCTCGGTCAGCAAACTCGGCATCCTGACGGGTACCAATGACACGCTCGGCCAGGCTACGTTCCAAGCGATGGACGAGTGGCGCGTCCGCGAAGGCATCATCGTCGTTTACGGCCTTGATTATTCGCGGTTCGTCGGCTCAGGCGGCGATTCGGCGATCAGCCCGAGGTTCGGCCTGCAGTTCGACGCAGACTCAAAAACCCGCGTCAGGGCCTCGTTCACACCGCAGACCGTAGAACGAAGCTGGGCACGCGCGATGGAACTTGAGGGCGCAAGCTTCGCATTTGCCGAGCCTGTCGCCATCGAGGATCTTGCCTTTGTAGAGGGCAAGCCGCAGATGAACCGCAGCTCGAGGCTGGAATTCGGGATCGAGCGTGTTCTCGACAGTCGTTCTTCGATCGATGCCGCAGTGTTTTTCGACACTGTTCAGGGACGCGGCGTCGGCATCAACACATTCGACCTGACTTCGCTCGAAGGCGTCGGCATCAGCGACATGACCGCATCACAGCAGGGCGCGGCACGCGGATTTCGCGTGGTTTACAACCGCCGCCTGAACGGGCCGTTCTCGGCATCAGCGGGATATTCTTACGGTGCGGGGCAAAAGCTGTCTGCCGCCGGTATTACCGATCCGCAAAGCGTTTTTGAGAACGACATTTTCCAGTCTTTCTTCGCACAGGTCTCCGCCGACCTTCGGTCGGGAACGAGCGTCCGCACGATCTACCGTTTGTCACCGCAGGCAACGGTCTTTGCCATCGACCCGTTCAAAGGCCGTCTGGCGATCTACGATCCCGGCCTTAGCGTTTACGTCACTCAAAACCTTCCGACGCTCGGCCTTCCCATACGTGCCGAGGCAATCATCGACGCACGTAACCTGTTTGACCTGCAGGCGGCAGCCGCCAGCGACGAGGGCCTGCTCCGTTTAAGCTCACAGCGAAGAATGCTGATGGGCGGCATCCAGGTGCGTTTCTAGTTTATTTCCATTTGTTTACAGGTTCGTCCAAATTCTCGGATGCCTTTCCGCGGAGTTTTTTCCACGACGCCGCAACAGCATGCAATTCTTTCCTTAACCCGCTGAAAATAGTATGCTTACAGCGTATATTTATGGCCGGCGCATCGGGGTGTTCATTGGAACGCTCTTTGCGTTAAAGACCGCAGGAGAGGTCTCCCCTTTTTGATGAAGGACAAAGTGCTGACAAGTTGGAGCCTGATCTGGCTGCTTGCGACCGTATTGCTGGTCGCTGCCGGGGCTCTCAACATGACCCAGCGCGCCTTTCAGTCGATGCCTCCGACCGACGGGGTTCTCTGGGTCCACCGCGAGGACGGCACCTATGCGGAAAAGGTCATCCCTGACCTCGCGGGCTCGCGGGCCGGCATCGCCGTAGGCGACAAACTCCTCGGCATCGCACTTGAGAACGACACGACCGACGAGGTGCTTTCGCCCGCCGATGTGCAGATGTATCTCGAGATAGCCGGCGTGGGCGGCAGCCTGACCTACTATTATCAGCGGCCCTCGTATTCCTTTGCAGACAATTTCTATTTCGCCGACCTCAGGAACATCGACCCCGTCAAACGCTGGACGCCCTCGATAATATTTCTGTCGATAGTCGGATTTGTCTGGCTAGGTGTCGGGCTCTTTGTGCTGTTCAAACAAGGCAGCAGGGCTCCGTTCGTTCTGCATTTCGCGATGGTGTGCCTCGCGGCTTTTGTGTTTCACGTTTACAGGCCTATCGGCATCGCGAAGGATTTCGACCTGGCGGTCGATCTGCTGGATAACTTTGCTCTGGCGTTCTTCGTGCCGCTATTCTTGCATTTCTGTATCAGGTATCCGGTCCGCAGCGACGTCCTTTCCGAAAAACCCTGGAATACTTACATACTTTATGTCCCGGCGGCAATCTTTGCGGCCGTGCTGACCTTTGTATCGCTGGTCCCGCAGTTCTTTCCCGAATCTTCGGTCACTGAGGCTATCGCCCGTTTGAGCGACCGGTTCAATTTCTTTTCCCTGCTGTTTCGCTTCAACTTTCTGCATTTTGTGGTCGGCGTTTCCGCCGGTGCGGCGGTGCTTGTTTGGCGTGTTTTTACCAGCAAGCAGCCTTTGGTGCGTCAACGGCTGAAATGGACGATGTGGGGCACCATTGCCGCTATCGTTCCCGTCGTGCTGATGCAGCTTGTCGAGCGTTTTGCCATTCAAATACCGGACGACAACTTCAGCACCGCGATAACCACGCTGCCGCTGGCGCTGATCCCGCTCAGCTTCGGACATTCGGTCGTCAGATACCGTCTGATGGACGTGGACGTCGTTGTACGGCGTGCGTTGGTCTATGCTCTGACCACACTGTTCATCGCAATGATGGTCGGCGGCGTTGCCCTTGGCCTGGTCTTTCTCGCCGTCGGCAAGGACCTTTCGACCGTCGAGATAGCTCTGCGTGCCATCATCGCCGTCGTGGCGATGGGCGCCATCATCATGCTCAGCGAACCGCTGAAGAAATTCTTGTCCGAGCGTGCCGACCGTTTCTTTTACGGCGAACGCTACGATCTGCGGCAAGGACTGCTTGATTTCGGTAAAACGCTGTCGGCGACGACCGCGCTGGACCCGCTGCTTGACGGCTTGGCGGAACGCCTGCGTCAAGTTCTGGACGTTGAAAAGGTCGCCATATTTCTCGAGGACGAGACGGCAGATTCGCATTACCGCATCGCAAAGGCACACGGCCTCAGCGAGCAATATCGAATTCCGCAGGATTTTCGAACGATGATCCGTCAGCGTTCCGCCGCACGCGGCATCGTTCGTGTGGATGAACTCGATATTCAGGAACCGGCCCCGCAGGCTGCCGTGAACGGAAATTCTGCATTGCCCGTCCGCCACGAGCTGCATTATTTCGTGCCGTGCGTCGCCGGCGGCAAAATGGTCGCGGTCATCGGCCTCGGACGCGCCAGCGACGGATCGCTGCTTTCGTCAGAAGACCTTGAGATCATCAAAGCGATCTCAGGCTATATCGCCGTTGCCATCGAAAACAGCCGGCTGTACGGCCAGCAGCGGCAGCACGCCGAAGAGCTGGCACTGCTGAAGGAATTCAACGAATCCATCGTCGAATCGGTCAACGTAGGCCTGCTCGCTGTGGACGAAACGGGACGCATCACGCGGTCTAATTCGACATTCGAGGAAATGATGGGCCTCAGCCGCGACGAGGCTGTCGGGCAGCTCGTCGAGGACGTTTTCGAGCCCGGTTTGTCGCAGAACATCGAGGCCATCCTCGGCAAATCGCGGTGGCACCTGACCGAGATCCGCAACGCCTACAAACTGCATACATTCGACCGCAGCGGAGCGTCACTCATAATCAACGTCGCAGTGGCACCGCTTCGTTCAGTTTCGAGCCAGCAGACCGGAGCGATCATCGTCCTCGAAAATGTATCGTCCCGTGTCAAGCTCGAAGAATCGCTGCAGCAAAGCGAAAAGCTCTCCAGCATTGGACTGCTGGCGGCGGGCGTCGCTCATGAGGTGAATACGCCGCTCACGGGTGTTTCCAGCTACACGCAGATGCTGCTCGGCATGATCCCCGAGACCGATCCGAAACACGCTCTGCTCGAAAAGATGCACCGCCAAACCGAGCGTGCGACCAACATCGTCGGCAATCTGCTCAATTTCTCACGCACCGGCACATCGGAAGAGTTCACCGAGATCGACGTCAACAAACTGCTCAACGATACGCTCCAGCTGCTGGAACCGCAGATGCGCAAGGGCAGCGTCGAGGTCGTCAAGGAATACGCCGATTCGCCGCCGCCGATCTACGGCAACGGCGGCAAGCTGCAGCAGGTTTTCACGAATCTGATCCTGAACGCTCGCGACGCGATGTTCGCCGGGGGCACCATTACACTGCGAACCAGGGCAGAAGGCGACGGCGTCGTTATCGAGGTCTCGGACACGGGCGAGGGCATTCCGGAAGAGAACTTGTCAAAGGTATTCGATCCGTTCTTTACGACAAAGGGCGTCGGCAACGGCACGGGACTCGGGCTCGCCGTATCGTACGGCATCATTCAGGAACACGCCGGAACTATCGAGGTCACAAGCCAAGAAGGCCGCGGCACCACGTTCACACTCGCTTTCCCCAATGCCGAAAAGAAAGGCCGCCGCCTGGCCGTCAGCTAAATTTTTCCTTCGGAACTCTTCTAAGAAATAGGCTTACGACAAGAGCCGCGACCATTATGCCTGCGGCCGTCCAGAATGTCCGCAGTATCGTCGCGTCGTCCACTTGGTTGAATTGATTGTTGAGCAGCAGCCCGCACAGCAGCGGGCCGATCACGCGTGCGAGGCTTGCAAAAGACTGCATGATGCCGAGCGCCTGTCCCTGCTCGGCTTCGTTGGCAGATTTTGAGGCAAGGCTCGTCAATGCGGGCGATGAAATGGAATTGCCGATAGCGAACGCAGCGATACCGATCAACAGCATCGGCAAACCGCCGCTCGCAGCACTGACGAAAGGCACAGCGACAAGGCTCGCTGTCAAGATCACGCAGCCCACAGCGATCAGCGGCACCTCGCCGAAACGCTTCGCCAAAACACCGAATACGCCGCCCTGCATCACCGCCGCGACCAGGCCGACAAAGCCCAAGAGATAGCCCGTCTTTTCGGCGTCATAACCGAATTTGACCATCGTGTAATAGGCGAACGCCGTCGTCATCATCGAGAATGCCGTAACGACAAGAAAGAAATCGAGCGAGATCTTAGCGAGTATCGGGTTCTTGATCGACGACCACATCTGCCGCAGACGGCCTTCGCGTTTCACGCCCACGCGGTCGGGACTAAGCGATTCCGGCAGGATGAAATAGAGCAGTGCGGCGTTCGCAAAACTCAATCCCGACGCGAAAATGAACGGCACGTGCATCCCGAATTTGCTCAGCACGCCCGCGAGAGCCGGCCCGATGATGAATCCGAGGCCGAACGCCATGCCGAACAGGCCCATTCCGCGAGCACGGTTCTCACGCGAGGTAACGTCCGCGATGTATGCCTGCGCGGTGGCAAGGTTGCCGCCTGCGATGCCGGAGATCAGACGCCCCGCATAAACCATCCACAGGCTCGTAGCGAGTCCCAGGACGAGATAACCGACGCTCGTTCCTAAGATGGTGAGAAACAAGATCGGCCGCCGCCCGAATCTGTCCGACAACGCTCCCCAAATAGGCGAAAAGCCGAACTGCATCAGCGAATACGACGAGACCAGCAGCCCGATATCGAGCGGCGTAGCGCCCATTTCCTCGCCGTAAAACGTCAGCAGCGGAATGACGATGCCGAAACCGACAAGGTCGATAAAGATCGTGAGAAAGATGATGAGCAGCGGCGGCGTGAAAAATCGCTCGTTTGCCGGCTGTATGCCGTTGTCGCCTTGTCCTGCAGTCTGCATATCACGCCCGCTGCGGCTCGCCTGAACACATGCGGTTTTTATAGTAAGATAACAAAAAACGAGATGTTAGCACGCCGAGTGCGCGAGTTTCATTAAATGTTTGAAAAAATTAGTATTAAAGTATTCATCGGGCTCATTTTCGTGAGCCTGTTCGTTATGTACCAAGAGACGCAGGCACAGCGAAAACCGGCCCCCAACACACGCAAACAGCCCGCTGCGGCAAAGCCCGCACCACCCGATATCGCGTTCACCGTTTCGATGCCTCGCCCGTGGACGCATCTGCTTGAGGTCGAGATGCAGGTCCGCTGGGAAAACGCTCCTGACAAGACCGAGCTGAAAATGCCCGTCTGGACGCCAGGCAGCTATCTGGTCCGCGAATACGCACGCCACGTCCAGCAGTTTGCCGTCCGCGACGCCGCTGGGCGCGAGCTGGAGTGGACAAAGGCGAACAAGAACACATGGCAGGTCGATACGAAGGGCGTGAAACAATTCACCGCCAGCTACAAGGTCTATTCGAATGAGCTGACCGTTCGCACCAACGAGCTGAACTACGAGCATGCGTTTTGGAACAATACCGCACTGCTTTTCTTTATCAAAGATCACCTGAACGTTCCCGCTACGGTCAAGGTAAACCCTTACGGCAATTGGCGTGTCGCGACGGGCTTGCCCGCAGTTGCAGGCAGCGAAAATACTTTTCAGGCGGAGAATTTCGATATTTTGTACGATTCGCCTTTTGAGGTGAGCGATTTTAAAGAGAAGCGTTTCGAGGTGCGCGGCAAAATGCACCGCTACGTCGTAACGGGCGACGGCAACTACGACCTCGACAAACTCGCTGCGGACACCGCGAAGATCATCGAGGAATGCTACAAGATCTTCGGCGAGTTGCCGTACGAAGATTACCTTTTCATCGTGAATACACGCGGCGGCGGCGGCTTGGAGCATATGAATTCGACAGCGCTGCAGGCCAACCGTTTCGCGTTTCGCAACGAGACGAGATATACGAATTTCCTGCGCCTCGTCGCACACGAATTCTTTCACGTTTGGAACGTAAAACGCATTCGTCCCGATGTTTTGGGGCCGTTCGATTATGAGAGCGAGAATTATACGCGTCTGCTCTGGGTCGCCGAAGGTGCAACCGCCTATTACGAAGGCATCATTCTGATGCGTGCGGGACTTCTCTCGCCGGACGGGATGCTCGACGCCATTGCCGGGCTGATAACGCAGCTCGAGAACCGGCCGGGACGATTGGAGACGAGCCTGGAAGAGGCCAGTTTTGACGCCTGGATCAAATACTATCGGCAGGACGAGAATGCGATAAACAATCAGGTCTCGTATTACGACAAGGGCGAGATCGTGAATATGATGCTCGACATCTCGATCCGCACCGCGTCTGACGGCAAACATTCGCTGGATGACGTTTTCCGCCATTTGAACGACGAATTCGCGAAAAAGGGCCGCAATTTCACGTCAGCGGATTTTCAGGCGGCGTGCGAGAAATTCGCGGGTAAGAGCCTGGACGAATTTTTCGCAAAATACGTCCGCGGCCGCAATGACATCGATTATTCAGCAATAACGACCGCGATCGGGCTGTGGTCTATAACATCGGAGCCTTCATCAAAACGTGCGTATATCGGTGCGGATATGGTCGAGGACGCAGGGCGGCTCAACATACGCAGCGTCCCCGCAGGAACGCCCGCATACGATCAGGGACTGAACGCCGGCGACCAGATCGTCGCGGTTGACGGCTATCGCGTTTCGCAGAGCTTTTTGACACAATACATCGGCGAACGCAAGCCCGGCGATAAGGTGCGGCTGACGATATTCCGCCACGACCGCCTTCGTGAAATTGAATTCACGCTGGGCGCAAATACGCGGAAAGAACTCAGCTTTGCTCCCGTCGAACAGCCGAGCGATCAGCAGCAAAGGCTTTATCGTCAATACTTTGGCCGCGATATGTAAACTATGCGTCATTTCACGCTGCTAATTCTCATCGCGTTGATCGCGGCCTGCACGCCGGCCCCTGATAAGAAGGAGCCCGTCGCGACCGCATTCCGCAATATTCCGGCGGTGAATCTGAATTTCCGCTACGAGGCCGACGTGCCCGGCCCCGCGGGAACGGACGACCGCTCCGCGTGGGAACGCAACGCCGCCGTGCAGTCGGACTTTGATTCGGGCCGGCCGGCAGACGTGCTGGACAGCACGATAACCTCGCCGGACAAGAAGCACGTCGTCGCGGTCTATCACCGCGTCAGCGATACACCGTCGGAATATCGCCTGGATATGTATTCGGCGGACGGCAAGCTGTTGAACCGCATAACGTCGGACCAGATGGCCGTGCGTTTTCCCGATTCGATCCGCTGGGCGCCCGATTCATCTTCGATAGCTTTCAGCGCCCTGTTCCGCAAATTTCAGCCGCCGACGGAAACCACGGACGCACCGACGCCTGCGGCAGTTGCGACACCCGCCGAAACGCCGGCCGAGAGCGAAGAACCTGAACCCGAACCGCAGGCTGCCGTGCAGGCACGCGAACTTCCGCCGCCGCCGACGGGCATACTGACGCTTCGCACCGAGCAGATCTATTTGACCAATGCCGACGGCAGCGGCACGCGGCCCGTAACGCAGACCGAAGGCCTCATTTATTATCACTATTCGTGGGCGCCGGACAGTTCGGCTCTTGTCGCACTTGCCGCGACCGAATATGAATGGCGTGTCTTGGACGTTTCGGCGAACAATAAGGGCGAGACGATGGTCCCGCAGGGCCGTCCCCGTATGATCGAACGAAACGGCCGCGAACGCCGGCTCGATGATAATCTGACAGCCGTTTTTCCTGTTTGGTCGCCTGATTCGTCAAAGGTCGCGGTCGGCTACGGCGTTCAGATCCGCATTTATGATGCGGCAGGGACAAATCCGACGCAGGCGGCGATACCGCTGCGCAACCAGCTCCTGCTTTCGTCGCAGGCCTACGATCAGCAGCAGCGGCAGTCACTGGAGCCCGCGAACACCGAAGGCGTCTCGAACACTGCTCAGACGCCTTCCGGGCCAACCTCGACACTGCCGGATGAAAAGGATCTGGTCTCATTCAATCCGATCGTGGAATTGTCGTGGCAGGCCGACGATATCCTGTATTTCAAGACAGCGTTCCTAAAGAAGATGAAGGTGGAGACCGAGAGCGTGCAAAGTTTTGCGCGCTGGCACCGCGTCGTCTTTTCGCCGCAGGCCGCAACCCCAAAACAATGAATCTGACACCTACCAACATCGATGAAATATACGGCCAAAACGGCGAATTCCGCGCTCGGATGGTCGAACTGCTGAAAACCGTCTCGCCCGAAGAAGAACGGCACGAGCAACCCGGCGGTTGGACGATAGCCCACGTCGCTGAACACGTCGCGATAGTGGAACACGGTATGTCGCGTTTGTGTTCGAGATTGTTGCGGGCGGCACGCGAGGACGGCATAGAATACAGCGGCGGGCCGCTGATCTCGCAGAGTTTTCGCGAACAGCTTGCCGTGTCGGCGGGCCGAAAAGTAGAAGCTCCCGATCAGGTCAAGCCGACCGGCGGGGTCTCGGTTGCAGAGTCGATCGAACGCCTTGCGGCAAGCGAGGCCGCATTTGAAGAGCTGCGTGAAGAGATGGCGAAATACGACCTTTCAAACCACCATTTCCCGCACCCGTATTTCGGTCCGCTGACAGCGGCAGACTGGCTGGCGATGGCGGGGCTGCACGCGTTTCGCCACACGGCACAGATCGAGCGAATGCTCGCAGATATCCGCAAATAAAAAAGCCCCGGCAGGACGGAGGGTGTATCCTGCCGGAGCTTAACGTTTCAGGCTTTTTGTATGATAGCTCGCTCACCTCAACATGAGCCCGAAACTCATCAATTTGATGGCCGCCGTAATATTTGAGTTGCCGGCCAAGATCACGGCGGCCGTCGTCAGATCAACTACCTCGCTATCAGCGGAACGTCGCCCGCCATACCAAAGTTAGCTATCTGAATGGTATTGTCCGAACTTCGGAGAATGTACCAATTGCCGTCCGACGGGCGGAACACCGCGATATCGGTCCTGCCGTCCGCGTCGTAGCGGCCCGCGACCGGTATATCGCCCGCAGTTCCCCAGCCGGTGATAGCAATTGTGTTGTCCGAACTGCGAAGCGAGTACCACGTTCCGTTCGACGGGCGATAAACGGTTATGTCGTTCTTGCCGTCGCCGTCGAAATCGCCCAGCACAGGCACGTCACCCGCGATGCCCCAGCCGGTGATGCGGATCTGGCGGTCGCTGCTGCGGATGTAGTAGAACGTGCTGTTCGAGGGACGGAACACCGCCGCGTCGGTCATGCCGTCACCGTCATAGTCAGCGGGCATCGGAACGTCGCCGGCCATGCCCCACGAGATGTGGCGTACGCCTGCACCGCCGCTGCGGAGAATATACCAAATGCCGTTCGACGGGCGGAATACTGCAAGGTCGTTCCTGCCATCGCCGTCGAAATCGCCCCGCAATGGCATATCGTCCGCGAGCCCGAAATTGCCGTATGTGATGCCGCCGTCGCTGCTGCGTCGGATCTGCCAGAGGCCATAGCCGCCGGAGTTCGAATATACGGCAGCGTCCGTTACGCCGTCGCCGTCGTAATCAGCAGAAACCACCTGATCGCCGCTGCCGCCGAACGTAAACCCTGAATTGCCGCTGCTGTTCGATGCGAACCATTCGCCGGTCGCCGGACGAAAGACCGCGAGGTCATCGTTGCCGTCGCCGTCCAGGTCGCTTTCGCCGCCGCGGGCACGGAACGAGCCTCTGATCTCGCCGTTGGGATTATTAACGCTGGTTATGACAGTCGACCACAGGCCTGCACGAAGCTGCTGGACCTGGATCGCCGATACCGGAAACGTCCTCGCAGCAAAATTGCCGTTGCGTCCGCCTACAACTCCGAGGTCGAGTATGGTCGTCACCGATCCGATGGCCGTCTCAATGCGGGCCCCTGTCTGATCGCTCATCAGGTTGTGAAATTCACCGAAGATGGTCGCTACCGTTTCGTCTGCATTGAGCGAAACTTTCAGTTCGCCGGTCGCAGGCGTGAAGACCGCGGGAACGACGCTATTGCCGTTGAGGTGCGCTTCGAAGGACCTTCCCATCGAAGGCGTGCCGCTCGGGCTCGGGCTCGGCGTTCCCGTAGGAGTGCCTGAGGGCGAAGGCGACGGCGATGGTGAAGGCGTAGCTCCGCCGGCGACGAAGGTTCCGGTCAGAATAGCCGAACCGTTGTGTTTGACGGCAGCCGACATTCCCGGCGTGACCACAGGCACGGTCGCGCCTTGGTCGCTGCGAAGCCTGAGCCTCGCTTCGCCGCCGCTTTCGATCTGAAATGCGCCTGCCTGCGTTCCGTTCACGTCAAAAGTAACGGTCGTGCCGATGGGCAGATTTATCTGCCGGAGGCGGACCTCGAGTTCCCGACGGCTGCTGTGGATCTCATATGTCGCAAAGCCGAAGGGCACAACGCCGTTGAGCACGGGCCCGCTGAGCCCGGCGACGATATCATTATTCGGCGATGCCGAAGGTGACGGCGAGGGCGTTCCGGTCGGTGATGTGGACGGTGACGGGCTCGCTGTCGGCGACGTCGTCGGCGATGTCGAGGGTGAAGCCGTTGGCGATGTGGAAGGCGAGGCCGTTGGCGATGGTGTCGAACCGCCGCCGCCGAATACGCCCGCTACGACGACCGTTGAGCCGTTCATTACGGCGACGGTCGAGCCGTCGACGGTATTCGGGACGTTCTGTCCGAGGCTGGTCTTCAGCTTGATCTTGCCGCGGCCGTCGCTTTCGATAAAGATCTGGCCGATCACATTGCCGTCAACCACGGCATTGAGAGCAGTTCCGGTGCCAAAATTCGTATCTTCCACTTCGACCTCGATCTCGCGGTCACCGTTGGAGTAGAGCTGCCATTCGGCATCGCCGTGCGGATTTATGCTGCCGGTCGGCGATGCTAGGATCGCCGTGCGTACGACGATCGGCACTCCGCTCTGAGCTTTGATCGCTTCGATAAACACGGGCATGAACGCCCAAAGAGCGATCCCGAGTGCGACCGCAGATGCCTTTAGGTAAAAGGCCATTGTCTTTACTGTATTCGTATTCATTTTTTTACCTGCCATTTGATTCTTAATTCGGTTTGCCGAATGTCGTCATAGCTACAGTGCAGCGGGACAGACAAAAAAGACACGGTGCGAAAAAAAAAGAAGACGCAGATCAATTCTGCGTCCTCCTTTCGGATCGGGGTGAACTGATAAGATCGACGACTATCTCACAGAAAACGCCTCGATGCCGGAGAATAGGCCTGCATTTTGAGGAATAGGGCAGTTTTGGTTATTGGTAACGGCACACAGCGCATCTACGCGTTTCAGCCGGACCTCGCCGAAGGGCTGCAGATTGAATCGTTTATCAACTGCGGTTTCCTTCACGCGGTCCAGCAGGTCATGCGGCGTCGGGAACGTGGTCGGATATCGTGCCTTGACCAGTGCCGTTATGCCGGCGACTATCGGAGCGGCCATCGACGTTCCGGACCAAACACCGTATCGCCCGCCCGGCAGTGCACTGACGATGTCCTCGCCGGGAGCCGTGACATCGACCCAGGAACGCTCGTAAGAAGAGAAAGGTGCCAGTGAATCGTAGCGGGTGCTTGCCCCGACAGACAGCATGCCGTCAGCCTGTTCGGCGGCAGGATAGATCATTGTGGAATTTCCGCCGTTACCCGACGCCACAGCGACGGCAAGCCTTTTGGTGCCGATCTCGGGAAAGGTCGTACCGGTCGGCGTCGTTCCGACGTCAACGCAATCCAGCAGATCCTTCAGCAGCCGCACCCTTTCCGGATAGCCAATGCTCAGATTCACAACGTCCGCACCGTTATTGGCAGCCCAGATCAAGCCCGCGGTGATACGCCACAGCTCGCCCGAACCGTCGGGCCCCAGAATGCGGATGGGCATTATCTTGGCATCGGGAACCGTCAGGGCGATTATGCCCGCCACATGCGTTCCGTGTCCGTAGGACGGATCTTGCCGCAGCTGTCCGACCTCGCTCGGGTCATTGTCGTTATCGACGAAATCCCACATCTGCGACTGCGGTACAAGCCGGCCCGCGAAAGCCGGATGCGAAAGGTCGATGCCGGTATCCATCACCGCGACGACCACGGGAGCTTCGTTGTCTATACGCAGCCCTCGTGTCCCTGCCGCCGCAAATGCCTCGTTGAGGCGAATTCGCCTCGGAAAATATTGCTTTCCAAAGCCTTTCGAGCTGCCGCCTATTGCCCACGAACGGCCAATGGCCCACGAACGGCCCTGTGTCCACGAAAGGCCCTCGCGTTCAGCATTTGAGAGTTTTCGGTTCACCTCGGCAAAAACGATGCGAGGATCGGCCGGCGTTGTCATCGCCGCGACGACCTGCTGGGGCGTCTGGCCCGATGTGATATTCATCAGATAGATCGATGGATCCGCGACCTGTGATATCGGCGTCGAACTCAGCCCGTACTGCGCCGCAACGGCGTTCAGGTCAGCGGAATTTGCCAGCTGGACGATGACCTGACCCGGAACGCATGAACAATCGCCTTCCGCATTCTTATCGGCGGCCGCCGGCAAAGGCGACAAGGCTATAGCAAAAAGTGCGATCGCAATTGTTAGTAATTTATTGGGCGTCACTGTTCCCCTCATCTCGCCCGCCGGGCCGCCTGAATGGCGCGTCTGCGGACGGGCGTTTCCCATACAGTGCATCTTACCGCAAAGAAAAGACACTGTGGGCAAAAATTATTTTCCCAAATAGACGAAAGCTCCCCAATGGTATGGCGAATGCCCGCGTCCTATCATTTTCATCTGCGCCTGCCTTAGTGATGCGGCCGCTGTGGCACCGCGTTGCAATTCGGCGTAGAGATGTTTCATCAGTTCGGCGGTCGAACGGTCGTTCACGGCCCACAGACTGACCGCGAGCCCGCATGCACCGGCCGCCAGAAACCCTCGCGACAGCCCGACCACCTCATCGCCGGCCCGAACGTCACTCATGCCCGTTTCGCACGCGCTCAGCACAACCAGCCGTGCCGAGATCTTTTCGGATACGAGGTCTCGGACCGTCACCCAGCCGTCGGCCAGGTGCAGGCCCGAATAGAACGGGTCGTCGCTGCGAAAATCGGCGTGACAGGCCAGATGTATAAATTCCCGGCCCGCAGTGTTGTTCATGAATGCGTCGTAAGCCGCCCGCTTTCCGCTGAATCTCACTGCACCTTTGACCGTTGCCGCAATTGCGGCGACCTCAGCATCCACGTGAGGTATCTTTTCGTCCGCGTAACCTATGATCAGCATCTCACCGTTCGCGGCGGGCCGGCGGTTCTTAAGCCGATGCCAAACCGACGCACTCGGCGCTAGGGTCACCGTGTATTTCTCTGCAAGATATGATGAACCGTCGAACAACGCGTTGAACGGAATGTAATGCAGCACGCCCGCCGGCACGATCAGCAGTTCTTTGCTCAGCACGGCTTCCAACGGCCGAATCAGCAGGCCGTACAGTTTTGCAAGACAGGCGTCGGACCGCTGCTTGATACTCTCCGCGAAACGCGCCGCGAACTCGCCGCCGTAACGCATCGCTCCGAAACCGAACCGCAGTTCGTCCATCAATGCCGCTGCCTCAGCGGCCGTCGCAAGTCCCTCAAAATACCGCAATTTGCCGTTTGATACCGAAAACGCAGAGATCATGCCGTCCAAAACGACATATTCGATCAGCGTCCGACCGCGGGCAATTGCGCTGACGATGTCGTTTGCGGAGAGGCCGGCATTAATGCTTCGGACACCTTTTTCCTGAATGTTCAGGCTGCTCGACCGCCTTTCCATATCCGCAAGTGCCTTTTCCTTGCGCTTCGCGGCGGCGGAAAGACGCTCTGCCTCGTCGCCTGTTTCGGATGCCAGCCGTGAATAGATCAGGTTGAGTTCGCGCCGCATTTCGTTCGCGGCGTCTTTCAATTTCGAACTGCGGCGGCCGGCGGTGCCTGCGCTCATCGCGTTCAAAAGGTCCCTGCTGCGGCCTCTTTCGACAATTCTGAACGCATCTTCGTACTTGCCCTGCTTCAGCAGCAGCTTTGTCAGCGAATCGTAACACTCGGCGTTCTTTGCGGCGACGGCAAGGCCCAGATCGGCCCCGGCGACCGAGCTACCCGCACGTTCGGCGGCCTCAACGGCGGAGTAGAGATATGAGACGGCCTTATCGATATCGACTGACTCGTGAATTTCGCCGAGAGCTTCATACGCTGCACGAACTAGGTCATCCAGTGAGTGCTCGCGTGCGGCGGACAACGCCTTTTCAACGGCCTTGGCCGCGGGCCTGCGGCGGCCGAGCCTCAGCATCGTACGGCCCTCGGTAAGGGCGGCGGCAGCATGTGTCCTGGGGTCCGCGATATCCGTTCGCCGAAATTTAGCTAACATTTCGAGCGCGTGCTCGGGCAGTCCGCGGCGCAGGGCGTCTTCGGCTGATGCGGCATGGGCGGCGGCAACACCGCCACTATTCTTTTCTTTTGCAAAAAGCCCGGCAGCGGCTGCAAGCTCCGTTTCAGCTCCGCGTGCCTGCGAAACCGAAAGCGCCCGCCCCAAGGCCAGCCTGGCACGAGCCTCTTCGGCCCGCAGCCTGAACCTGCGAAATGCGGCGGCGGATCGGCGGTAAAGCTCGACGGCTTGGCTGCTCAGTCCCAGCTCAGCGTAAATATCGGCTATCTCAAGGTCCGCGATGGCCGACTGATGCGGCATTTTCAGTTCGTCATATCGGCCGCGGGAACGCTCCAGAAAATGCAATGCGCGGGCAAAGCGGCTGCGTATGACCGCGAGATGACCGATGCTCGCCTCGATCTCCGCCGCGGTAACGTCCATTTTGCCGGCGGCGGCATTTGCCAAAGCCGATTCATACATCTGCTCGGCCTCGCCGTAGCGACCTATGTCCGCAAGCGTGTTGGCGAGGCTGTTCTCAGCCATGACCAGCCATCGCCGGTCGTTCGCTGTCAGGAAACTCAGCCGCGCGGCCGTTCCGTAACGAAGTGCATCGTCGAACGAGCCCCGGCGAGCAAAGATGTTGCTGAGGTTCATCTCGACCTTGCCTTTTGCCAGGTGGTCGCCCAACGACGCAAATATCTTCTTGGTGCTCTGCCCGATCTCGATCGCCTCATCGTAGCGGCCCAACATCGCCAAACAGATCAGGCGTGCGACATTCACCGCCGCGGACTCAGCGGCCGAGGATCCGCCGGAAAATAATTCTGAAGCTCGTTTGAGGTTGTCGTCCGCCTTTTCGAATTGGCCGGAAGTGATGGCAGCGATGCCGGCGGTCCAGTTCGCAGTCGCAGAGATCGCTGGATCGTTATTGAACTTGGCCAGTGATGCGACCGCACGTGCTAGCGGCCTTACTTTTTTCGTATCGCTCGCCCAAGCTTTGTAGCAGAGCTTGCGTATCTCGTCCGCGAGGCGTGCGTCGGCGAGCCTGCTGTTTTGCCTGAGCAGAATTGTGCGGCCCTTCGCCGTAGGAGACGCCGCCAAACTTTCAGCCAACTGCGATCTGCGCATCAGGAATGATAATACGCTAATGAAGGGGCGATGTTTTAAGCCGACACCGCCCGGAATTGCGAAGATCGTATGCGGGGCGGCCGATCTACTCGACCGTTATTTGCGGGATGACGAGTTCCTTGCCGCTGAGGACGATAGCGATCTCGCATTCGCCGGCCGGCAGCTTTTCAAATCTAAAGCCTCCGAACTCGTCAGTTCGTGTCTGCAGTGTCTTATTTCCTCTGGTGAGCCTTATTTCGGCGGACGACGTTTCGCCGCCTATGATCTGCCCCCGCAGTTCGTAACTGCGTCCGGCCTTCGTTATGCGGATATCCACCGCGTAAGCACCCGCATCAAAAAGCATCTGCCGTGCCGAGGCGGCTGATGCAGAACGCTCGCCGAATGCCGGCTTGCCCGGCTCCAGGTGCATCTTGAGCACGGCGACGATGCGTTCGACTATGCCGGGCTCTGCAGCCGTGATCCGCGACCTCATCAGCCCTTTTGCGTATATGATCGCGTCAGCCGGCGCGTCGGTCGAGCGGTCGTTCCGCATCAAGCCGATGATCTTATCCAATCTTTGTTCTAACAGGCTGCTCATTCCAAACTATCCTTCGGGCCGTTTGCCCTACTCGCTAATACAGTGCCGCTGAACGCGGCAAAAAGACACTTACCTTCGCAATATCTTTTCCAATTTCTTCAGACACCTCGAACGCAGCGGGCTGATGCTGGTCTCGCCGACGCCTATTGCCTTGCCCACCTCGGCATAGCTGGCCGCAGGTTCTCTGAGGTAAAGCAAAGAAAGCATTTTTCGGCACTTTTCTTCGAGGGTGGCAAGCGCCCGGCGGATCAGATGCTGCTGTTCGAGTTCGATCAGCATCTCGTCCTGCAGCGGGGCCGAGTCCTTGAGGTTTGCCATCTCGTTCTCCATCTCATCCTCGTCGGCCGGCGGATATTTCCCTTTCTGGCCGCGTATGATGCCCCAAGTCTTGAATTTCGCGGTGGTGACGATCCACGAACGCAGCAGCTCGGGCTGTTCGATCTCGTCGATCTTGTTGAACAGCGTCAGAAACACCTCCTGAAACACGTCCGCAGCCTGCTCTTCGCTAAGCCCTGCACGCATCGGAACGGCGTATATCAGTCGCTGGTATTTGTCCACGATCTCGTCCCACGCCGACTGATCGCCGCGGCGGCAGCGAGCGACCAGGTCGGCGTCCGCACGCGAAAAGCGTGAGCTTTCAAATTCATTTGTATTCGAAGTCGTCAAACCAATACTATGCAGCGATCAAAACATCCGGTCAGCGTGATCAGACGCACGGATAACAAATGCTCCGCGTTTTGCTTACCTCGCCGTTGCTCGGTATGATAACATTCCGTTTTCGGTAACATAAAGTTTTGTGAACTTGCGGGCCGAGTCGCGAAAGAGGCATAGATGGACAAGTTTTTGGTGCGCGGCGGCAAGCCGCTTAAGGGAAAGATCGAGATCGGCGGAGCGAAAAATTCCGCCCTGCCGTGCCTTGCCGCGACGCTGCTGACGCCTGAGACCGTCACGCTGCACAACGTCCCGTATGTAAAGGACCTGATCACACAGCGGCGTCTGCTCGAAGACCTAGGTGCGACCGTGCTGACGCCGGAACTCCGCACGCACAAGGTATCTGCACGCAACGTCGATATCTTTGAAGCGCCGTATCATCTCGTAAAAACGATGCGTGCCAGCGTGCTTGCTCTCGGGCCGCTGCTGTCGCGTTTCGGCCAGGCAAAGGTGAGCCTGCCCGGCGGCTGTGCCATCGGAACGCGGCCGATCGACCTGCATCTGCGGGCTTTTGAACAGCTCGGTGCTGTCGTATCGCTCGAAAGCGGCGACGTCGTCGCACGCGCTCCGCAAGGACGCCTGAAAGGTGCCGAACTTGAGTTTGAAAAGGTCACCGTAACGGGAACTGAGAATGTGATGATGGCGGCGGTTCTGGCGGAAGGCCGCACCGTCATCCGCAATGCCGCGATGGAGCCCGAGATCGAGGACCTCGCCGAATTGTTGAACAAGATGGGAGCCCGCATCCGCGGTGCCGGCACGCCCGTGATGGAGATCGACGGCGTCGAAGGCCTCGGCGGTGCAGAGCACACGATCATTCCCGACCGCATCGAAACGGGCACCTTCATCGTCGCTGCGGCCATCACCGACGGAGAGCTTGAGATAAAAAGCTGCCGGCCCGAGCACCTGACCGCCGTCATAGATAAGCTCCGCGAAACCGGCGTCGAGATAGAGGAACTGAATCAGAGCACGCTGCTGGTTCGCCGTTCGTCGGCGGGGCTGCGTGCGAGCGACGTCACGACCGAACCGCATCCGCTTTTCCCGACCGACATGCAGGCGCAATATATGGCGCTGATGACGCAGGCCGAAGGCACTTCGCATATTACCGAGACGATTTTCGAGAACCGCTTTATGCACGCATCGGAGCTTGTTCGTATGGGCGCCGAGATACACGTCGCGGGCAATACCGCGGAAGTGATAGGCCCGCGTAAATTGATGGGAGCACCGATACTGGCTTCGGATCTGCGAGCTTCGGCATCACTTGTGCTGGCTGCGTTATGTGCAGAAGGCGAGACGCTGATCGACCGCGTTTACCACATCGACCGCGGCTACGAACGCATAGTCCGCAAGCTGCGCTCTCTGGGAGGCGACATCGAACGAATTCCCGGCGGTATCGCTGATTCGGCCGATGAGGCCGGTTCGGGAATGTGATATATGAGTGATTGTCTTTTCTGCAAGATAGCTTCCGGCTCGATTCCCGCTACGCTCGTTCACGAGGACGACGCGTGTGTCGCCTTTAACGACATCAGCCCGCAGGCTCCCGTTCACATCCTGATCATCCCGCGTGTCCACATCGATTCGCTCGACAAGGCGGCCGCGGGCGATGCCGCACTGATGGGCCATTTGCTCGCCACAGCAGCCGACATCGCACGAAAGAACGGTTTCGCTGAGAACGGCTACCGCGTCGTTATCAACACCAACGCCGACGGCGGCCAGACCGTCTTTCACCTGCACGTGCACCTGCTGGCCGGCAGAACCTTCGTCTTCCCGCCCGGATAATGTAGGATATTTCTGTATGGCGTTCGTGCGTTTTTCGTTGTTCGTGGTGTGCCTGACCGTTTCAATGGCAGGCTGTTCATGGTGGTCCTCGCCGGCCGCAAATTCCAATACTGACGTTGCTCCGGCCGCAGAAAACCCCGCAGCAAAGATCACTGACGCCAACGAAGCCCTCACCGAAGGCTCGCGTCTGCTCGAAGAAAGCGACGTCGAGGCCGCGATCTTGTATTTAGAACGCGCAGTAGAGATCAACCCCGACCTAGGTGAGGCCTATTTCAAGCTCGGCATCGCGTATGGCCTGCAGCAGCTTCAGGCGACGCAGGCAGGCATCGAACTGGAGCCCGCGACCGACGACAGCGGAAAGCCGCGAAAGACTAGCTCGGAACGTGCGTTTGAAAAAGCCATCGAGGCTTACAAAAAATGGATCAAGGAAAATCCGAAGGATGACGTCGCTTTCTACAATATGGGCCGGGCTTACGCCAAGCTGATGGAAGACAAGGAAGCCGAGGATGCGTTCAAAAAAGCGGTCGCGATCAAACCCGACGATCCCGAATATCAGATGGAGCTCGGCGCCATTCGTATCAAACTCGCCAACTACGCCGAAGCTATCGCGCCGCTGAAAAAATCCCTGGAACTCGATCCCGAGAACGTGCGCGCCGATGAACTGCTCGAAGAGGCAGAGGCAGGCCGCCGCCGCGTTGAATACGTCTCGCCGAAAGGCAACACCAATACTCCATCGAACACCGCTTCGAATACCGCTGCAAACTCCGCCGGCACGGACGGCGGCGGAGCGAATACATCGCCGAAACCGCCGGCGGCGAATTCCGCAAAGACGCAGCCCCCGGCAAACAGGCCCGCTAGCCAGCCGACACCGAACCGGACGCCCGCACGTCCTGCCAATCGCAACAACTGACCCGGAAAACTGCGTTTGAACGCTGCATGGAGCAGAAGTGTGTCAACTTGACATTTTGGTGTCAAAATTACACATTTTAGTCGGAAATGACGCATGCCGACACAACTGAACGTGAGCTTTCGCCCGAACGGCGAGTCACGATGCAGCAGGCGCGCGACGCCATCATCGACCGCCTCGCACGCGACCTTCCGACGGACATCGACCTTGAACGATTTCTGAATGCCGTCGTTTCGGAACTCGGCCGAATGCTGGACGCCGACCGCTGCGACCTGCTGCAGATGCGCGAAGGCACCGACCTCATCATCAGCCACGAATGGCGAAAGGATCGAAGCGTTCCGAAAAGCCAGGGAACGACCATCCCGTTCGACCGGGAAAGGCTATCGGAGATGCTCGACATCTCAAAACCCATTCGCATCAACGACACGTCAAAGTTCAAGGACGAAACACTCAAGTTTTTCGCACGTGCACTGGATACGCGTTCGCTTCTGATCATACCGATCCATCTCAGCGGCCGCGTGCTCGGCCTGATAGGCCTGCACGACACGAAAAAGGCTCGTGTATGGCTCGACGAAGAGGTCGAATTTCTCGAATCGATCGCCCGCCAGCTCGCCATCGGTTACCAGTACACGACGCTTTACGTCGCTCAGGGCAAGGAGACGCGCCGGACGAATGCACTGCTCGAGATCGCGAACATGCTCAATTCGCATTCGGACTTCGGCGAGGTTTCGGACGGCGTGCTCGAACGCGCGATCAACCTGGTCGGAGCAGATTACGGTGCGCTTGGCGTGCTCGACCCGACGGGAAAGCGCATATCGCTGGCGGGCTTCAAATCGGCCGAAGGCATCCGATTGGGCAAGATGCTGAAGATGATCGAGCAATACAACAAATCGCTCGACGTAGATACTTTTGCCGCCATCGGCGAACTGATCCGCGACGGCAAGACCCTGCAGCTCGTCGATTCGCAGCTTCCTTTTGCGATACGGGTCTTTTTCAACACACAGCTCCGCGGCAAAGCGGCGCTCGTTACGCCGGTCAACGTGGCCGGCAAAACGTTCGGCCTGCTCGGCTTTGTGTGGAGCACGCGGAGCGCGTTCGAAGAACACGACATCGCACTGATCGAAGGCATCGCCGATCAGATAGGCACGGCGCTCGACCGAGACCAGCTTTCGACCGAGGTGATGCGGCTCCGCAGCGAACTTTCGCAGCGTCAGCAGACCGAGATAGTCGGGCAGGCTCACGAGATGCGCCGGGCGATAGAGATGGCACTCAATGTCGCGGGAACGGATTCGACCGTTCTGATCACAGGCGAATCGGGCACCGGCAAGGAACTGATAGCCAATCTGATCCAACGCAACTCCGGCCGCGAACGAGCCCCTTTCATCAAGATAAACTGCGGTGCCATTCCCGAAACCCTGCTCGAATCGGAGCTTTTCGGCCACGAGAAAGGAGCGTTCACCGACGCCCGCGACCGCCGCATCGGGCGTTTTGAAGAGGCGAACGGCGGGACGCTTTTTCTGGACGAGATCGCCGAGATGTCGCCCCAGGCTCAGGTTCGCCTGCTGCGCGTACTGCAGGACGGCGAGGTAACGCGGCTTGGCGGCAAAGATGTCATCAAGGTAAATGTTCGGGTCATTGCGGCGACGAACAAGGACCTGGAAGAGGCCATCGAAAACGGCACTTTCCGCAAGGACCTCTACTATCGCCTGTCGGTCTTTCCTATCTCGCTGCCTCCGCTCCGCGACCGCCGCGAGGACGTTCATCTGCTGGTCGTTCACTTTTTGGAGCAATATAAGGAAAAGACGGGCCGCTTCGTTTCCGGCATTTCGAAAGATGCGATGGACGCGATGCTCAATTACGATTGGCCGGGCAACGTCCGCGAGCTGGAGAACGCGATCGAAAGAGCGATCATTATCGCATCGGGGCGGCAAATTGAACTTTATGACCTGCCCGACGCCGTACAGCGTTCCGCGGGATTCACGCCGAGCCCCGCACGCCGCGGACGAAGGCTGATCGGCGGGGACGGCGGCAAATTGCTGATGGATATCGAATTGCCCGCTCCTATCGAGGAGATCGAAAAACAGGTCATCGAGGCAACGCTCGCTCTGACCGACGGCGACAAAACGAACGCCGCAAAACTGCTCGGCATCGGCCGCAAGACGCTTTACCGCAAACTCGAAGAATTCGAACCCGAAAAATGAAAAAATTTCTCACAGCACAGTGGCGCGACCTTGTGATGGCGAATTATGAGGTCGATCCGTCGCTGCTCGCGGACCGCGTTCCGGCGGGAACGGAGCTCGACCTATTTGACGGAAAATGCTTCGTCAGCCTCGTCGGTTTTATGTTTCTCGACACGCGTGTTGCCGGTTTTCTCGTTCCGTTTCATATCAACTTCGAAGAAGTGAACCTGCGTTTCTACGTCCGCCGCGAGACTGATGAAGAGGTTCGCCGCGGTGTCGTTTTTATCAAGGAAATAGTTCCGCGAATGGCCATCGCCGCCGTCGCCCGCACGCTTTACGGCGAGCCGTACGAATGCTGGCAGATGTCGCACACGCGCGATGCGCTTCGCGTCGGCTACGCTTGGGAACGCGGCGGCTGCCGAAATTCAGTGATGGTTGACAGCGGCAGAAACCTCGGCGTGCCTGACGAAGGCTCGCACGAGGAATTCATCATCGAGCATTATTGGGGCTACACGAAACGCAAAAAGGGTACCGACGAATACAAGGTCGAACATCCGAAATGGGAACTTTACGAAGTGCAGAACCCGCAGATCAACGTCGATCTCGGCTGCACGTACGGCGAAGAATTCGCTTTCCTGACGAACGCCGAACCGTATTCTGTCGTCCTGGCGAAAGGCTCCGAGATCGCAGTTTATAAAGGTTCGAAACTCGACACTTGATGTACTAATGCACGAAAACGAAATAGCCAGGCAGATAGTTGATACCGCGTACAACGTACACGTCAGGATCGGCCCGGGGCTTCTTGAATCCGTTTACGAACGGGTCATGCAGTATGAACTTGAGAAGTTGGGTCTCAAGGTCGATCGTCAGCGTGGTGTTCCGTCCGTCTATGAAGAGATCCGAATGCCCATCGGTTTCCGTGCCGATCTCGTTGTTAACAACAAAGTTGTGATCGAGATAAAGTCTGTTGAAGCTCTGGCTCCGGTTCACGCAAAACAACTTCGCACCTATCTTATTGCGATGGAAATGAAGCTCGGCCTGCTGATAAACTTCAATACCGAACTTATCAAACATGGCATCAAGCGTGTAGTGAACGGACTCGAGGAACCGTGAACACTTGGCTTCGCAGGCAGTTGGTTGGCGGGAGACCGAGCGTCTGCTCTTGATATTTGAATGACTCCGCGGGCGTTTCCCGCAAAGCAGCAAAGTATTTCCGCAAAGACGCGAAGAATCACGTCACTTTAGATGAACATCTGCGGTTTTCGTTGCGGTGCCTTTGCGGCTTCGCGGCTTGGCGGGAGACCGAGCGTCTGCTCTTGATAATTGAATGACTCCGCCGGCGTTTCCCGCAAAGCAGCAAAGTATTTCCGCAAAAGACGCGAATAAGCACGTCACTTTAGATGAACATCTGCGGTTTTCGTTGCGGTGCCTTTGCGGCTTCGCGGCTTGGCGGGAGACCGAGCGTCTGCTCTTGATAATTGAATGACTCCGCGGGCGTTTCCCGTACAGTATTGATTGGGTAGGTTTCCAAACGTGATCGAATTAAGATCTATATAAACAGAATTATGATCATCGGCATCGTTGCAATTTCTAAGAATTTCGCCATCGGCCGCGGCGGCAAACTGCCGTGGCATTACAGTGCTGACCTGAAGTTTTTCAAAGAGACGACGATGGGTGGAGCTGTCGTGATGGGCTCGCGGACGTGGGAATCGATCGGGCGGCCGCTGCCGGGGCGTTTTAACGTTGTGCTGTCGCGTTCCGGCCGCGTCGAGACGCCGCCGCAGGTGATGCGGCTGCGTTCGATAGAAGAGGTCATCGAGCTGGCGAAATATCTGAACCGCGACGTCTTTATCATCGGCGGTGCCGCGACATACGCCGAATTCGCCGACGTAATCGACCGGTGGATCGTCACCGAGATACCCGAAACCATCGAGGACGCCGACACGTTCATGCCGCGTGATTTTCTAGATGGCTTCAATGAGACCGAGAAGAGGGAACTAGGCGACGGTTTACGCGTGAAGATATTTCAGCGGTGATAAAACTCGGTGTATCATTCTGGAGAAAGTTGATATTTGGCGTCGCTGTCGGTGTGATCGTTTTCGTTGTTTTGCAGCACCTGACCGACGGCGTCTTTCCCGGAATTTCATTCGGTTTAGCAGCGGCGGCCGCTTGGCTGGCCGCGAGGAGGAACTAGAGATGATGGGTGGAAGAAGCTGGGACGATTGGATCGCGGAATATTCCGAAAGCCATCAGCACCCGATGAACAAACTGACGCACAAATTCGGCATACCGATGATCGCCGTTTCGATACTGCTGATACCTGTTTGCTTTTTTGTGAGCGATCTGTGGATGGTCGCCGTCGGGCTGTTCGTCGTCGGCTGGATACTGCAGTTCATCGGCCACTATTTCGAAGGCAAGCCGCCGGAATTCATGAAAGATTACCGCTTTCTGTTCGTCGGCCTGCGTTGGTGGTTCAAAAAGGTGCTCGGTTAACGGTCGTCGATGCCAGCCGCAAAAGCTCCCTGTATTTTAGGTATCGATATCGGCACGTCGGGGATGCGTGCCGAGATCTTTGATGCCGACATGCTGCCGATCCCGCGGCTGGCTGCAAAAACGTCCCGCACTCCCGAAGCCTCGCCGGACGGCGGATCATTCTTTGACGCCGAGAAACATTTTGCTGAATTTATCTGGCTCATCGACCGCGTCGCGGCGGCCGCGTCGGATCGCGGCATTGAAATAGACTCGGTCGGCTGGTGTGCGTTCTGGCACGGCATCCTCGGCGTCGATGAGCTAGGAAAGGCGACGACGACGCTTTTGACGTGGGCAGACCGCCGCAGCCGCGAATTCACGCCGCGGCTGAAAGTGCGATTTGACGAAGCGGAGACGCACCGCCGAACGGGCGCTCATTTCCATTCCAGCTTTTGGCCGGCGAGATTGCTGTGGTTTCGCGAGCGTCACGTGGACGCATGGCGGCGGACGTCGCGTTGGTGCTCTTTCAGCGACCTCATCGCCGAACGTCTTTTTGGCGAGTGCGTTACGAGCATCTCGATGGCATCTGCGACAGGTGTTTTCGACCAGCGAAATGCGACTTGGGACGGCGAACTGCTTCGTTATCTGAAAGTAAAACGGGCAACGCTGCCGCGCATCGCCGCCGATGGCGAGGCGTTCACGTTGAGCAGAAAGTATGCACGCCGCTGGCCCGTTTTGGCACACGCAAAATGGCTTCCCGCGATCGGCGACGGAGCTGCGGATCATCTCGGTTCCTGCGGCGTCTCGCCCCACACGGCGAGCCTGATGATCGGCACGTCGGCCGCGATGCGCGTTGCTTTCGAGGGCGACGTTCCCGCGGAGATTCCGCAGGGCCTGTGGTGCTATCGCATTGACAGCAAACGCTTTATCGTCGGCGGTGCGTTGTCTGACGGCGGCAATCTGCACGCTCTCATACGCGAACGATTTCGATTGCCGAAGAATTGCGACGCCCTCGTTACTGCCCGCGAACCCGACGACAACCTTGTTGTAATTCCGTTCTTTTTCGGCGAACGCTCGACCGGCTATGACGAAGACGCCCGCGGTGCCATTATCGGCATGACCGCCGAACACGACGGCATCGACGTGCTGCGGGCCGCGATGGAGGGCGTCGCATTTCGCCTGGCCGACATAATGACACGCCTCGAAGCCGTTACCGACATCAAAACCATCGTCGCGGCGGGCGGCGCGCTTCGGCAGTCGCCCGCGTGGCAGCAGATCGTCGCCGATGCCATTGGGCGTGATATTGCGATAAATGATACCGACGGATCATCACTGCGAGGCTCAGCAACATTCGCGGGCAATTTGATGATGTCTTGATGCCTACTAATTTTGATGCTATGATGTCTTTATTATGAGAACCACATTAACATTAGATGATGAGGTCGTGCTGGGGATCAAACGCCTGCAAAAGAAGAATCCCGATGCAACTTTCAAACACATAATCAACGACGTGATCAGAAAAGGCTTAGAAGCAGAAGGGGAAATGGTCAAAGTGCCATTCAAGGTAAGAGCAGATAAAAAAGCTAGGCCCAAATCCGGCATAAACTATGACAGCATAAGCAGACTCATCTCCATCGCGGAAGGAGACTCGCACCGGTGATAATCCTCGACGCAAATATCCTTCTATATGCGTACATGGCCAATTTCCCTCAGCACAAAAAAGCGGCGGATTGGCTTGAAAAAACCCTGTCTGGGAATGGGGCGACGATCGGACTTATATGGCCGGTAGCGACTGCCTTCCTGCGACTCGGCACAAATGCTCGAATATTTGATGACCCATTCTCGATGGATTTTGCACGATCGCGGCTCGACGATCTAGTTCAGCATCCAAGCGTCGTCGTACTTTCGGCTGGGCCTAGACACTGGTCGATTCTTTCGGGCCTGCTCAAAAAATACAACATAACAGGCGACCTCGTCACCGATGCCCATATCGCCGCGAGTTCAATTGAACACAAAGCGATCGTTGCAACCTCAGATCGTGACTTTCGTCGTTTTTCGGATGATATTTCGATCATTGATCCGATCGGCGGGTGACATTTTGCTCTTCGCGGCGATGACTGGCAGAATGTAGCTTACCGACCTGAATAAAGTTTCCGTTCGAACCAAACAAGACGATGATTTCACGATCCGATCTCGACCAGCTCTGTATCAACACCATTCGCACGTTGTCGCTCGACGCCATTCAAAAGGCGAACTCGGGCCATCCGGGACTGCCGCTCGGCATGGCGCCGGCGGCGCATGTGCTGTGGACCAAATTTTTGCGGCACGATCCGAAACGCCCAAAATGGTTCGGCCGCGACCGCTTTTTGTTGAGCGGCGGACACGGCTCGATGCTGCTTTATTCGCTGCTGCATCTGACGGGCTACGACCTGCCGATGGACGAGATCAAACGTTTTCGGCAGTTGGGATCGAAAACGGCGGGGCATCCTGAGAACATCCTGACGCCGGGCGTCGAGGTGACGACGGGGCCGCTGGGGCAGGGCTTTGCGAACGGCGTCGGAATGGGACTGGCGGGCAAGCATCTGGCGGCGCGTTTTAACAAGCCGGGCTTTAAGGTCATCGACGACTATATTTACTGCATCTGCTCGGACGGCGATCTGATGGAAGGCGTCAGTTACGAGGCCGCAAGCTTAGCCGGTCATCTGAAACTCGGCAATCTAATTTACCTCTACGACGACAATCGAATTACCATCGACGGCTCGACGGATCTGGCGTTCTCTGAGGACGTGACGAAGCGTTTCGAATCGTGCGGCTGGCATGTATTGGATGTCGCTGACGGCAATGACCTTAAGGCCATCGAAGCGGCGATCAAGGCCGCACAGAAAGTGAAAGACAAGCCGTCGCTGATCCGCGTGCACACGATCATCGGATTCGGAATGCCGAAACAGGGCACGTCAAAAGCACACTCTGACGCACCCGGCGAAGAGGCCGTGAAAGAAACCAAACGCAATCTCGGCTGGCCCGAAAACAAGCATTTTTACGTGCCGAAAGAGGTTTTCGCACACATGCGTCAGGCAGTGAAGAACGGCGCAAAACTCAGCCGCGACTGGGACAAGCTTGTAGCGAAATACGAAAAGACGCATCCGGAACTCGGTGCCGCCTTGCGCACGATGATCGACGGACTGCCCGACGGCTGGGAGGCAGCTCTGCCGAAATTTGACGGCGTCGATGCAAAGGCCACACGTGCCTACAGCGGCGACGTGATCAACGCCATCGCCGATGCCGTGCCGAATCTGATAGGCGGTTCGGCGGATCTGACGCCTTCGAATAATACGTTCATCAGATCGTCCGCCGATATTCAGGCAGGCCGCTACGGGAACCGCAACATCCATTTCGGCATTCGCGAACACGCGATGGGCTCCGTGATGAACGGCATCGCATTGTACGGTGGGCTCGTGCCGTTCGGCGGGACGTTCCAGACGTTCTCGGATTATATGCGGCCCGCGATAAGGCTGGCTGCGCTGTCGCACATACAGGTAATTTACGTTTTCACGCACGATTCCATCGGGCTCGGCGAGGACGGCCCGACGCACCAATCCGTCGAGCACATCGCTGCGATGCGTGCGATACCGAAACTCGCCGTCATTCGCCCGTGCGACGCCCACGAGGTCCGCGAAGCGTGGCGTGCAGCACTAAAACGCACAGGCGCACCGACGGCGTTCGCGCTGTCGCGGCAAAAGGTCGCCTTGATCGACCGCAAAAAATACGCCGACGCAAAAGGCCTCCACAAAGGCGCGTACATCCTCGCCGAAGCCGAGACAAAAGCCGGCAAAGCGGCGACACCCAAACTCATCATAATCGCGACCGGCAGCGAGGTCGGCCTCGCACTCGAAGCACGCGAAAAACTCAATGCCGAAGGCATGCCGACGCGGGTCGTCTCGATGCCGAGCTGGGAATTCTTTGACAATCAGCCGCAGAAATACCGCGACGAGGTCCTGCCGCCGAAAATTACCGCACGCCTCGCCGTCGAAGCCGGCGTCTCGCAGGGCTGGCACAAATACGTCGGCGACCGCGGCGCGATCCTCGCCGTCGATAAATTCGGCACATCGGCTCCTGCCGAGGACGTATTCCGGGATTACGGTTTCACGGCGGAAAATGTGGTCGCGATGGCAAAAACATTGGACTAGTCTAACAGCATTTTTTCTTCCAGTTACACAATAGGTTGTGTAAACTTTTACACACGGCCACAAACCTGGCACTAGACGATAAATTGCTCGAACGAGCTCGAAAGGCTGGCGGCCATCGCACCAAAAAGGCCACGGTCACCGAGGCCTTGGAAGAGTACATTCAACGGCGTAAGCAAGCCAAGACCGAACGTCTGTTTGGAAAGATCGATTTCGACAATGATTACGATTACAAGGAGCAACGGCGAAGGGCATGAACGTTCTCGTTGATACCTCGGTCTGGTCGCTTGCCTTTCGCCGATCGAACGAGATCGAACATCCGGCCGCTCTTCTGCTAAAAGATCTGGTAACCGACGGCCGAGCAGCTTTGATCGGCCCGATCCGACAAGAAATATTGTCAGGGGTTAGATCGCAAGATCAGTTCGTTTCATTACGTAATGGTCTGAGAGCGTTTCCAGATATTGTCCTCCGTTCGGATGATTACGAGGAAGCATCGCGTTTCTATAACCTTTGTCGAGCCAATGGTATCCAAGGCTCGAATACAGACTTCCTGATCTGCGCAGTCGCCTCAGAGCGAAAAATGCCGATACTCACGACTGATAAGGATCTTTATCATTACGCAAGAATATTGCCGATCAGTATTTACGAAGAGTTCGATCGAGGCATGTCGTCGGCAAACTTCGTCCAATGCCTTGATCGACGTCCACTGTGATCTAGGTAAGAAGGCTAAACAGATGAGATAGTCTATGCTCAAAACAACACTTTTCAACCAATTCAACCGCAGCTACGCGTCGAACGGATGGTTCGTGGCGGTGCGGAATGCGGTGATCGGTGTGACGGTGGAGCAGGCGTTGTGGAAACCGGATGACGTTGATCTGAATTGCATATGGGAGATCTTGTCGCACATCACGTATTACAACAACGCTTATCTGCAGCGTTTCAAAGGCATCGACTATAAATACGACGCGGGCTCGAACAACGAGACGTTCAGTTTCGGTGATGTCGATCCGGCGCAATGGCTCGAGGACGTTGAGCGTTTCGATGCCGTGATGACGGAATGGCGAGAACTGATCGAGACGGCCGATGAGGGAAAATTCACCGAGAACGTATCCTCCGACATACAGATATCTTGGGCAGACACCATCGCCACCATCAACGCCCACAACGCCTATCACGCGGGCCAGATCGTTCTGCTGCTGAGGCTGCAAAATGTGTGGGATCTCGAAAAAGGTGTGAAGTAGAGCAATATGCGATCAGGGCGGACTTGATGCCCGCCGCAATGCATTTCTCGACGTTGATGCCGATGTAGCTGATAATGCCGTTCCGGCCGCCGTGGAAAAGGCGGCTTAAATCACTTACCGACGCAAGCCATCTCTCGCCAGCTTTCGATCTTAAGGTTCGAGTATTGATCCATCGAGACCACGGCCCGGACACTCGCCGCTTTTCCGTTCGCCTTGGTGGCCATACAGAGCCTGAAGATACGTTCACCAAGTTTCGGTTCGCGGTCCTCGGCTTTAACGATCCGTTCGAGAGCTATTTCATTATTCTTATCGGTGCTTCGTGTCTTAACGGCGAAATCAGCGGCAAAACGTGCCCCGACGTCTTCAGAGCTAATAACCCTAAAAGCGTCACCTGCCGCCTTTCCGCCGCAATTCGAATTTTTCCAATTGAGCAGCTTTAGATTTGAGTACTGGTCCATTGAGACCATGGCTTGCACATTCGATGGTTTCCCATTCGTTTTAACCGCGAGGCAAAGGCGGAAATCCCGTGCTCCGAGCATTGGTTCATGGTCCTCGGCTGCAAGGATCTGTTCGAGAGCGATCCGCTGCTGCTTCTTTGCCGCTTGTTCCTTAACGGCAAAGTCGGCGGCGAGGCCGACTCCGGCGTCAGAAATATCGGTCGGCTTGAAATTGTCTGTCTGAGCAGCGGCCCCGACGGCAAGGGCAAGAACGATCGCTGCCGCCCTGACCGCTCGGTTTACGCATCTGTTGATCTTCATCCTGTTGCTCCTAATGGCGTGTCTTACTGCATGATCTTTCGGTCCTAAGAGAACCGTTATCGGGAAACCGTTGTCCACGATATCGCGCAAACCCACAAATTCAAAGGAGCTTCCTGAGCGAACGCCGCAGTCCCCGGATCAGTTTCAACCATTGGCGCCGTTCGCAAGAGTTCGATCTGCGAACGGGTATTTTGAACAGAACTCGCAATACAAGAACCTGATTCGTCCAACCGACAGCTACATATCATCATCACAAACGCAGGCTGTCAAAAATGCCGTTGCGGCATTTTGTGCTATTCTTGTAACATCTCAAATCGAAGAATTATGAGTTCATTTATCCGGATCTCGTCGCTGATTTGTATTGCGATCATTGTTTTGGCGTCGGCGGCATCGGCACAGCGTGCCCCGAAGTATAGCTATGCGGCACAGAAAAAGCTGATCCCGTCCGAGCTCGGCCAGGTCTATCTCGGAATGCCTCTGCGCGATTTTGCAAAGCAGATCGATCTGTCGCGTGCGGATATCGAGGACGACCGTTTTGAGGAAATGACGCTTCAGATACCTTTTGATAAAGGCAACATCAGAGGATTTACGGCAAAGGTCGCCGGCTTCCCCGTCGATGGCAGAGATGAGCTTCTCTCCGAGGCTACCGCGGCACGAAAGAACGACGAGGGCGGTGAATTTGAGATCGAGGTAAAACGTTTGATAATGAACAAGATACCTGCGGGCGCATTCGTTTACAGCATTACGGTCAATTTTAAACCAGAATTCGATCAAAAGGCTTGGGTGACAAAGACCTACGGCAAAGGAACCGTCCGCGATCCGAAGGACGAATACCATTTCAGCGACATCGAATGGGTCAAAAAGACCTCCGACGGCCTCACGTGGCTGATACGATCGCTGCATGAAAAAGGCGAACGCCGTTTGATGCTGTACGGCCGCATCAAGGGCACCGAATGGGAATTGGACGTTGATAATTAGGTCGTCTCAAGGCCACATATACCGAAGAGCATTTATGAGATATCTGGCGGCATTATTTCTGTTGTCGGCGGGCGTGATGTCGTTCCAAGCACAACCGGCAACCGCCGATCAACAGGCGACCCAGCTTTTCAACCGAGCCAGCGAGCAGTTGACCGCCGGCCAGAACGATGCTGCGATAGCAAATTTCACCGAGTATCTGCGGCTCAAACCGAATAGCTCTGCTGCGTATTACAACCGCGGGCTCGCGCTTTACAACAAGGCTCAGATCGCCCCGACCGAAGCCCTTTACCGCCAAGCGGCCGGCGATCTTTCTAAGGCGATCGAGATAAAACCGAACGATGCTGACTATTGGACATTGCGCGGCATGGTCTATAACCGGCTTGTCTTGGTCGATTTCAAACCTTCGCTTGCTCAGGCGATCGCAGATCTGACGCAGGCGATAAAACTCAACCCCAGACATGCCGGTGCGCATCGCGAACGAGGCATCGTTTACGAACTGTCGAATCAGCTGGCAAAGGCTTTGCCGGATCTCAATACGGCCATTCGCCTCGATCCGAAAGACGCTCTCGCTTTCTACACGCGGGCTAAGGTGCACGGCGCGTCCAAGCGTTACGCCGCGGCGAAAAAAGATGCCGAAACCGCGATCCGCCTTTTTCCTAATTACGAGGCAGCAAAGATCTACCTCAATTATATGAACGAGCAGATCGCAAGTTCATCTGCCGCCGCAAAGACCGCGCCGAGAACCAAACCGGTCGCGAAATCACCGGTTCGCGCTAACCCGACTCCTAAACCGACGCCGGCGAAACCCGTCAGGGCAGTCAAGCCCGATCCTGCCGCAGTTGCTGCCGCCATAGATGACCTTTCCGAGGCCTATAAGCAGACAGAAGCGGCCGCAAAGGCAAAAGATCACGTATTGACGGTCGCGCTCGCCACGCGCACGCTTCAGCTATTGCCGATGCGAGCGGAACTTGAGCCCAAGGATCACTTGATGATAAGTGTCTTTATGAATTCACTTGAATTCAGGGGCGATGCGTATGCCGCCCTCGGCAAGTATGCCGACTCCGATAAGGACTACAAGGACCTTTTGGATGCGTCCAATAAGGCGACGATCCGCCATATGAAGGCTTCGAACGTACAGCTCGGCGGCGAGGAAGGCTCCGGCGGAGGCACGATAATGGCAAATGTGGAGATGATCTTTGCCACCTCGGCGTGCAAGTCCGGATTTGATAAAGGCATAAAATGGATGGACGCCGTTCAAAAGACCCGGCCTAATGATTCGTCGGCGCGTATGAAAGCTGCGATCTCCGTGCTTGCGATCCGCGAGATCTGCGCCGCCGCTTTTATTATGTACGGCAACAATACCGCTTCCGAGGCATTGTATTTGCCGCAGCAAAAAACAAAACTTTTGAACGACGCGATCGGGCGATATACCGAGGCCATCGGTTTCCAGCAGTCGAATATGAGGGCTTATCAGGAACGCGCGAGGGCCTATCGCCAGCTCGGGCGCAACGACCTCGCTGCTGCTGACGAGGCAAAGGTGCGAGAACTCTCCGCAGCGAAAAAGAACTAGACATCAAGGACACCCGCCTTTTGCTGACATCGCTGCCGTGATATTGCTATCATCGTCAGTGATGAGCGTTTACGATCGACTCAATGAACAGCAGCAGTTTGCCGCCCGCGTGATAGCCGACCACGCGCGCGCGACCGCGTTTGCCATTGCCGACGGCATTCTGCCCGGCAACGAAGGCCGCAACTACGTCCTCCGCAAGATAATGCGCCGAGCCATTTACCACGGCCGCGAACACCTCGGCCTGAGCGACGCTTTCTTTTACAAGGTCTGCGACAAGGTCGTCGATGATTTCAGCGGCGCATTCCCCGAGCTCGAGACCCAGCGTGATTTCATCGGCAAAATGGTCCTTCTGGAGGAGGAGCGTTTTGGGAACACCGTAACAGTGGGCCTTTCCAAGCTCGGTGAACTCAATATCGACGCGAATACCGCTTCAGACGACGAGCTTTTCCGCTCCATCGCGACGCTTTACGACACATACGGTACGCCCCGCGACCTGATCCGCGTTTACCTGGAAGAGAAAGGCATCGTTCTGGAAGAGGACGATTTCAACGCGCGTTTCGACGCCGCTCTGCAGGCATTGCAGCAGCAGTCGGGCATCGGCAAAACGGAACGCAAGTCGCAGGTCTCGCCGGTTTATTTGGAGCTTGCGGAAAAACTCGGTGCGAATGAGTTCCTCGGCTACGAAACGACTCGGGTTGATGACGCTAAGGTCGTTGCGATCCTGGACGGCGACGCTCGGGTCGATTCACTCGGCGAGGGACAGCAGGGCAGCATCGTTCTCGACCGCACACCGTTCTACGCCGAATCGGGCGGCCAGGTCGGGGATGTGGGCGTTCTTGTCGGGACCGCTTACGGTAGTGGGCGGTTGAACTCCGGCGATGCGGACGTTAAACCACCCGCTACCGCAGGTGGTTCTGACTTGCGTGCCGCCGTGCACGACACTTACTCGCCGGTGGCTGGACTGATAATTCACAAGGTTACAGTCGAGAAAGGCAACATCGCGGTCGGCGATATTGTTTGTGCATTCGTTGACGAGACGAAACGCGACGCAGCGCGGCGGAATCACACCGCGACGCATCTTGTTCACGCTGCGCTCAAAGAGGTTCTCGGCACGCACGTTAAACAGGCGGGCTCTGTTGTGGCGCCGAATTATCTGCGTTTCGATTTCACGCATTATCAGCCGATGAACGACGCCGAGATCGCTGAGGTCGAGGATCTGGTGAACCGCTATATCCTGCAGAATGAACCGGTTACGACGAATATGATGGCTCTCGAAGACGCGATGCGTTCGGGCGCCGTGGCGATGTTCGGCGAGAAATACGGCAGCGAGGTGCGCGTGCTTTCGGTCGGCGACGGCAAATTCTCGATGGAGCTATGCGGCGGAACGCACGTCCGAGCGACCGGCGATATCGGCTCTTTTAAGATCACTTCGGACGAAGCCATCGCATCGGGCGTAAGGCGTATTCGTGCGATCACGGGCTTTGACGCTTTCAGGCGTTTTCGCGAGGACGAGAAGCTTATTGACGCCAGCCTGGCCGCGATGAATACACAACGCGACAACCTGCCGAACGCCATCGCCAAGCTGCAGGAAGAACTGAAACGCACACGCAAGGAAATCGACGACCTGAGGCTGAAAGCGGCGATGGGCGGCGGCTCCGCAGCGAACGGCGACAGCGACGACGTCAAGGAGATCGGCGGTGTAAATGTGCTCGCAAAGATCGTCGAGGGCCTCGACGCCGGAGCGACGCGGCAGCTTTCCGATACTCTGCTCGCTCGGCTGAAAAGCGGCGTCGTCATCATCGGCAGAAAAGATGAAGAAAAGGTCGGGCTGATCGTCCGAGTTTCTGACGACCTGACCGGTAAGGTCAGGGCCGGCGATATCATTCGCGAGATCGCACCGATAGTCGGCGGAAAAGGCGGCGGCAAAGCAGACATGGCCGAAGGCGGCGGAACCGAGCCCGCGAAACTCAGCGAAGCGATCGACGCGGCCTTTGCGATCGTCGAGAGGTCCTTTACATGAGCGACATACCCGCAGACGGAACCTGGTCGGTCGGCCATACGGGCCGTGACCTGATGTATTATGCGGAGGTTCGCGACCGTGAATGGCATGAGATAGTCATTGACGGCGAGATGTTGACGGGGCGGTCTCATCATATGATATTTTTCAGCCACATAAGTTTCCCCGATTGGGCAAAGGGCCGTGAGCAGGAGATCATTGACCGTATAAAGTCGCGTTTTCACCCGCCCGATTATGAATATTTCGAGGGCCGCTGATGCAATTTGGCAGTGAGATCATGTCCGGAGTACAAACTATCGCCGACCCCGCAAACGAGATCGTCTCTTTCAACCCGGCGACGGGTGAGGAGATCGGGCGCGTCAATAAGGCGTCCGGCGATGAGGTGCGCGCGGCCGTCGATCGTTCGCGGGCGGCTTTTCAGAGCTGGAAAAAGACGTCTTTCGCTGAACGCAAGCGGCTCGTACTCGCTGCCCGCGAAGTGACCCTCGCTGAGATGGACGACATCGCTCGGCTCATCTCACGCGAATCCGGCAAGCCCGTCGCAGAAGCTCTCGCGTTTGAAATTGCACCTGTTCTCGACCTGATGCGCCTGTTCGCGAACGGCGCCGAAAAGATGCTGCGGCCGCGGCGGATCGGCATCGGGCTTTTTGAATTGCTCGGCCGTTTTTCCAAGATCGTCTATCAGCCGCTCGGCGTTGTGGCGGTCATTCCCGCGTGGAATTATCCTTTTTCGATACCGCTTGGCGAGGCCGTGATGGCGGTGATGGCGGGCAACACGGTCGTCCTTAAACCGTCTGAACTGACGCCATTTGTCGGGCTGAAGATCGGCGAGATATTCGAAAAGGCAGGCTTTCCGCCTGACGTTGTGCAGATCATTTGCGGCGCGGGCGAGACCGGTGCCGCACTCGTCGAAGCAACGCCCGACAAGATACTTTTCACCGGTTCCGTCGCAACGGGCAAGAGGATCGCCGAGGCAGCGGCAAAAAATTTAACTTCGTGTGTATTCGAGCTCGGCGGTAAAGACCCAATGATCGTGTTTGACGACGCAAATCTCGAACTCGCCGCCGACGCCGCCGTTTGGAGTGCGTTCTCTAATTCCGGCCAGAACTGTGCGTCCGTCGAAAGGCTGTACGTCCAGCGTGCAGTCGCGGAAAAGCTGACGCAAAAGATCATCGATAGGACTCTCAAGCTCAAACAAGGCAGCGGCGAACGCGAGGACGTTTCCATAGGCGCGATGTCGTCGGAGCGGCAGCTGAAGATCGTTTTTGAACACGTCGAGGAGTTTCGCGACTGCGGAGCAAAGATAGAGACCGGCGGACGTATTCATGTGCCGGGATTCACCGAGCCGACCGATGACGTAGAGACGGCGGCGGGATTTTTCTACGAACCGACCGTCATCACGGGCGCGACGAACGACATGCGGCCGATGCAGGTAGAGACGTTCGGCCCGACGCTGCCGATCTGCGTTTTCGACACCGAGGAAGAAGCAATTGCGTTGGCGAACGATACCGAATTCGGCCTGACGGCGAGCGTCTGGACGCGCGACTACGCAAAAGGCCGCCGCGTCGCCGAGCAGATCGAGGCCGGCACCGTCTGCATAAACGAACACCTTTATACGCACGGCATCGGCCAGACGCCGTGGGGCGGTTTCAAAAATTCCGGCCGCGGCCGCACACACGGCATCGAAGGCCTGTTGGAACTCGTCCAGCCGCAGCACATACATACCAACCGCATCGCACTGCTGCCCGACGCTTGGTGGTTTCCCTATTCGCCCACGGCCATTGAGACCTTCCGCCAATTCGCGACCAAATTCGCCACCGGCTCGCTGTTCAAAACGACGGCCATGCTGCCGCAGCTTTTCCGGCGTATCCGCGAACTGATAGCAAACAGACGCTGAATCAACTCCCTTACTCATATGGATCATTTCGTGCTTGACCTTTATCGTTATAACGACTATCGTTATACGTATGAGCGTTGCTTTGCAAAACGAGCTTAAGCAGAACAAGCCTTTTGCCAACGAGGCCGAGGCCGCCCATCTCGCTGTGTTGGTCACGGCAGAGAAGCTAAAGGCGAATTCGGCACAGGTATTCAAGGCAAAGGATCTGACCGCGGCACAGTACAACGCACTGCGGATCCTGCGCGGTGCGGGGAAAGCCGGCATTACGTGCACCGAGATCAGCAGCCGCATGATCACACGCGATTCTGACATCACGCGAATGCTCGACCGGCTCGAGGCCCGCGGGCTAATATCCCGCGAACGCCAGGCAGACGACCGCCGCGTGGTGAAGGCATTCATTTCAAAGGAAGGTCTTCAGCTGCTCAAAGATCTGGACAGTCCGCTACGCAAGTTCATCGAAAACCAAATGGCAGGGCTAAGCGAAAACGATCTTAAGAAGCTGGTTAAGTTATTGGACAAGATAAGGGGCAATATTTCGGAATAGGGAGAAAATTATGAGCGATAAGATAAAGATAATTGGAGTTGCAGGCAGTCTGAGAAAGGCTTCGACGAACCGCGGAGTGCTGCGTGCGGCGGGGGAATTGCTGCCGGAAGGCGTCGAAATGGAGATATTCGACCTGGACGGCATGCCGCTGTTCAATGAGGAACTCGAATCGGATCCGCCGCAGATCGTAAAGGACCTTCGCGAAAAAGTGCGATCAGCGGACGCCGTCATCATCGCAACGCCGGAATACAATTACGGCGTTCCGGGCGTGCTAAAAAACGCCATTGATTGGGGTTCGCGTCCATACGGCCAGAGTGCGTGGGAAGGAAAGCCTGCCGCCATCATGGGTGCATCAGGCGGCAACATCGCCACGGCACGCGCCCAATACGACCTCAGAAAATCGATGGTCTTTTTGAATATGTTCCCGCTGAACAAGCCCGAAGTGATGATCGGCGGCAGCCGCGACAAATTCGACGCCGACGGCAACCTGACCGACGAGGCGACGCGAGACCACATCGCAAAAGCGGTCGCCGCACTGGTCGAATGGACGAGAAAACTGTCGCGCTGAAACTAGTCGCTGCGTGAGGAATGCGTTATGCGAATGCCTGCGATATTTTTCGGTCACGGAAACCCGATGAACGCGCTGGCCGACAATGGATACACGCGTGCATGGGCAGATATCGGGCGATCTGTCGGAAAGCCGCGGGCGATACTATGCATATCGGCTCACTGGTATGTGCCCGGCGTGGCTGTGACCGCCATGGAGAGCCCGCGGACGATACATGATTTCGGCGGTTTTCCGAAAGAACTATTTGCGGTGCAGTATCCGGCTCCGGGCTCTCCGGAGCTTGCGGCCAGAGTCTTAGATCTCTTGGACGGCACTGCCGTTGCGGACCGCAGCAGTTGGGGGCTCGATCACGGAACGTGGTCCGTGCTGTGCCATATTCATCCCGACGCTGATGTCCCCGTCGTTCAGCTCTCTATCGACCGCGACCGGCCGGCCCGCTTCCATCATGAACTTGGCAAAAAACTGGCGCCGCTCCGCGACGAGGATGTGCTGGTCATAGGCAGCGGAAACATTGTCCACAATCTGGGAGCGTATTCGTGGAGCGATCCGGAGATCGAGCCATTTGACTGGGCCATGCGGTTCGATCAAACAGCTCGCTCGTTGGCCGCGAATGACCATGGTCCACTTATCGACTATGCTTCTCTGGGTCCGGACGCGCTTCTCTCGGTACCGACGCCTGAACATTTCCTTCCTCTACTCTACATTTTGGCTTTGCGTCGTCAGGATGACGAGGTCAGCTTTCCCGTTTCGGGATTCGACGGCGGATCGATCTCGATGACTGCGGTTCGCGTTGGATAAGATCTAAAAAGAAGATCCTATTCTGCAGAGACGAGATCGGCTGAACGTTGAGTTTCCGTCTCCGGCCGATAGGTCTTGATCCAGAGCAGGTGGACGGTGACGCTGACAGCGATGGCGAGCATCAGAAGGTTGAACCACAGGGCCCCGGCGACATACCACATACTGAACCCGATCGACGCCCAGAGCAAGGCGATGGTTGATGCCTTTTGCCGTGCGGAGATGCCGCGGCCGCTCTTGTAGTTCTTGATATAGGAGCCGCACCAGCGGTTGCTGAGCAGCCAATTGTGAAATTTTTCCGAGCTTTTTGAGTAGCAGTAGGCCGCCATCAGCAGAAAGACGGTCGTCGGAACGAGCGGCAGGAACATTCCCAATACGCCGAGCGCGACAAAGAGCGTCCCGAAAAATATCAGTAATGCTTTCCTGATGTCCTTCATCGCAAAACGCTACGCCGGAAAAAGGCCGCGCGATCTTCTATTTTGCAACTAATTCACTGATTTCGCAAAATAGCCCTGCCGATGCGTCAGGCGAACTTTATCACGCTGCAGCTGCTGATTGGCCAGCTGTATCTCTATACGCCGATATGAGCCGTCGCGTTTCTGATTTGTGGGTTCGTAGGCGACGAGGTATTGCGAACGCATCTCTTCCTGAATTTGGCGAAATGCCTGCCTAAGCTGCGCTTCGTCGCGGGGAAAATACGCGCGTCCGCCCGTGCGTTCGCTGATCTTGTTCAATGAGCCCTTGTCCACACCGCTGTAATAATTGTCGCCGATGCCTATCGAGTAGATGATGGCCTCGGACCGCAGTGCCGCATTTACGGCGTCATCGAGCTTTTTCTTGCCTGAGGTATTGACGCCGTCGCTCAGCAGGATTATCGCTCTTCGCGTGCTCTCAGGTGCCGGGCCGAGAATTTCGTCGGCTGTTACCCAGATCGAATCCCAAATGGCCGTCGAGCCCTGCAGCATCGTTCCGCGGTCGGAGATCGGCGGTGTAGGGCCCATTACGCCGCCGCCAAGATAGCCCGCAGGCGGCGTGAAACGCACGCGTTCGATGGCCCGGCGAAGCCGTGTCAGGTTGTTGGTCATTCCCTGTTCGAGCGTCGCTTCGCCGGTGAACGAGATGATGGCGACCTCATCTTTGCTGGGCCGAATAACGGTGTCCAGAAATGCGATGGCAGCCGCCTTTTCTTCGGGCAGCGTACGCTCCTGCGAAACGCTGACGTCTATCAATATCGCCAGGCTGAGCGGCAGATCGACCTGCCGGCTGAAAGTGGTCACTTCCTGCGGCACGCCGTCCTCAAGCAGGCGAATATCCGACGCACGCAGATCGGTCAGCAAACGCCGATTGCGGTCCTGAGCGGTAAACAGAACATTGACGACCTCGGAATCGACTCGGATGATCTCGTCGTCATCATCGGGCGGAGGCGTCGGTGAAGCCGCGGGACGCGTCGTCTGTGCAACGGCCGGTTCGCCGTAAAACGCAAGCCCGCCCAACGCCGCGGCTGCGGTCAAAACAACGAGTAAGAACTGCAAAGACCTTTTCGGCATATTATTTCAGAGCGTCGCGTATCGCTCGATAGCTTGTCTTCGTCCTGACCTTATATTTCTTAGCTTTCGCGGCATCGGCCAGGCGGACCTCGATCTTTCTGGTGCGGCCGTCGTAGTTCTGGTCGATCGGCTGATAAGTGATCAGATACTGAGTACGGAGCTCGTCCGAAATGCGTTTGAACGCCCGTTCCAGATCGAGCATATTGCCCGTAAAGAACGCCTCACCGCCGGTCTCTTCGCACAACTGGGCCAACAGCCTGTCACCTTTGTCGCGTCCGGTCCCTGCGTCAACGCCGGGAACGGTGCCGAGAAAGCCGGCCTTTGTTGAGATGCCGAAGATCGTTGTTTCAGTACGCTGTGCTATGTCGATCGCGTCGCGGATATCGGCACGGCTGAATGTGTCGTCGCCGTCCGTGATCAGGACGATGACGCGGCGGCCGGGCACGTTGCGCAGCTTTTCATCGGAAAATTGCCAGATCGCGTCGTAGAGTGCCGTCTGCGAACCGGTCTTGTTGACCTTGTCAACGGCACGATCGAGCAGATCGAGTTTGTCGGTGAAATCCTGGTGCAGAATGACCTCGTGATCAAAGGTCATAAATGCCGCACGGTCCTTTCGCAGCCGCGTCACCGTATAGATGAAGTTCTTTGCCGCTTCTTTAGAGAACCGAAGCTTTGCGGCGGTCGACGGCGACGTGTCCATCAGAACGCCGACAAAAACCGGCGGATTCGTCTTTTCGTCCGAAAAGAACGTTATCTCCTGACGTACGCCGTCCTCGAGGATGATAAAGTCCGACCGGTTAAGCCCTGATATCAGGCTCTTCTTTTCCGTCACGGTGACAGGAAGCCGAACTTCGAAAACCTTCGTCGGTTCGTCATCACGCGGGGTCGGTGTCGGCGTCTGTGCTCCAACCGAGAACAGCCCGGCAGAGACGATGGCGGCCACGCCTGCGAACGTGAAAAGATATCGTGAAATCAGTTTGCTGATCATAATGAGCGAGCACGCTGTGACAAGGGTTTCGATGCCGCGACAGCCTCGTTTTGTTGCCCCGTGCAAACGCCAAGTATAGCAAAAACGGACATTTCGCGTCAGTTTGCTGCCTTGAAGATCCGCGGATCAGCGGTGAACGCCCGCCGCTTCGACCCTCTCTTTACGGCTTTGGTCTTTGCGGTTTTGTGGGAAACCGCGACGCGGCACTAAGATCCCGGAATGCAGACCTTCTGTCTCCCGCAAAGTCGAACAGCAAACTAAGTACTCCAAGAAAATTCTTGCCCCGCGCATCGTCCGCTAATTGCGATGTAGCGACATATCGGCGAAAATCGAAAATTAAGGTGAAAAATGGACAAGAATATATTTCGTGAATACGACATCCGCGGCGTGGTCGGAAAGCAGCTGACCGACGAGACGGTTTCGACTGTCGGGCTGGCGATCGGCACATTTTTTCGGCAGAACGGTGCGAAGCTGATAGCTCTCGGCTACGATGCCCGCGAAAGTTCGCCGCGTTTTTGCTCGCTTTTTGAGGAATCGCTGAAAAAGACCGGCTGCGATGTGCTGCTTATCGGCCGAGTTTCGACGCCGATGCTGTATCACACGGTTTTCACGGCGGGCGTTGACGGCGGCATCATGATCACGGGCTCGCATAATCCGCCCGATCACAACGGTTTCAAGATATGTCTGGGCAAGGACGCGCTGTTCGGATCGCAGATACAGGAGATCCGCGTCATCGCCGAATCGGGTGAATTCGCGGCAGGCGAAGGCACCAGCTCGAGCGTAGATGTGATGGAAAAATACTGTGACGACATCATCTCGCGCGTCGAGATGGGACCGCGGCCGATCACGGCGGTCGTCGATTCGGGCAACGGCATGGGCGGCATCACGGCGGTTCCCATCTACAACAGGCTGGGCATCAATGTCATCGACATTTTCACCGAACCCGACGCCAATTTCCCCAATCATCACCCCGACCCGACGGTCGAAGAAAATCTGACGATGATGATCGACAAGGTCCGCGAAACCGGAGCCGACGTTGGCATTGCATTTGACGGCGACGGTGACCGCATAGGCGTCGTTGACGAAAAGGGGCGCATCATCTGGGGCGACGAGCTTCTCATTCTCTATTCGCGTGCCATTCTCGAACAAATGCCGGGAGCGACCATCATCGGCGAGGTGAAATGCTCGAAAAACCTCTACAACGACATCGCCGCACGCGGCGGCAACGGCATCATGTGGAAGGCAGGCCATTCGCTGATCAAGGCGAAAATGAAGGAAACCGGAGCCGCTTTTGCGGGCGAGATGTCGGGGCACGTTTTCTTTGCGGACCGCTTTTACGGCTTTGACGACGCGGCATATGCGGGCGCACGTCTGCTGGAAATATTGACGAATACGGACAAGCCTCTGTCGGAACTGCTCGCCGATGTACCCGAAACATTTTCGACGCCGGAGCTACGCGTCGAATGCAGCGACGACATCAAATTCCGCGTTTCCGACGCGATCGCCGAGCGCTTCGGCCGCGATCATAACGTGAACACTATCGACGGTGCGCGTATCGATTTCGAACACGGTTGGGGCTTGGTGCGGCCTTCGAACACGCAGGAAATGCTGGTCGTCCGCTGCGAGGCCGATACGGAAGATCATCTGGAAGAGATCAAAAATACGCTGCTGACAGCGATCGAAGAGATAAAGACTCAGCTCGGCGATTCGTAGGGCTGGACGTGCGTTTCGCCGTCCGCGGCGGGGCTCATCATTCTTTGCAGTTCCTCAAAAGGCGTGTCGTCCGCCAGCCATTTCTCGCGGTCGTACGCGTGGATGACGACCGGCATGCGGTTTTTCGGATGTATGGGACGGACGACGTTGTTCGCCTCTGTCGTCAAGATGACGGTACAGCGTGTCGGTTCGCCTTTATCTCGCATGTTCGGGCGATGCCGCCGAAAGTAAAGATCGGCTCGTCAAACGTGAATAGATGCTTGCGTTTTTCGGCGTCCCACTCGAAAAATCCGGTTGCCGGTATCAGTACGCGATCATTGCGAAAACCATCCTTGAACATCGGCACGCGATTGACCGTCTCGCTCTTGGCGTTGATCACCTTCACGGGTTTTCCTTCCCACGTTTTGTCTGCGATGGTCCAGAATAGGTCTTCGGCACGGCGTTCATTATTGACGGCGAGGATCGGCGTTCCGGGAAATATCTCGGGCCGCGTGCGATAGCCGTGAATGTCAAAATACTCGTCGCCCTCCAGCCACGGGATGGCCGTGTAAAGCTCCTTTTGCTCCGCGTTCATCGCGTATCTGCCGCACATATCGCTATTTTGTCCATTCGTCGGCGATCGCCGCATCTACCTTTATAGGAACCTTTTTGACGAATTCCTCGCCCGCTTTCGTCATCGCGTCAACAAGAATGTCGCGTGTCGTTTCGGCATCGGCGGCGGCGCATTCAACCACGATCTCGTCGTGGACGATGTTGACCAGCCGAGCGGACGTTTCGCGAATGCGTTCGTGCAGCAGCCGAAGAGCACGTTTCAAAATATCCGCCGAGGTTCCCTGTATCGGCATATTGCGTGCGTAACGCTGCGCCGCACCGACGGACGCGCGGTCCGCCGGATCGAGTTCGATCTTCGCCAGACGGCCGGACATCGTTCTGGCGGCCCGCGACGAGATGACCTCTTTCGAACGCACCCTTAGCCATTCGTCCATTTGCGGATACGAGGCGAAATAACGCCGCAGTGCGTTCTCTGCCTCGCGGTCGGAAAGTCCCGTCATCTTTGCAAAACGCTGTGCTCCGATGCCGTAAACCACACCGAAATTCAGCCGCTTGGCAAAAGACCGCTGATCGGGCGTGACGGCGTCAGGCTCGACGCCGAAAACGCGTGCCGCCGTCGCCGCGTGGAGGTCGGCACCAGATTCAAATGCCGCGATGAAGGCAGCATCGGCGGACATTTCAGCAAGTATCCGCAGCTCGATCTGCGAATAATCCGCGACGACCAGCTTGTTTCCCTCTTCGGCGCGAAAACAGCGGCGGTAAACGTCCTCGTGCGGTATCTGCTGCAGGTTCGGATTTGAGCACGAAAAACGCCCTGTCGGTGCACCGATCTGGCGAAAATCGGCATGAATGCGGCCGGTTTTCGGTTCGATGAATTCCAGGATGTTCTCGCCGAAACTTCCCGCGGCCTTTGCGGCGGCGCGGTATTCGAGCAGTTTAGCGATCTGCGGATACTGCTCCGCGAGCGGCTGAAGCTGCCAGCGGCTGGTCGATGCAGGCATCGGAATTCCGAGGCCCGAAAGAGCCGCCGCGACCTGCTGCTGCGAATCCAGATTTATCTCCGTAGTGCCGAAAAGCGACGCCTGTGCAACGCCGGCTGCGAGCATCGACTGCAGTTCCTTTCCCGCGGCCGCCTGTTCGGCCTCTTTTACGGCGAGCTGTTCGCGCCAGCGTTCCGCATCGAGGAAAAAGCCGTTCAGCTCCATTTCCGCGACCGGCATCACGCATTCGTTCTCAAGTTTCAGAACTTGCTGCAGCCCGTCCGCCGCGATGCGTTCGTCTATTTTCGCCTTCAGCTCCGGCATCACGGCAGCGTCGCGTGCGGCGTATTCTGCCTGAGCCTGCGTCAGGTCCTCGGCGCCCCAATCGCTGACCTGCTCGGTCTTGTCGAGCGTTTTCTGCAGAAAGAACTGCACGACGTCCGCTAAGCCGTGCCTGCGTTCGCCCGTTCCGGCATCGATCAGAACGCTCGCGAGATACGTATCGTAAAGCCCGCCCGTTTCGACGCCGAGATGATGCCGCGTCCATTTCGCGTCAAATTTCGCGTTGTGTGCGATCTTTGTCGGGCGTTCGGCGGCTAACAGTTTGCGCAGCGGGGCAAGCTCGGACTGCGTCGCAAGGCCGCCGAATTTACGAAAAGCGTATAGGTCGATGACCTTCGTCCGGCGTCCGTCGCTGAGCTGCACGAGACGCAGATCGCCTTTGTACGGGTCGAGTTCCGTCGTTTCGACGTCAAAACCGAGGTCGGCGGCGTCGGATATCTCTTTGCACGCTTTTTCTAGTGCTTCAGGGTCGGTAATGAATTGAAATTGTACTTCCATCGGGCGCTCGGGGAATTACATTCTAGCCCGTTGCGGCGGCCCAAGCCAATCTGCAGCAGATCTGCAGCAGATCTGCGGCAAAATAATACTCAAAGGTCGGTTTACTCATTTCCCGTAATTGTTTATACTGCTTGCGGTTTGCGGTTTTGGCATTGCGCCTGTGGCCGCGGATACGAAAAAGATCTTTTCGGCCGACGGAGGCCGTGAATGAGAGTTATTGATAGGGTTTGAGCACGGCGTTTTATATGACTGCCCGTCGCTCCCCACGGAGAAAGGCGAAAAGGAGGCCGCATCTCCGCGTCAAACAGATCCCAACGTGAACATTCGTTCTCACTTTTCTGCCCGGAATCCATTTACGGAACAAAGTTGTAAGGCCAACGTGCGCCCTGCTTCTTGCCGGCAGTAAGATCTGCGATAGCTCCATCCGTTTTCCGCACCGTCTGGATCCCTAAATCAAAATACAGGGACAAAATATGTCTAAAGAAATGATCGTAAGCGTCAACGGACGCGAAAAAAAGATCGCCATTCTGGATAATGGCAAGGTCACCGAATTTTACATCGAACGCGGCGAGGAGAATTCAGGCGTCGCAGGCAATGTTTACAAGGGTCGCGTTATGCGCGTCCTGCCCGGAATGCAGTCGGCTTTTGTCGATATCGGGCTGGAACGCGATGCGTTCCTCTATGTTTCCGATTTCTTCGATGAGGACGAAGAGATCGAACGCATCGTCACCGAAAAGGGCAAGAAAACCTCGCCCGAAGACGCCAAAAAGGCTGCCAACGAACAGATCGAACGCGGCCGCATCGAACGCGAAAAACAGATGGAGTCCGTTCAGGAGATCGTCGAACCGATCGCCGAATCGGGTGCCGTCGTTGACGAGGACGCGACCATAGTCGCCGCAGATGAAGCGAGAAGCGGACGCAGCGATCGCGGTAAACGCGGACGCGGACGCCGTGAAGAACCGGCTGAAGCAGTCGAAGCCCCGGCAGACGATACAGCAGATGTCGAGTCAGTCGAAAGGGTCGGTCGTTCTGAGGCGATAGCCGCCGGCACCATACTTGACAAAGACCCGGACGCTTCGGGCTTTGAACGCATCGCCGACGATGACGCCGACACCGGCGAGATGTTCAAGGACGCGTACGTTCAGGAAGCGATAGTTGAAAGCGTGCGCGCTATTGAATTCAGTTTTGACGACAGCACTGCGGAAGCGGAGGTCGGTTCGCTGCTGGCAAACGCGAAAGGCGACGGAAACGGATTCGAACGCATCGCCGACGAGGACGAGCCCGAAGCCAAACCCGAGCCTAAAAAACGCGGCCGCCGCAAGAAAGACGATACCGAAGCTGCAGAGACGCCCGCGGAAGAAAAGCCGAAGGCCAAGCGTGCGGCGACGAAAAAGCCGGCAGCTGCAAAGGCGAAAACCACCAGAGGCAGAAAGAAAAAAGAGGACGAGCCGCTGGAAGATGCCGAGGCTTCGCTTCGTGAATCCTCAGACACAGCAGAAATGGCGGTTCGCCGAGGCGGCCGCGGAAAACGCCGCGGCGGTGCTAGGAACAAGATGGCGGAGGCTCTGGACGAACTCGATGAAACTGAAGTTATCGAGGGCTTCGCGGACGTAATGAGCGAGCCCGAGCCCGTAGAAGCTGCAGCCGAAGAACCCGTCGCCGCAGAAGAGACTCCGGGAACTGACGAGGTTCCCGCAGAAGAGGCAGCAGTGGAAGGATCGGAAGAACCTGTAGCCGACACACGGCCGGAACGATCAGACCGCGGCCGCAACAAACGCGGCGGACGCGACCGCGACAACCGCGACAACCGCGAAGCCCGTGACAAAGACCGCGGTGAAAGCCGCGACAGGGATCGCGACAAGGACCGTGATCGTGACCGCGACAAAGGCAAAGACAACGGCAAGCGTTTCGACCGCCGCGAGCGTCCGCCCATGCCCGCCATCTCGGACCTACTCCGCGAAGGCCAGGAGATAATCGTTCAGATCGCCAAAGAGCCCATCGCAAAGAAAGGCGCACGCATCACGTCGCACATCGCTCTGCCGGGCCGTTTTTTGGTCTATATGCCGACGATCGAGCATTTGGGCGTTTCGCGAAAGATAGAATCGTCCAGCGAACGCGGCCGTCTGCGGACGCTGATCCAAAAGATCCGTCAGGATCCGGAAATTACGTCGGGAGGATTTATCGTTCGCACCGCGGGCATTGGCATACCCGAGGACGAGCTTCGCAACGATGCGAAATACCTCGTCAAAACGTGGCTTGACGCTAAAAAGCGTTCGGAAAAGCGTAAGTCGCCGGCGTTGGTCCACCAGGACCTGGACCTCGTCCAGCGGATACTGCGCGATCAGCTTTCTGATGATTTCACGGCGATCCGCGTGGACAGCGAAGAGGAATATCTCCGCACGGTCGAGTTCATCAACCTCATCCATCCGAAGATGGTCAACCGCATCAAGCTGTACACGCGGGACGAGCCCATCCTCGATTACTACGGCGTTCAGGAAGAGATCGACAAGGCACTGAAGCCCCGCGTATGGCTGAAATCGGGCGGCTATCTGGTAATTAACCAGACCGAGGCACTCGTCGCGATCGACGTGAACACCGGCAAATTCGTCGGCAAGGGCAACGCACGCCTCGAGGACACCATTACGAAGACGAACATGGAAGCGGTCGATGAGATCGCACGCCAGATACGGCTTCGCGACCTCGGCGGCATCATCGTGCTCGACCTGATCGACATGGAAGACCGCCGCAATAGGCACAAGGTCCAGAAGGCACTGCAGGAGGCCCTGCAATCGGACCGCTCGCCGACCAAGGTGCTGTCGTTCAACGATTTCGGGCTCATTATCATGACCAGAAAGCGCGTCAAACAATCGCTCGAAAGGACGATGTGTACGCCGTGCGAGAACTGCGAAGGTTCAGGCTGGGTGAAATCGCCGACAACCGTCTGCTACGAGATACTCGCCGAAGCACGCCGCCTGTCGCGTGACGTCGAGGACGTTCGGCACACAACGCTTCGCGTGCATCCTGAGGTCGCAAAGGCTCTTCGCTCTACCGAGCGAGCCGTCTTGGAGGAGATCGAAGATATGCTGGGCAACGTGGACCTCGCCTCTGACCGCTCGGCACATCAGGCGCAGTTCGACTTCGCCTTCGTTTAGGCGAATTCAATTCAGAGGCAATTCGCGGCTCACAGCTTGATGTCGCGTTTTGCCTCTTTTAGATTGGCGGGTTTGACGAAGATCGAATCGGGAATACGTTTGTTGTATTCGATGGATTCGTAGTTGATGCGCGAGGCGTGTTTGCCGTCGGTAAAGCGGTCAACGACAAATGCCGCACGAATGCCGCTGACCTCGACGAACTGTGCAAAACGGTCCTCTTCGGTGATAGGTTCGCCGTCTGCATTCCGGCGTTTGTATATAGCCTTTTGCGGGGTGCCGTCGTCGGCAGAGAATTCAAATTCCACCTCGAAACCGTCGCTTTATTTCAGCTTTACGACATCGTTCCGACGCCCCAGCGAAGCAGGCCTGCGTCCCGCGTAACTCAGTTCGGCCTCGCCCTTCCAATAGCCTCGCAGCAGATTGTCCAGGCTCGTTCGGACGCCGCGTTTGAAATTGGCGAGCTGTATCTCGGTCTGATCGCGTATCGCCTCGGTCTCACCGTCGAACACCCAACCGCCGCCCGCGATGTTCACCTGAGTGCTGCGTATCCCGCTGCTGCGAAAATCCGTCCGCTCGCGGTCCGGGAAAACTATCACGTCGTGAAATGACGAGAACGAAATGACCGCGCCTTCGCGTATCACGCTGAATTTGCCGCGGCTCACCTGCGAGGTCACTTTCAAATAACGCTCGCCGCCCAGATACTCGACCGCTCTCGAGATAATGGCCTCAGGAGACGGCGGCTCGGATGTTTGCGCCGGCGACGCTGAGTGGCCAAACAGGAATATCATGCCGCAAAGGGCGAGCATCAAATAGGTTCTTTTCACAGTCTCGGTCATAGAGAAATAAAGGCCTTGAAGATATTATCCTCAAAGCCTTTGATGCAAAAAACGAAGATCTCGGCCTAATTCAGGCTGAAAACCTCGTCATTTCGGACGACGATGTCTTCGCCCTCGGCGTCAACGATGAATTTGGCCGCCGCTTTCCAAGAGTTCGTAATGGGCAATTTCACCTTTTGGTCGATGTGGCGTTTCAGGAAACGAGCGCCGTAGGTCGGCGAATAGCCTTTGTCCGTGATGAGTTCAAGCGCCGCATCCGTGACCTCGACGACCTTGCCCTGGCGTTCCATATTTCGCTGAATTTTCGCCAAATACAGCTTGGCTATCTCGCGGACCTCGTCGCGTGTCAGCGGGGAAAAGATCACTATCTCGTCGATACGGTTGCGAAACTCAGGCGTGAACCGCGTCTCTGCCGCCTTCATCACATCGCTGCGAATTGCCTGCATGCTGCCTACGGATTTCATGCCGAAACCGAGCGGCGATTCGTATTTCTTGAAATTCTCCGAGCCGAGATTCGACGTCATGATAACGATGGCGTCCGACAGATACACTTTCTTGCCGCGGCCGTCCGTGATCCAGCCTTCGTCAAATGCCTGCAGAAAAATGTTCATCAGATACGGCGATGCCTTTTCGACCTCGTCGAGCAGCAGCACCGTGTAAGGATTATCGCGAAGCTGTTCCGTTAAGATACCGCCGCGTTCCGAACCGACGATGCCGCGCGGCATCCCGATCAGCTTTTCGATGCCGACCGTGCCGTCGCCGTATTCGGACATATCGATGCGGATCATCTTGCTTTCGTCGCCAAACATGAACTCGGCGACTGCCTTCGCAAGTTCGGTCTTGCCGACACCTGTCGGCCCGAGGAAAAGCAGTACACCGTCGGGCGCATAGTGATTCTCTTTCAGTGGGCCCTTGTTCAGACGGAGCCTTTCGGCGACGGCCCGTACGGCGTCCTTTTGCCCGATAACGCGTTTCCCGAGCTCGTCTTCCATCAGCGAGAATCTGTCGGACGTGTCGCGATAGATCATGTCCTTCGGAATTCGCGATTCCTGCGAAATGACCTCAATGATGTGGTCCGGCTGCACGACCATGCCGTCAGCAGGATTTATCTCGACCTTGACCGATGCCGTGTCGAGCCAACCGATGGCTTTGTCGGGCAGATGAAGATTGCGGATGTATTTCGGCGACATCTCGAGAGCAGTATTTATCGCCTCGTCCGAGATGGTGACCGAATAGTTCTTTTCCAATCTCGGCCTCACGCCCAGCAATATCTGTTTCGTTTCGTCGATAGTGGGTTCGGGCACCTTAACGAGACGAAAACGCCGTGCAAGAGCTTCATCCTCGCCGATGTACTCCTTGTATTCGGTCATCGTCGTCGCACCAATAATGCGGAGTTCGCCGCGTGCCAAGGCGGATTTGAACATATTCGCCGCGTCGGATGTCGTCCCCATCGCGGCGCCTGCACCGATGATGGTGTGGGCTTCGTCGATGAAAAGGATGATGTGGTCTTTTTCCTTCACCTCGTCGATGATGCCTTTGATGCGCTCCTCGAACATTCCCCGCAGCATCGTTCCGGCGACAAGTCCGCCCATCTGAAGCTGGACGATGTGTGAATCGCGGAGTCTTGCCGGCACCTTTTCCGGCTCCAGCTCTATCATTCGGGCGAGGCCCTCGACAACGGCAGTTTTGCCGACGCCCGGCTCACCGACGAGCATCGGTGAATTGGACCGCTCGCGGTGCGACAGTATCTCGATCATCTGCCGGATCTCTTCTTCACGCCCGATGGTCGGCGGTATCTTGTCCTGACGGGCAAGCTTGTTCAGCGAAACGCCGAAATGCCGTAAAAAGCTTGGCAATTCGTATTTTTGCCTTACTCTCTCTTCTTCTTTCTCGCGTTTGCGTATGCGTGTACGGGCTATCTGCGCAACCTCTTCGGTCGGAACGCCAAGGTTCTGCAAAACCTCATTCAAGACGCTGCGTCCGTCATTCGACAAGACGTAGAAAATATCGCTCGCATCAATGACACGGCGGCCCTGCGAACGCGCGCGGTCCATCGAGCGTTTGAAAAGCTCCGTCGTTTCCGGGGCTATGCGATATCCGGTCCCGGTATGATGACGGCCATTGGCCATTCGCTTTTCGATAAGTATCTTTACCGACCGAGGATCGACCGACAGGTCGCGCATCGTTGAAGAGAAAAGGTCCTCTTCCTCACCCGCAAGCGCGTGCAGGATATGTTCGACCGCAATGTAGTTCTGGTCGCGCTTCTTGGATTCTGCCAGAGCGATGTCCAATATGCGCTGTCCGCTTTCGCTGAATTTATCCTTATACGCTTCTATGTCCGCCATAAATTTGGTTCCGCCTATTGGGCCGTTCGGGAAGGGAGAGGTTGGCTAAACGCCATAATAACATTCGCGCCGGTAATTGATAAGCTAAATCTTAACCCGCCTTTCCAACCTGCACCCGAGCGGGACGCAGCAGACGATCGCCAAAACGATAGCCCGTCTGATATTCAGCGACGATCTTTCCGTCATTCTCAGCATCTGCCGGAGCCATATCGACCGCCTCGTGCAGTTCAGGATCGAAATTCGTTCCGATGGACGGAACAGTTTCAACACCGACGCTCGCCAAGGCGTGTTCGAATGATCTAGCGACGCCTTTAACACCGGTCCTGAGATTCTCGATGGAAGGGTCCTCTTCGCTTGCATTCACGGCGAGATGAAGGTTATCCAAAACAGGAAGAAGCGTCTGAAGGAAATTGAATTTGTTCTGATTGGCCCGATCCTCCAGTGTACGCTTAAGCCTTTCGCGCATCTCGGCGGTCTCTTTTTCAAGCTCGGCCTTTGCCTCTTCGAACTTTGCCTGCACGCCGACCAGTTTCGCCTCGGCTGCCTCGCGGCGTTCGACCTCGGCCTTTAGCTGAGCTTCCAGTTCGGTCTCACGCTGCGGCTTTACGGGGACCGTCTTTTTTCCCGCTTCGGGCTCATCATCGCGGACGAGTTCGCCGTTCTCATTGAAACGGCGCTTGTCCTTGACCGCGATCGGCGGCTCCATATCCTCAGGGTGTTCTTCTATTAGGTGATCCAGTTCGCTCATCTTCTTTCGCTTAAACATCTAATTAGTATTCTAAAGGCTTGCGTTCCTCATTGGAAACCGTCAGTTCGAGGTGGCTTTGCCTTCGCCTGCCGACGGCGAGAATCTCATCTCGCCGTTTTCGGCTGAAACAATGACCTTTTGACCCGAACCGATCTCGCCGTTCAGCAGTTTTACCGCAAGCGGATTTTGGATCAGCGACTGTATGGCCCGCTTTAGCGGCCGCGCGCCGTAGATCGGATCGTAGCCTTCCTGAACGAGCAGATCGCGTGCCGACTGTTCCATCTCAACGGTGATATCGCGCTCGGCAAGCATCTTTCGAAGCCTCTCAATCTGCACGTCGATGATCGTGGCGATCTGTTCACGCGACAACTGCGTAAAGACCACGATGTCGTCGATGCGGTTGAGAAATTCGGGCTTGAAATGCCCCCGCAAAACTTGCAGCACATCAGCTTTCGTATCGCGGTCGGCAAGCGGATTTTCCGCCGCGGACTGTATCTCACGCGAGCCGAGGTTTGACGTCATTATCAGCACCGTATTCTTGAAATCGACCACGCGGCCCTTGCTGTCGGTCAGGCGACCGTCGTCGAGTATCTGCAGCAGGACGTTGAAAACGTCGGGATGCGCCTTCTCGATCTCGTCGAAAAGCACGACCGAATACGGCCTGCGACGGACGGCCTCGGTAAGCTGGCCGCCTTCTTCATAGCCGACGTATCCCGGCGGAGCGCCGATCATGCGGGCGACGGCGTGCTTTTCCATGTATTCCGACATATCGAGCCGCACCATCGCGCGTTCGTCGTCGAACAGAAATTCTGCTAGTGCCCTTGCCGTCTCGGTCTTTCCGACGCCCGTCGGGCCGAGGAATATGAACGAACCGACCGGCCGGTTCGGATCCTGCAATCCCGCACGTGCACGCCGGACCGCGTTCGCCACGGCCGAAAGAGCCTCGTCCTGGCCGATGACGCGCTTTCCGAGGTTCTGCTCCATCGCGACGAGCTTCTGCATCTCGCCTTCGAGCATTTTCGACACGGGCACGCCGGTCCATTTCGCCACGACCTCGGCGACGTCCTCTTCGTCAACTTCCTCTTTCAGGAACACGCCCTCTTTCTGCAGTTCGCCGAGCCGTTGCTGCTCTGTCTCAAGCAGCTTCTCAAGCTCGGGAATACGTCCGTATTGGATCTCTGCTGCCTTTGTCAGGTCGCCTGCCTGCCGTGCCTGTTCGAGTTCGAGTTTTGCCTGTTCGAGCTGCTCTTTGCCCTCGCGCATCTTCTCGATCTCTTCCTTTTCCGACTGCCATTGAGCCTTCATCGCCGATGAACGCTCTTTCAGGTCCGCGATGCGCTTTTCAATATCATTCAGCCGCTCTTTTGATTTCTCGTCGGTTTCACGCGACAATGCCTGCCGCTCGATCTCGAGCTGCAGTATCTCGCGTTCGAGTTCGTCTATCTCCTGCGGCAGCGAATCGATCTCGATGCGTATGCGCGATGCGGCCTCGTCGATCAGGTCGATGGCTTTGTCAGGCAAAAAGCGGTCGGTGATGTAACGGTTTGACAACGTCGCCGCAGCGACGATCGCCGCGTCCTTTATGCGGACGCCGTGATGCACCTCGTAGCGCTCCTTCAAACCGCGAAGTATCGCGATGGTGTCTTCGACCGTCGGCTCGCCGATGTAAACCTGTTGAAAGCGGCGTTCGAGGGCTTTGTCTTTCTCGATATATTTCTGATATTCGTTCAGCGTCGTCGCACCGACCGCACGCAGTGTGCCGCGTGCAAGTGCCGGCTTGAGCATATTTGAAGCGTCGATCGCGCCTTCCGAAGCACCGGCCCCGACGAGCGTGTGCAGCTCGTCGATGAACAGAATGATCTGGCCCTCGGCCTTTTCGATCTCTTTCAGTACAGCTTTCAATCGGTCCTCAAACTCGCCGCGGTACTTTGCACCCGCGAGCATCGAGCCAAGGTCGAGCGAAACAAGCCGCTTGTTTTTCAGCGTCTCTGGCACGTCGCCCGAAACGATCCGCTGTGCCAACCCTTCGACAATTGCGGTCTTGCCGACGCCGGGCTCGCCGATCAAGACGGGATTATTTTTAGTGCGTCGGGAAAGGATCTGTATCGTACGGCGTATCTCGTCGTCGCGGCCGATCACGGGATCCAGCTTGCCTTTGCGTGCCCGCTCGGTCAGATCCTGAGCATACTTTTCTAATGCTTGAAAATTTTCCTCTGCGTTCTGCTCCGTGATGCGCGAACCGCCGCGCATCTCGGTCACTACTTTTTCGAGATCCTCGCCGGAAACACCATTCGAACGCAGTATTCGGCCCGCGTCACCCTGCTTCTCAGCGGCGATCGCCAGCAGCAGATGCTCGGTCGAGATGTATTCGTCCTGCATCGCCTCGGCGATCTTCTGCACGTCCTGAAAGATGGTGTTCGTCCGCGAACTGAAATACTGCTGTCCGCCGGAAACCTTAGGAAACTTCTCGACCGCCGCAGTGAGCTCGTTCTCTATCTGCGCTAAATTGACGCCGATCTTTCCCAGTATCGGGCGCACGACGCCCTCCTTTTGCTCCAAAAGCGAGCTGAGAATATGCTCGGGCTCGACCTGCTGATTTTGATTCTTTTCAGCGACGCCTATAGCTTCCTGAACGGCCTCCTGGCCGCGAATGGTGAATCTGTCGAATCTCATAACTCTATTTTACTCCAAAAAAGCGGAACCGCCTGCTGCGGCTCGCGGGCCGTTTTCTTAGCAATGGCGGTTCCGACTCTTTGGGGTGTTTCACGCCCGCTTACGCGGGCGGTTCTGACCTTAGGCACCGGCCGTCTTGGCCTCGATGGTCTTCGGTTCGGCGTCGCCGCCAATGACCTCGATCTTACGTGCTTTTGTCTCCTCACGTTTCGGAAGAGTAACGTGCAGCACGCCGTTGTTGAACTCGGCAGCCGCGCCGTCCGGCGTCACCGTCTGCGGCAGAGTGAACGACCTTGTGAAGGATCCATAGGACCTTTCAACGCGGTAGTAGTTGCCCTCTTCCGTTTTCTTCTCGAACTTGCGCTCGCCCTTAAGCGTCAGCACATTGTTCTCGAATGACAGCTCGAAATCGTCGCGGGTCATGCCCGGAAGTTCTGCCTCGAGGACCAGATGGTCCTTGTCTTCCCAAATATCGACCTTCGGCGCCCAGTTGCCGCCGAACATTTCTTCGCGATCAGCCGCAGGAGCTACCCCGGCAAACAGCCTGTTCATTTCGTCCTGCAGGCTGCGAAGTTCGCGAAATGGATCATGTCTGATGATGTTCATTGCTTTATCCTCCATCAATGTAGAATAAAAAGACTAACAAATTAGTCCACGAGAATAATAAAACTTGAGTGTGCTGTTGTCAAGTAATTTTATATACATTTCGCAGAAAGTTGAAAACGGCACTACGGGCCCCCTTTTCCGTGCGGCATCGCGATGCGCAAAAAAGTGTGGAAAACGCTGTTAAAAATATTGTAGAATAGTGGTTGCTGCCTTCTCCCGCCCATTCCGCGGCATATGAAAGATTCCGAGATAATCCGCAGAGACATCCGGCCGTCGCTTGTTTTTTTAAGCGGTGAGCTGATCGCCGTGCCGATCCCGCTTGAACGTGAAGAGGTGATCCTCGGGCGGGCGATCGAGGCGGACGTCCGCGTCAATGATTTTCTTGTTTCGCGAAAGCATGCTCGGATCGAGGCAACACCCAGCGACTCAAGGGTCGCTATGGAATACATACTCCACGACCTTGATTCGCGGAACGGCACTTTTCTGAACGGCCGCCGCATCCGCCGCGAAAAGCTCGAGAACGGCGACAAGATCACGGTCGGCGAGACGATATTGCGGTTTGACCTGCTCGACGAGATCGACAGAGAGTATCAGCGGCAGATCCACAGGCTGATCTCGCACGATGACCTGACAGGCCTGCTCTCGAGCCGGTCGTTCTTTTCCGAACTGCGTCGCGAGGCCGGCCGTGCAAAGGCCGAGGGCCGCCCGTTCTGCGTACTGATGATGGACGGCGACAATTTTAAGAGCGTAAACGACACCTACGGCCATCTGACCGGCAGCAAGACGATTGAAGAGATCGGTTTTTCGATCATGACGAATCTGCGCACCGGCGACGCTGCGGCGCGTTTCGGCGGCGATGAATTCGCTGCATTTCTGCTCGATGCGGATCTGCCGCAGGGCCTTGTTGCCGCTGAGCGGATACGCACGTCGATAGAAGAATATCCTTTCAGCGTGATCCGCACGGGAAAAGAGCGCGAATCGCACAAGATCACGGTCAGCATCGGCGTCGCATCGTTTCCCGAAGACTCATCGGATCCCATAGAGCTTGTGGAAATGGCGGATTCGGCACTTTATCGTGCAAAACACGGCGGCCGAAACCGCGTTGCCGCCTACCGGGACATCTCTGACGAAGAAATGAAGCGCGACCTGCCGCCCAGACGCGCCTGATTTTTGCAACCTGCACAGCGTCCGCGACGTGAAAGACTTTGCTTTTCGTTCGTGCTACGATATTTTTTTGCGCGCTGAGCGAAATCAGACGGTCCAGGGCAAAGCGGTGATCACAAAGTTAAATCTAGCTACATACCCTTTCAGGAACAGAACGCTGCCGTATCTGCTGGCGAGCCTCGTCATCATGATAGGGCTCCTGACGGGCGTTTTTTCGCTGTACAGGCTCAACGAGAACCGTAAACGCAACGAGCTGCTCACACGTTCGATAGAGGAACGCAAAGAAGAGATACAACGGCTGAAAGGCGAGGGTGAAAAGGTGCAGCAGATGCTCTCGCCCGACCAGCGGCAGATGCTCGTCGCTTCGCACAAACTCGTCGCCAACAAGCGTTTCGGCTGGTCGCGGCTTTTTGCGGACCTTGAGGCCGTGCTGCCGAACAGCGTCAGCGCGTCGCGAATATCGGTGGTCAACATTTTTCAGGACGGCCAGCGAACTCGTGCCGAGCTGGAATTTTCTGTCAAGAGCCGCGATTACGCGGCGGTGATGTCGATGATCGAGAACATGAACAACTCCGGTTTGTTCAATGCTGAGCTTCGCGGACAGGACCTGCAGTCGAACGAACGCATCACCTTTACCGAATACACATTCAGGATCATTTATTCGCCGGGCTATGGATACTCGGCCGATCCGCCGGACGTCGCGCAGGCAAGGCCTGCAGTTTCAGGGGAGAACGGGCAATAGTGACTGAGAACGAAAACAATTTGCCTGTTGTTGAGGCTGTAGAGGTCCCGGTCGAAGCCCGGCCCTTGCCGCCTTCGTTTCGCAGGCCTCGTAAGGTTTACGGCGGAATGTGGGGCCCGGTAGAGATAGGCGTCATTGCGGCATCTTTTTTGGTGCTGGTGGCTGCGATCGCGGTGTATCTTTTCTTTACCCTGCCTTCCGACCGCGAGCTTGCAAAGAACAAGGTCGAGAACGACCGGCTCGAGGCCGAACTTGCTTCGGCTCGTTCAAAATACGGCGAGATAACGGACACACAGACTCAGGTGGACACGCTGATATCCAGCGTGGACGATTTTGAAACGCGGTTCCTGCCGGCTTCAGTAAACGGACGCTCGGCGATATATCAGCGGCTGAACGCGTTGATACGCGCCTACGGCCTTGTGAATACTTCGGGACCTGATTACGCACCGCTCGAACCGATCGGGCAGCAGGAACGGCAGCAGGAATCGGAACAGGAAAAGGGCCGTGCCCGTTTTCGCAGCCTGTATCCGGGAATGTATGTGACGACGACTCTTGAAGGTTCGTATCAGAATCTGCGTCGATTCATTCGCGAGATCGAGACCGGCCGCGAATTTCTGCTTATCAGCTCGATCGAGCTTGCACCTTCGGATTCTACGGACAAACCTAAGGAAACAAGGACCAACGTTCAAGAGGTTCAACCCGTCAACCCCGCAGTGCCGCCTGCTAACAATCGTATGTTCCAGCCGGGCATGAATCCCGCGGTTCCCGTACAGCCGGCGCCGGACGTGCCGCGTTCGCAGCAGGGCAGAATGCACGGACAGACAGTTACACTCAGGATCGAACTGGCGGCATATTTCCGCCGGCCGGCAATGGCAACTGCCCCGCCGGTGCAGCAGTAAAGATGGCAGCGACGATAAACATCAAGGACCCGGCAGAGAGAAACAAGCTGATTGCGGCAGCGGTGTTGGGACTGGTCGCGCTCATCGCACTCTACTTGGCTTTCGGCCGCGGTATGTTCGGCGGGAGCACGGCCGCTACGACCGCGACGACCCCGACGCCGCGGCCGACAGCATCGCCTGCCGACCGTACAGTGGATAACAGGATGGTATCGCGTGAGGAACAGGATTTTGTTTATCAGACGACGCCGATAGACTACAGCCCGGGAGCGTCCTATGCTCCTGACGCGGGCCGCAATATCTTTGCGTTCTACGAGCCGCCTCCGCCGACGCCTTTCGTTCCGCCTTCGCCTTCGCCGCCGGTGATCGTGCCGCCTTCGCCCGTGCCGACGCCGCCCATACTGCTCTCTTTCGTCAATCCGCAGACCGTATTTGCCGGATCGAAAGGATTTCGCCTGGAGATCAACGGCGACAAGTTCACTCCGGATACGCGCATCTATTTCAACCAGTCGCCCATGCCGACCGTTTTCGTTAACGCTCAGCGGATGTTCACGGACGTGCCGGCGAACCTGATCGCTCAGGAAGGCCCGAAGCAGATCATCATTCAAACGCCGGACGGCAAGACCTATTCAAATCAGGTCATTTTCAGCGTCCAGCCGCCGCCTAAACCGAATGTCACCTACATCGGTATGATCGCGAGAAAGCGTGCCAACAACGACACCGCATATTTCACGGAACCCGGCAACGACAAGCCTTACGGCAAGCGTTTGAATGACATCGTAGGCGGCAGGTTCCGTCTGATCAACATCACGTCGGAGAACGTTGAATTCGAAGATACGCAGCTGGGCTTCAAGCATCGCGTTCCGCTGAACCGAACGCCGCCCACCACGGCCGGCAACGTCCCTAGCCCGTATCCTACGTTCAACCCCGCGATGCCGGGCGGCAACATTCCGGGCATACCCGACAACATTCCGCGCTATGTCCCGCCTAATCAGCCGGCCAACGCACGTCCGCAGCGGCCGCCTGAAAAGAAAGAGGACGTTGACGATCTGGAGGACGGCGTTGAAAAGAAACCGTAATGGCGAACTCGGAATGACGCTGATCGCCCTGATGGGCACCATGGCGGTCTTTGCCGTGGCGCTGCTCGCAGTTGCTCCGTCGGTCTACACAGAGATCCAGCGAGAAAAGGAACTTGAGGCCATCCGCCGCGGCGAAGAGGTCGCTGAGGCGATCCGTCAGTACGTCGAATTCTATGGCGGCGGCAAGCTGCCGACCTCGATGGACGAGCTTCTGGAAGGTTTGCCCGCCGGCACGAAAAAGCGGCAGATCCTGCGCCCCTCGGCAGCCGTCGATCCGCTGAGCGAAGACGGCCGCTGGCGGCTGATAAAACCTGACCCCAATTCCATCGGCAGCTTTGCTCGCCGCGTACAGAACTATAACGGCGGCCTGCTGCCGGCAAACCCGAGCCCGCTTTTCGACAAATTCGCGGTTCAGTTCGTAAGTGTTCTGAATACGGAACTGGACAGCGACAATGAAGGCGACTCAAGTTTTGACATGGATTTCGACAACACGCCGTTCATCGGCGTCGCCAGCCAGAGCCTGTCAAAGTCGATCATCACGTATTACGGTATCGAGAATCATTCCCGCTGGGTCTTTACTCCGCTGTTTCGGGGTTCCGGCCGCAACGTCACACAATCTCCGCAAACCATCAGGAACCCGCCGGTACGAGAGTAGCATCGGGCAGATCCGTGCTCGGCAACGTGCGGCCATTGACTTTCTATACGATTATATTTAGAATAATTCTAAATACGGAGACAGCTATGCATACCACAAAGATAGACATTCCGCTGGAGACCCGCGAAAAGGTCGTCGAGATATTGAATCAACGCCTCGCGGACGCCTTTGACCTGAGATCGCAGGCAAAGCAGGCACATTGGAACGTTAAGGGAATGAATTTCATTTCCCTGCACGAGCTATTCGATCAGGTAGCAGCATTGATGGAGCCGCACATCGACGATATCGCCGAACGTGTAACAACGCTCGGCGGTACCGCCCGCGGCACGGTTCGCGTAGCGGCGCAGAATTCGTCGCTGGCCGAATATCCGCTTGAGATCACTGACGGTGCCGATCACGTCGATGCACTGTCGTCCGCGTTGGCGGACCTCGGCAAAAAGGTGCGCGCCGACATCGATGCAACAGATGAACTGGGCGACAAAGATACCGCAGACCTCCTCACGGGCGTCTCACGAACAGTGGACAAAATGCTGTGGTTCGTTGAGGCGCATAGACAGTAAAGAGGCAGTGCAGAAATGCGAAGAGGCCGCCGGAAAAGGCAGCCTCTTTTTTTGTCGTCCAATGACGGCTATTTTGCCGGATAGTCGAAAACTATGTTGCAGAAAGCCTTTACGCCGACGTCGAGGCGGCTGTCGTCAACGACGAAGTCGGGCGTGTGATGGGCTGTTTTCGCAGGATCGGTTCCGGGTGCCATGCCGCCGACCCAGAAATACATTCCGGGCACTTTTTCCTGAAAGAAAGCAAAATCCTCAGCCCCTGTTACCCAGTTGGCCTCGAACACGCGGTCCTTGCCCGCGGCCTTTTCCAAGGACGGCACCATGCGGCGTGTAAGTCCGGGCTCGTTGTAGGTTATCGGAGCGGCATTGAAGATCGTCAGCTCAGCGGTCGTGCCGACGCTCTCGGCTATTTTGGCCACGGTAAGACGCATCTTTTCATGTATGTCGCGCTGTATGTCGCGATCAAGCGCGCGGATGGTGCCGGCCATCGTTACTTCTTCGGGGATGATATTCTCGCGGACGCCGCCGCTGATGCGGCCGACCGTTATCACCGCCGGCGACGCGGTAAGGTTCGTCCGCCGTGAGACGATCATTTGTAGGCCCGTGTATATCTGCGTAGCGACGGCAATTGGATCATTGCCCATCCAGGGGTAGGCTCCGTGCGTTTGTTGGCCTTTGATCTTGATAGTGAACCAATCGCTCGATGCCATCGCGGCTCCTGACTTGTACGCGATCCGGCCGATCGGCATACCGGCACTGATGTGAATTCCAAATATCGCTTCCACCTTCGGGTTTTCCAGAACGCCTTCTTTGACCATCAGGTACGCTCCGCCTTCCTCGCCTGCCGGCGGGCCTTCTTCGGCGGGCTGAAAAACGAGAATGACAGTACCTTTGATCTTGTCCTTCATGCCGACGAGCACGTTTGCCGCTCCGAGCAGCATCGCCACATGGGTGTCATGGCCGCAGGCATGCATCACGCCGACCGTCTGGCCGTTGTACACGCCTTTTTCGACCGACCTGTACGGCAGATCGGCACGTTCTGTGACCGGCAGGCCGTCCATGTCCGCCCGTAGAGCTATGACAGGTCCCGGCTGTCCGCCGCGGATGATGCCGACAACCCCCGTGACCGCGATGCCCGTTTTGACCTCGATACCGAGGCGGCGAAGCTCGGTCTCGATGAATTTCGCTGTCTTGACCTCGCGGTTGCCGAGTTCAGGATACTTGTGCAGATGACGCCGCCATTCGATCACCTTTGGCAGTATCTTTTGTGCGGCGGCGTCAATTTCCGCACTCATATCCTTTGCCTGCGCCGACACAACGGCGCACGCGGTCATCATCAGAACAACGGCGAACTTTCTAAACATAGTTCCAGTTTCCTCTACTGCGTATAGCCCGGAATTGTCTTGTATTCCGGAAGTTTCGAAATGTCCTTTGCCTCGGCCGGTGCGATGTCGTTCCTGACCAGCAGGACAAGATTGACGCCCGGCCGCAGCGGATAGACGTCGAGCCATTTGTAATGATTGGCGTATTTTTGGAGCAGCAGAGCGTCCTGCGCGTCCTTCTTGGCGACTATCATTTCCGCGGTGTTGGCATCGACCGGCCTGCCGTGGAAATTCGCCTTATATTCGAGCATATACCAGGTCAGCGGCCAGTAGTCGGGCGAGACTATCTCAACGACGGCCTCTTTGCCTTTGCCGCTCTTGTCGGCAAATTTCTCGATGTTGTCAACCATGTCGAGGAAACCGCGTTTGGTGTGCGCATATACGTACGGCATGCGGTCGTCGTCATAGAATTGGAAATTGAGCTGATACGTCTGATAGGTCAGCAGCGAGGTTCCCGCGATGGCGAGAACAACGGCAGCCAGCCGCAGTATCTGTGTCTTTGCATCCAGCATTTCGCCGATGGCGTAGCCTGCGACGAGACACATCGGCATCAGAAAACTGATCGCGAGCCACGGCGTTTTATACGGAATGATGGTGTAAGCGACGAACAGGCCCCAAGCCCAAAATGCCGCAAACATGGCGAATCGATGCTTGCCTTTGAGAAGGGCGACAAATGCCCCGATCGCTGAAAATAGCAATATCGGCGCCTCTATGCGCATTCCCCACTTCAGATATGCGAACGGCCCGTTCATCGTATGGTCGCGGTTGCCGGTCTTCGTCCAGATGGCGTATGCCTCGAACGATTTCTTGATGCCGTCAGCGAACGTAAAGAACGACGAGAAGAACAAAATCCAAATATACGCGAACAACACCGCCGCGGCGATCAACGCCAGATACATGGTGGTACCGCTGCCGAGGGCACTTCGAAAACCGCCGAGCGTCATGTCCGCCGGCTCTGTCAGTTCGGTGTGATTCGTTTTGCGGCTTTCATTCAGGAACATTGCCCACGCCGCTATCGACGCAAAGATCAGGAACAGGATGGTGAAATAAGAGAAGTTGTCCTGCTTGCTGACATCCGCCGGCATGAAAACATCACCCATCCATTTCAGAGCGTCAGAAATGTAGGACGAGTAGTAAACGCCGCCCGCAGCCAATATCGCGCAGCCGACGATAATAATTGTGGTTATGTTGGTTTCAAACGCCTTGCTGAAACGAATGAGCCGCCAAATGTATACGCTGACGCAGGCGATGGCCATCGTGCCGAGCGTGATGAACGCCGTCTCTTTCGTCGCGAACATCAGCGATACACACGCCGATGCCAAGATGAGATACATCGGCCTGCCTTCGTCCCAGTTCAGCAGCGATCGGACGATGAAATAGGAAAGCAGAGCGTTGACGACCAGAAGGCCGATGCGAACCGCCCAAAGCAATCCGGTGTTGTCTTTGTCGATGTAAGACGAGACTGCCATCGCCGACGGCACGAAACACGTGAACAAAATCAACGCCATCCACGCGACGGCTCCGGGACCCGCCTTTTTGCCCTCGATGTAAAGCACTATCGCGACAGCGATGCCCATCGCGAGAAAGATGAAAAATATCTCGTGAATGAAGTATCGCGAGATGTAAACAAGCCCCGGCGAAAGTGCCATGAAAAGCGCCGCGAAAAGTGTACCGAGGTCGCCCAGATACCGCCGCAAATAAAACACCAGAACTACGCACAACACGCCGAATATCGCGACGCTGACACGGATGGGCACCGTTTCAAGCCCAAAGAGTTTGACGAACGGAAGCGAGAGATAATAGAGCGTCGGCCCGTGATAATTTGACGGATCGTAGCGATATGCTCCGTCGCGGACAAGATTGGTAAGGAAAAATCCGTTGACGCCCTCGTCGTGATGCAGCGGCTTGATGGCCAGCATCACGAAACGCAGCAACGCCGAAATGGCCGTAATGACGACCGCCGAGATCATCCACGTTTTGTCGTCTATCTTGAACGAGGGCAGTGCCAGTGCCGCACCGCCCGAACTCTTCTCAACCGCTGTCGCCTTTTGTTGCTGTTGCGGCTGCGCCTTCTGTGTCTTCTTCTTTTTTGCCATCAGTAACTCTTAATTTACTTTATAGACCCGATATTGGCCGCTCTCGGCAATGACGGGAAATTTCTTGAAGAACTCCTCGTTCGGCCTCAGCTCCCGTTCTTCGGGGCCGACCATCACGTATTCGATATTGTGTTTGCGCAGCAGAATGTCAGCAGTTCCGCCGCCCTGATAGATCTGGCGAACCTCATTCTCTCGCTCGAAATGATTGATGCCGTGCGAACTCAAATGGCCGCTGTAACGCATCAGCGAACGCCTGCCGGAGAGAGCGACGGCTGAATTGTACGTCGGGGCGTTAAGGAAAAGAGCTCTCGGCTCGGTCTTTGCTTTAATTTGATCGGCGATGCGAACGCCGTCCGTTTCAAAGACGCGGATCTTCACCTGGCCCGATGCCGTTCGCCATACGTCCAGAGCTCCTGCTGAGCACAGCCCTGCGAGAATGACCGTCGCCACGGTCTTGCCGGGAACACCGTATTTCCATATCTCCGACAACAGATACGCCATCAGCGGCAGCGAGCCGACCAGCCAGTAAATTAGGATCTTTATGTTGTCCCATTCCCACGGGGCCAGCTTGAAGACGTTTGAAATGATGAACAGTACGGCAAACGGAATGTAGAAGAGCAGCAGCTGCCTCAGACGCGGACGCTCATCGACGGTGTTCTTCTTTGCGTCCTCATCGGGCTTGCGTGTAAGCCTGAAGATAACGTATCCGATCGCCGCGAGGATAAGCGGTATTGTGAGTCCTGTATTTTTCAGCCAGAACGAAACAACATCGTCGTTTCGTTTATCCCAGCCGAAATGCCAGCCGAAGAATTTCGTACTGTCGGTCGCGCTGCCCGTCAGCGACCAGATCAGGATCGGTACCGCGACAACGCTGACGCCGACACCGAACGCGATCCACGTCCGCCATTGATCCAGACGCATGAAGAATAGAAAACCCGTAACGATGAACAGCACGACCAAGCTGTGCAGATGGATCAGCGGCAGCAAACCCGCTACGAGCCCAACGATGAACGCAGGCATCAACGCGGGGGCGAGCAGCTTGGATTCCTGAGGATTTTCTTCAGGGGAAGCGGTGAAATATTTCCATAGCTGCTGCAGCACGATGATCGTAAGCGGCATCCCGAGCAGCAGGCTGCGCTGCGTGATGAAAAGCACGACCATCGAATTGCCCCAACGGAACTTGTCGCCGATGGTGTAGTCCCTCGGCAGCTGCCACAGAATGTCTGTCAGCCCTTTGCCCGATTCGCTGACGTCCTGCAGGAACCACAAAAATCCAAGCCCGCCGCTGAAAATGAGCAGTGCGGGTGCGATGCGTGCGGCGACACGGCTGTCGGTCAGGCGGAAAACGAAACGCTCCAGAACGACAAGCAGCGAGAACGCCCACGCGATATTGAGAGCGTTGATCGCGGCCGAAATTGAGAACCCGAGCTTTACCGCGGCCGCCGATACGAGGTCCGCGATGAACGGATATGTGAATTTTGCTCCTGCCCACGACGGATTTTCGGGCGGGAAATTATTGCCCTCGGTAAAGCTGAATATCGCCCCAAGGTGGAACGGCATATCGCCGAGATTCTGCGAACCGCCTGTAAAAAGGCCTTCCGCAGTCTGATATACCGAGTGGCCGAAATAAGCCCAGAACAGGAGAAAAAAGCCCGCGTAATAGGTAAAAGCGAGAAAACGCGAAAGGCCAAAGCCCTGCATTTTTCCCTTGGCCTTGTTCCAGTCGTGTTTGAGCTTATTCTTATATTCCTCTTGTCTGAAAATAAGCGCCGGCAGCATCGACACGACCATCGCCGCAACGATAGTGATCGATGAGAGGCCCGCGACGGACGCTATCAGGAACATCGCCAGCCCGAACAGACCGGACCCGACAATGATGCCGACAGCGATCCGCCACATCAGAGGCTCGTCGTCCTCGATAAGGTAGCTTAACGCCAGCCCGCCGATCGCAATGATGGCAATAAAAAGCGCAGATAAGATCATCAGCAATAAAAGAGCAGCAGTAGATAAATTACTTCAAATCGTATTGAAAGCACAATTTATCGGTATTTTAATTTTAGGAGAGAGGGGAGAGACGAAGTTGCAGAAGCCCGCGCGTGAGCAAGGGCGATAGCGAACCGTCAGAACCACCTGCCGTAGCGGGGCGATTAAACGCGGACCGGCGAACCGTGGCAATGACGGCCTCCGGATGATCTATGCTGCGAGTTTCGCCCTTGCTGACGCGCGGGCTTCTGCAACTTTGTTCCGGCGCTGTCTCCGTTTCCGAGATTGGACGAGTATCGCATTGAGGCCTAACTGACGCGCGGGCTTCGGACGCTCTGTACTCCGGATATCGCCCTTGCTGACGCGCGGGCTTCTGCAACTTTGTTCCGGCGCTGTCTCCGTTTCCGAGATTGGACGAGTATCGCGTTGAGGCCTAACTGACGCGCGGGCTTCGGTCGCTCTGTACTCCGGATATCGCCCTTGCTGACGCGCGGGCTTCTGCAAATTTGTCTCTCCCCTCTCCCCTTTCCTTACATTCCCGGCTTTTGTCGTCACGAACTAATCGGTAGAATCTAACGTTTCGCCCGGCGCAAGCTGCGGCGACAAGAGAATTATGCTTCAGGCAGGTATCGTCGGATTGCCGAACGTCGGCAAATCGACACTTTTTAACGCACTAACCGCACAAGAGGCCGCATTGGCGGCAAATTATCCTTTCGCGACCATTGAACCGAATGTCGGTGTCGTCGCGGTGCCGGACGAACGGCTCGGCGTATTGGAAAAGCTCGTCGGAGCGCAAAAGGTCGTGCCCGCGACCGTGGAATTTCTGGACATCGCGGGTCTCGTCCGCGGTGCGTCAAAAGGCGAAGGCCTCGGCAACCAGTTTCTCGCAAACATCCGCGAAACCCACGCTGTCGTGCAGGTCGTACGGTGTTTTGAGGACGAGAACATCGTCCACGTCGAGGGTTCTGTCGATCCGATACGCGATATCGAGACCATTCAGATCGAGCTGGCACTTGCCGACCTTGCTTCCGCTGAAAAACGCCGCGACAAGGCCATGCGTGCCGCAAAGACCGGAGACAAGGACGCGAAACGCGAGCTTGAGATTCTCGACAAGATACAGCCGATCCTGGAAGAAGGCCGCCCCGCACGCGCCGCCAATTTGGATGACGACGAACGCGAGATCATCAAAAAATGGTTCTTTCTAACGACCAAACCGACCATCTATGCAGCGAACGTTGACGAGGTGTCGCTTGCCGATCCTGACTCGAATCCGCACGTGGCTCGCGTCAAAGAGTTTGCGGCCAATGAGAACAGCGATGTCGTCGTTATATGCGCAAAACTTGAAGCTGAGCTGGTCGCGCTCGATCCCGCGGACCGAGCCGATTATCTGAAGGACCTCGGCCTCACGGGGTCGGGCGTTGACGCATTGATCAAGGCCGCGTATCACATGCTCGGGCTGATGTCTTTCCTGACAGCCGGCGAAAAAGAAGTGCGTGCATGGACCATTCCTATCGGCACGAAAGCCCCGCAGGCCGCAGGCGAGATACATACGGACATCGAACGCGGCTTCATTCGTGCGGAGATAGTTTCGTTCGAGGACCTCGTGGCCTGCGGCTCGCGAAAGGCCGCCGCCGACAAAGGACTCGCCCGCCTGGAAGGCAAAGAGTACATCATGCAGGAAGGCGACGTTGTGGATTTTAGGTTCAATGTCTAGTGACCTGCGTCACAGCTAGTTTTCGGCAGCCCAAGTATGATCTTATCGAAAGCCGTTCATTTGGCTTTTGATGCAGTTTGTATTGAAAAATTGACCGTTTTTGGTATATTGTTAGGATTGTAATGTTCGTAATGAAAGAGACAAGCCGATACATCGCGATCTTCGTTGTGGCTTTTCTCTGCCTGAATCTCGGCGGGGCGTTGTGCTTTACGCACTGCGCGCTTGAAAGGGCATCTGCCGAAGATGAATTTGCAGGGCTTTCCGATCATTGCAAGGCTATCAAGCTGGCCGAACAGGCCGAAAACAAGGACGATTCAGCGACCAACAGTGAGGTTTCGGTATGCTGCGCAGTGCCGACCGCACTCGTAGCGGCACCGACCGAGAAAAAGGTCGAGCTTCAAAAAGTTGTCGCAGCAGCACTTGCGGCCGAACTGCCGAATATTCCACTCGTTGCGGCGTCTCGCAATGATCAAACCTCTATTCCCGTCTATCGTCCGCCGCCACTCGACCGGCGAGGTGAACGGCTGCTCCATTGTGTACACCTGATCTAGAAATCGGTTCGGCATGAAACGCTTTCATGCTGAGTGAACCGCAGAACGTGTGTTCTGCCAACCATTGGATCAGACATTTTTGGAGTAAGAAAATGAAAAAGAAATTAGCAATCTTTATGGCGGCGATCATGGTCTTTGGACTTGCTTTCGCTGTTTACGCATACACCTCGAACACCACGACATCGGACAAAAAGGCATCTTGCTGTGACAAGATGAAAGACGGCGAATCCTGCCCGATGAAGATGGGCAAGGCCGCAACCGGCGAGAAGACCGCTGCCGGCGAGAAAGCCTCGTGCTGCGGCTGTGACTGCTGCGGCGACTGCTGCGCAGGCCACGCCGAAAAGACAACTGCAGAGGGCACGAAGGCAGATGGCAAATCCTGCCCGATGATGAACGGAGAAGGCCACAAAATGGCTGCTGATGCCGTTCATGCTGAAAAAGGCGCCAACGAATGCTGCGGCTGCAGCTGTGCATGCTGCGCAGGCAAAAAGAAAGCCGAAACCGCTGTTTAAGCAGCACCTCGGTTCAGACGAGAAAAGGCTCCATTTCGGAGCCTTTTCTTTTTTTGATCCTATTGGGTATGCCCTCGGTAGGATTCGAACCTACAACCAACGGATTATGCTTACCAACTACGCCTTTCGACGCCCCTTTCGAGTTTGTGGTCTGGACTTTCTCTTCACGACAAAATGCCGTGTCTGCTGTCAAGTCTCTACACCTTTCCCGATGCTGATCGGGACTTGGCTCGGGATCACCATTCGATACAATATCGTTTAGGCTTCCCCGAATTTAACAGATTCTACCGGCGTAAACCGGCAACCCATTTTGTTGCAGCCATATGTAGCTCACACTTAGGCCGCATCCCTTGAGTCCGCTGCTCTGACCATTGAGCTACAAGGGCATACAGAAAGATTCTATTGTAACGAAACCGTTACCGCAAACGCCGTCAGGGCGTCATCAACGGACGGAATATCGCAGAACCTCTGATCTTTTCAACGGCGGCAGAGTTTGCCGAATTTTCCGCGGCGATCTCGTCGTCGGGACGGCCTCGCAGCATTTCCTCAAGCACGGTCATCTCTGCATCACCAAATTCCGCGATCCCGATGGCGTTCGCTCCTTCGACGCCGAAAATGCGCGTTTGAGCGAGGTCGAAGATCCAATCAAGCACCTTTTCGACAGGGTCCGTATCGGGAAAACGCTGCCGGATCAGGGCAAAGATCGCGTCGCGGCTGTCCAGGTTCATCAAGAGCGCAAGGAAAAATCGCAGTTCCGGCTGGGTCACGTAGCCGCGGCGAATGAGTATCTCATCGATGATGTCGTAATGCGCGAAGACGCGCCGTATCATCGCGGCATCTTCGCCGTGACGTTCCTCGACGGCTTCGAGCATCGCATTGAAACGCGCGGACTTGTCCTGCGGCAGAAAAAAGCTGCCGATCTGGTCGGTCCTCAAATACCCCCGAATGTGGACAAGAAGATTGAATGTGGTCTGCAGGTCGGCTCCGGCCAGGTATTCGCGAATGAGCGTGTCTGCATCTTCGCGGCCGGCACGGACGAACGCGGCGAGCACCTGAGCCTGCTTTACGACGGTCGGCTGTTCGAAGAAAGGGTCGATCGCAAGGCCGGGTTTGTGATAGGAAAATTGCGGCTGTTCGAGCGGCGAACGGTCGGTTCGGATTATCAGCGTCGCCGAAGGCTGATCGAGATGGAACAGCGAGTGAATATATTGCCGTCCGGGCCATATCTCCTGCACGTCCCCGATTTCGAGCAACTGGCAGACCTTCAGGTTCATCTCGCCGGTCTCGTAGAACATATTAATCCGGCGGTCAGAATTGAATTCGTACCAACTGTGGATGCTCGAACCGTGGAGTACCTGAAAGGCACCGCAGAAAGCGTGCTGGTGAATAGCGGTCGTTCCCTCGAACCAAAAGTAAACGTCGATATGAAAACGCGGCGCCGAATACAGCGTGATCGGCGGGTCGCCGAAACGGGCCGCCAGGTCGCGTTGGACCGGAAGCTCCGTCTGCCTCAATGACCATTCAGCGACTTCCCACGCCGTGATGTGCTCATGCGCATGGGCTTTTCGCAGTGCGTCCGCAGCGATCTCGGGCAGCTTGTCCTCATTGTAATTCTCGGCCTTCCAACGTCTTTCGACCTCTTCGCCGAGCTTTTCGATGATTTCCATTTTATTATAGCGGCTCTTCAAATTTTGGCCGCTTTGCGCTTATCTTGCGGTAAGTGCCGTCCGCAGTGACGTTGTGCCCAAAGCCGCAATCGGGCGACGAACCTTCCTGCGTCACGCGGACCGTTCCGGGGCGAACGAACTTTATTGTGATGCGGCAAGTGCCGAATTCCTCGGATTCAATGACCGCCGTGTCGCCGACGATCGACGCGTCGATGTCCATAAAGCCCATGTTCACGGACGTCTCGCCGTTTCGAAGCGTATAAGGGTAAACGAGGTCAAACGCCACGCGGAGCTTGCCGCCGCCCAGCGCCTGTATCTTCATGTCGTTGGACTGCTTGGCGAATTTGCCGCGGAAATTCATCTTATACGTCCCGGTGACCTCTTTGCCCGAAACGCTAGCCCGCTGGGCCGCCGTATTAGCTGAAACTGCGAAAAAGATGACCGCTGCTCCCAACAAAATGCTTATCTTGCGCATATTCTCTCTTTGTCGATAAATGCTTTTATCTGCTATATTTTGCCTGACCTTTTCTAAATCTCAAACACACAGCGAGGAAACTAAATGAGCAACGCGACAGATACGGCAAACTCGAATGAGCATGGCGGTTTTTTTGGCCATCCTAAAGGGCTCTCTACATTGTTCTTTACAGAGATGTGGGAACGCTTTTCGTTCTACGGCCTTAGGCCGCTGTTGACGCTGTTCATGGTCGCGGCCGTGATGCAGGGCGGCTGGGGCTGGGAACGCAGCGAGGCCGGTGCGATCGTCGGCATCTATGCATCGTGCGTTTATCTGGCGTCGCTGCCCGGCGGCTGGATCGCTGACAAACTGCTCGGCCTCAGACGCGCCGTGCTGTACGGCGGTGCATTGATCTCGCTGGGGCACCTCACGATCGGTATCTCGGGCATGGTCGAGCATAAGCTGCCGTTCTTCCTCGGGCTAATCTTCATCGTACTGGGCACCGGACTTCTGAAACCGAACATCTCCGCAATGGTCGGCGATCTTTATCCCGAGGGCGGGGCACGTCAGGATGCGGGCTTTTCGATCTTTTACATGGGCATCAACATCGGTGCGATGCTCGGGCAGTTCGTCACGGGATTCCTGGGCGAACAGATCGGCTGGCATTGGGGCTTCAGCGCCGCCGGTGTTGCGATGTTCATCGGACTGATCCAATTTTGGCTGATGTCGCCGAAAACGCTGGGCAATATCGGATCTGAGCCGTCGCGTCATCCCGATCCGGCGATACAGGCCAAGCAGGAAACTCAGGTAAAGCTTTTTGCAGGCATCGGATTGGCGATACTTGCATTAGTGGTCATACTCGTCGCAACCGGCGTCCTTACCATCAATGCACCGGTCGTCGGATCATATCTGGCTTATGTGCTCGTCGGGATCGCGTTCGCATATTTTGCGTACCTTTTCATTTTTGGAGGACTCTCGTCCGACGAGAAAAAACGGGTTGTCGTCATAGCGGTGCTGTTCGTTTTTGCGGCGATATTTTGGTCGGCGTTCGAGCAGACGCCAACTGCCTTGAACCTGTTCGCATACGATTTCACGGAGCGGATGATCGGCGGTTTTGAGGTACCGGCGACGTGGTTCCAGACCATCAACTCGCTCTTTATCATCCTGCTTGCGCCTGTGATCGCGGGATTTTGGACATTCCTCGCTCGCAAAAAGGTAGAGCTTTCCAGCCCGGTCAAATTTGCCATCGGCCTTGGCTTTGCAGCGGTCGGCTTCCTGATCATGATCTTTGCCTCGAACATCGTCGTCGCGGGAGCAGGCATCAAGGTCTCGGCGATGTGGCTCATCACCTTTTACCTTTTCCTGACCATCGGCGAGCTGTTCGTAAGTCCTGTAGGACTCTCGTCAATGACGACGCTCTCGCCGAAACGCTTTGTTGGCCAAATGATGGGCATCTGGTTCCTGGCTTCAGCTTTGGGCAATCTGATGGGCGGTCTTGTTGCGGGCAACGTCGATCCTGAAAAGCTCGAGCTGATGCCGATGCTATTCACGACAACGACGCTGTTCCTGGGCGGAGCTGCTGTCCTGCTCGTCATACTCGCGGTTCCGATAGCCCGCATGATGAGAAAGGCCGGTGGCGAAGTTCACCAGATCGACCCGATACAGGAAGTGCCGGGCGAAAAAGAGGAGTAGAGGAGACAGGGAGACGGGAAGACGGGAGACGAGAGACGGGAGACGGGAGACCAGGAAATGGGAATAAAGATTCTGCGGCATCAGGATCTGATTGTTTACAAAAAATCGATCGAGGTCTCAATGGAGATCTTTGAACTTTCAAAGAGCTTTCCAAAGGAAGAGACCTATTCGCTGACCGACCAAATGGCGCGCGTCTCGTTCGGTTCCGGCAAATATCACAGAAGCCTGGCGTAAACGTAGGTATCGAGCCGCACTGATCAGCAAGCTGAATGACGCTGAGGGCGAAGCTGCTGAAACACAGACGTGGCTTGAAATAGCAGTCAAAACAAAGTACGTTACGCGAGACTCTGCAAAAAGATTGTTCTTGGAATACGACGAGATAATATCAATGGTTGTTTCAATGCAAAACAATCCCGAAAAGTGGACTCTCTAGACTCCCGTCTCCTCGTCTCCCGTCTCTCGTCTCTCGTCTCCTAGTCTCCCCGGCGCGCTTCGCGATACGCGGCCATTGCCTCGGCGGCGCCGGCGTGCATTATCTCCGGTTTGTGGTATTTCCAGTAGGTTTCGAACTCTTCGTCGGTCTTTTCCGGCATTCCGGCGCGCGTTTTTTCTTTCAGATAATTCTCCGCCCACTCGCGAATTTCCATATCTCGATTCAACGCTGTGCGTGCGCCGTGCATCAAATTGTCTCGTTCCATTGTTATGGCCTCCGTATGTTAGATTATTTTATCCGCTCGGCTCGCCAAATGCCCACCGGATCACAGCGACTGGAGTTAATTTAAGTGAAAAGACCATTCATCTTTCTAATAATGGCGGCGATGCTCGCCGTCGGCACGTTTGACGCGACAGGGCAGCCGACGACGAGGACCACACGTCCGGCCCGTCCTGCAACGCAAACAGCAGCGGCGGCCGCACCGCAGCAGGCGTTCAAGGTCCCGTTTGTCAACAAAAAGCTGGCGAACGGCCTCGAGGTCATTGTTTATCCGGACAAAGGCGTGCCTCTTGTAACGGTCGAACTTGCCGTTCGCAACGGCTCTTTTACGGAGCCGCCGGAACTTAACGGCCTTTCGCACCTGTACGAGCACATGATCTTCAAACCGAACGCCGCAGGCCTGCTCGTCCGCTGTCAGATGTCGGCACGCGAAGGCCCGCTGTCGGATTACGGACGCCAGATATGCAATCCGATCTTTGATATGCGAAACGCCATCGGCGATGTCAGCTATCTGGACACCATCGGCCAACTCGGCATTTCGTACAACGGCGCGACGCGCGAAGAGGTCGTTTACTACTACTTTTCGACCTCGAGCAAACATCTCGAGACCGCTCTGCGCTTTATGCGCGACAGCGCCCGATTCCCGGTCTTTGACGAAGAAGAGCTTGCCCGCGAGAAAGAGGTGGTCATTGGCGAGATAGACCGCAATGAATCGAACCCGTTCTTTTATCTGAACCGCGAGTTGATGGAGCGGCTGTTTTACAAATACCCGTCGCGAAAGAATCCGCTTGGCTCACGCGAGACCGTTTCCGGTGCAACCGTCGAGAAAATGCGGCTAATACAGGAACGCTATTACGTTCCGAATAATTCGGCCGTCGTCGTAACCGGCGATGCGGAACCGGAAGAGGTCTTTCGCCTCGTCGAACAGATGTTCGGCGACTGGAAAAAGCGTGAACGCAACCCGTTTGACGAATTTCCGATGGTCGAGCATCCGGCGATCGAAAAGAGCGCCGGCTACATCGTCGAACAGCCCGTCCAGAACGTCCTGATGCAGATCGGCTGGCACGGCCCGTCGATCGGCAAGGACGACGAAGCAACATATGCGGCTGACGTTTTCTCGTATATATTGACTCAGCCCGATTCGCGTTTTCAGCGGAATTTGGTCGATTCGGGGCTCGCCGTCGGGGCTGAGATCGGCTATTACACTCAGCGAAACGTCGGGCCGATCGTCCTGACGCTCGTGACCACGCCGGACAAAGCAAAAGCTGCCTTAAATGCTGCGTATGCTGAGGTTGCGGCGTTCGACCAAGCGAATTACTACACCGATACTGAGCTTTCGAACGCCAAGACCATCCTGGAATCGCGCGACCTTTTCGAACGCGAAAAGCTCAGCGAATACGCGCACACGCTCAGCTTTTGGTGGAGCTCGACCGGCATCGAATATTTCCGCGGCTATCATCAGATGCTGCGGGCGACCACTCGTGCCGACATCAACCGATACGTCCGCACCTATATCAAAGGAAAGCCGCACATCACCGTCGCACTCATCTCTTCGGACGCACAAAGACAAGCAGGCCTGACCGCCGCCGACCTGATCGGAAAATAAGATAATGCACAGAAACTCAATTTCACGTTTTCAATTCAGTACCGCTTGGGCAGGCGTCCTTGTGCTTTTTCTGGCCTCGTTCGCGGCGGCACAGCCGGCACGCGTGGCGATCTCCGATCAGCAGTCGCTCGTTACCGAATTTGAAGTTAACGGCCTCAAGGTGCTCTTCAAACGCCGTCCGGGCAGCATGACCGTCGCGGCAGGGTTGTTCTTTCGCGGCGGAACACGCGTCCTGCCGAAAGACAGTGCAGGGCTTGAGAGCTTTACACTCACCGTCGCGGCAGAGGGCAGCCGGAAATATCCGCGAGCCGTTCTGCGCCGAGACCTGGCGGGCACAGGCAGCACGATAAGTGCGGGTTCCAACTACGATTACAGCCTGATGGCGCTTGCGTCCACACGAGAACATTTTGAGCGGAATTGGGATATTTTCACGGACATTGCTCTGAATCCCGCGTTCGACCCGCGTGATGTCGATCTGACGCGGTCAAAGATACTGTCCGGCCTGCAGGGCCGCGATGACGATCCCGACAGTCAATTGCAGGGCCTGACAGACAGGACAATACTATTCCCGTCAGCTTACGGCAGCGACCCGAACGGCACCATCGAAAGCATCAGCCGATATAAGGCAGAGGACCTGCGCGCATATCACGCCAAGCTGATGGAAACTTCGCGAATGCTGCTTGTGATCGTCGGCGATCTCGAACCGAACAGCGTCAGATCAGCCGTTTCGGCCTCGTTCGGCAAACTTCCAAAGGGCAATTTTCAGCTGCCGCCCGTCCCAAAACTCGACTTTGAAAAGCCGACGCTCGACATCCAGCGGCGCGACCTTCCTACGAACTATGTGAACGGCCTCTATGCCGCACCGTCGCCCAGCGATCCGGATTTCGCCGCGATGCGCGTCGCGACCAACCTTCTCCGCGAACGCGTCTTTGAAGAAGTGCGTGTAAAACGCAATCTTTCCTATGCTCCCAATGCCGACATGGGAAGCCTGGCAGCAAATACGGGCTCGATCTATGTAACTGCGGTCGATGCGAATCAGGCTGTCTCGCTGATGCTGGACGAGATCGAGGACCTGAAAACGACGCTTGTCGATCCGCGTGAGATATCAGCGGTCGGCGGCCATTTTCTGACGACGTTTCTGATCGGCCAAGAGACCAACGGCGCACAGGCACGCGACCTCGCAATCTATGAACTGATCGGCGGCGGCTGGCGAAATTCGTTCAACTTTGTGGAAAGCGTCCAGCGTGTAACGCCTGTTCAGGTTCGCGACGCCGCTAGGAAATACATGCGTAATATTCGCTTCGTCGTCGTGGGCGACCCGCAAAAGATCGACCGGGCGAAATTCATCCGACAATAATTCGTCTCAATAGAAAAAGGCCGCCTGCATTTGCAGGCGGCTCTTTCATTTTATTGCCCCCTCTATTCGCTGTCCTCTTTTGCCTTAGGGCGGCTTGCCGGCGGCGGTGCGGGTTTTGATTCCTCACGCGGCTTTGGCGGTGGAGCCTTGGTCGCGGGCGGATTGCTCCGCGTGGGCGGAGGCGTGCGGACCGGAGGAGGCTCGCTGCGTGTCGGCGGAGGTGTCCTCACCGGCGGAGGTGTCCTTACCGTCGGCTGCTCACGCTGCGTGGGCGGCGGGGTGCGAACCGGCGGCGGCTCGCTTCGAACGGGCGGCCTTACGGTCGGGGCATCGTCGCGTACTGACGGCTGCGTCCGAACGGGCTGCCGCGACGTGGGCGGTGTAGATACCACAGGCGGCTGTTTCACCGGTGCCGTTACCGTTGGCGGCGAAGGATTACGCGGCCTGTCGACGGCACCTGTCCGCGGAGGAACGATGCCCGGCGTTTGCACGGTCGTTGCAGGCGTACGCCCGCCTTGGATCCGCGTTTTCTGCAGATCGGCATCGAGCGGCCTGATATCGGTCCGCGGCGCCGCTCCGGTGCGTTTTGTGAACACGTCATCGCTGATCTGCGGACGCTGCCTGATCACGCTGCTCGGCGAGCCGGCACGCTGACCGTCAAATGTCGGCAGTGGCGGCGGAACGATCTCCGATGGCGAGCGGGAAAGTACAGCCTTAGCGACATTCTGCGGTGCCTGTGCGGCCGGCTGCTTTATGCCGAACGACGCTGCATTCGTTGTCACCACGCCGGTTGTGGGAACGATATCGTCCGTCCTCGGGTTCCTGGCAATTCCGGCACCTGCCTTGTCTGTCGGCAGAGTTCCCGCGACGGGAGGCGTCCACGGCGGCAAGTTCGGTGCCTGCGGCTCTTTCGGATTCTTGATCCCTCCGTGGCGGATCCTGCCCGTACGAATGAAGTAGTAATTGTAGTTGTAGAACGAGTAATGGTACGGCAGCGGATACCAGCAAAGATTGTTGCCGTAATACGTCATCACGACCAATGCCGGATACCACCAGCTTCGGCCCGTGCGGTGCGAGCTGTACGGTGACCAGTACCAACGCCCGCGGTGGTGGAACCAGCGGCCGTGATGGTACGTGGCCCAGCCCCAAGGCTCGTCATTTACCCAAACCCAACCGTAAGGACTCATCCAACGCCAATGTCCGTAACGATACGGCGACCAGTTGCTGTATTGGCTGATCGAGGTCGAATAGGGCTGCCACACATAGCCGTAGCCCGAAAGGTTGGTCCACTGGCCGTAGTCTGTCAGATCGTCGGCACCATAGATGTCGTCGTCGTAATACTGCCCGTAATGTGCCGTGCGGAGGCTCTGAGCAATGTTGCGGTCACGGTCTGCCGCCCAGCGGTCAAAATCGTCAATGAATCTCGACGCTACGGCCGTTTCCCACTCGCCTGCGGATGAGCCTGCCAGAAAGATACGTGCCCGGCGTCCGTCGCGGAGAATGAAACCTGCGGTCTCGGAATAAACTCGGGCCTCGCCGCCGTCGGTCGTCGCGACGATGACCTCATTGCTGCCCGGCAGTGCGTCGATGCGATAACTGCCGGCCGAGCGGACAGCCACGGTCGTCCGCGGCGCATCGACCTCAAAATACGGCCCTTCGCTCTCAAAACGCGCTATGCGAAGGTTCATCGAACCCTGCAGCAGGCTGATAGCTACGCCGTCTTCGCGGAACGTCATTATGGTGGCAAGCGAGTTCTCGCCGAGCCGCATATGCCGTTCGTTGTCAAACTGTATCTCCAGCCGCGTGCCTTGTGATGTTGCTATCTCGTCGCCCTCGACGATCGGCAGATTCAGCGTCACCTCTTCCCAGACGTCGCTTTCGGCACGCTTCAGCTTTGCCTCGCCGCTGATGAAACTTGCCCTGGCGACCTTTGCGTCAACATCCGGCCTATAATCGTCAACAACGGGACCGTAAACCTCGGCCCGCACTCCCGCTGCCGCGAGTATGACCGCGGCCGTGATCAAAAAATATGTTCTGATTTTCGTCATTTTAGAACCTCGCCTTACCAATTTTTCGTTGTCCGCCGGTTCCGGTCGAAAGGGCAACTTTTCGCTGACCGGCAGTTCTACCCGTATAGGTGCAAATGCCGTACCGCAATCTTTGATGATGAAAAACCGCGAAATATCGCATTTTGTTGGTCTTCGATAAGTTTTTATAGCCTAAATCGTATATTGGCTTCCCCTAGCGAACACCAAATAGTGCGCACCGAAAATGGGCGAAATTTGATAGATTAGGAACACAAGAAGTGTGAAGGGCGTGAAAGCTCTCAGAGGAATTTTATGATCAAGATCGCAGCTATTGTTTTTACGGTGTTTGCTCTTTCGTTCACTTCGTACGGCCAACGGGCCGGCGGCGGCACACCGGACCCGGCGAAGCAGGTCCGCGAGGCTTTCGACCGCCTGATCGAAGGCATCCGGCAGGTTGACGCTGAAAAGGTGATGTCGTCGTACGAAAAGAGCGACCGCCTGCTTATTTTCAACAACAACGGCACGGCCACCATCGGCTGGGAGAACGTACGGAGCAACGTCGAGTCGTCGTATGCGAAGATAACAAATGTAACGCTCGAGGTGACCGGAGTTCGCGTCGAGATGCTGGGCAAGAATTTCGCCTACGTATCGTGCAAATGGACGCAGCAGCAGGAAAATGACGGCAAGCCCGAATCGGCCGCCGGCCGTATGACGCTGATCTACAAACTCGTCGGCAAGGAATGGAAGATAACCCACCGGCACACCTCGCCAGATCGCCCTGACGCCTCTCGGCCTGTTTTCCCTTCGGAACGCGAGAACTAGAACCATAACTAAAAAAGGCTGCCGAAAGGCAGCCTGTTCCAATTCAAGAACAACCGAACTCTACCGGCCGCCCGGATAGGAAGCACCAAGCCGACCTTGGTCGCCGTCCGCCAGCGCATTAACGAGTTCATAGTGGAAATAGTCAAATTTCGCGGCGACCGGCGGCTGTACGCGTTTGTCGTACATCTCGCGTGAACGGTCTATCGCCTCTTTCAACCGGTCATAAAGGTCGTTTGCATCGCGGCCTTCGAGCACCTTCTTTTCGTTGTAGAGCTTTATCTCAGAAACCAGCAGCCTGGCAAAACGGCGTGCGTCATTGTGCAGGCGTCTTTCCTCTTCGGGAACCTCGATCGGCAGGTCAACATTGCGATCACTGAGCCGTGACCGCGGAACCGACGAAACACCCGGAGCGACCGTTTCGACAGCAGGTTCGCCCATCGGCTGATATGCGGGCGCCGCGTCGTGTACCACTGCCGGTTCGGGCTGCGGCTCGGGTTCGGGAACATACTCGTGGGCTGGTGCTTCGAACGGCGATCCGATCGGAGCTGAAGGTTCGAACGGTACCGGCGCATCGTAAACGATAGCTCCTTCAGTTGACGGCGCTCCTTCATTTGAAGACTCTTCCGCTCCGCTTTCAAACTGATACGAATCAAACTCTGTCGACGCTGTGGTCGTATCCTCGAACGGCTGTGCAGAATACGCCGGTTCCTTTTCCTGCTCTTGTTCGGATGCCGTTGTGAACGGCGTTTCCACCTGAGCCTCTCCAAAAGGGCTTTCCCCGGCTTGTTCGGTGTAAGCAGGCTCCTCGGAATAAGAGGTTGCCGCTGCGGGCTCCGGGGCCGGTTCTTCGTAAACGGTCTCAACTTGTGACGGCCGGTCGAAGCCGGAATATTCAGATCCGGTCTCAGCGGCAGGCCCGGCCTCATGCGTCTCAACATCGGTATACTGAGGCTGATCTTCGTGCGGGGACGTATCGAGATCCGCCTGAGGGTCATACGCACGCTGAACAGCAGTGCCGGCGGCAATGAGTTCTACGGTCATTCCCGCGATGCGGACGAGCGTTTCGAGAGCCTCGCGGTTCAGGAAAGCTCCTTCCTGTCCATAATCAGCGTACAACACTGCAACGCCTTTGCCTTTTGCGACCAATGGGATCGCATACATACGGTCCGGACGGCCGTATTCCAGCGGGTCCAAAAAGGCCGCATCGCTGGGATGTGCACCGGCTGCGCTGTCAACCGTCGTGCCCTGACGGATCGCTTCGCCCAATACGGAATCCGCAACGATCGGGAAATGTATCTCGCGAACCGATTCCTCTGCAGAATCAGCATCCGCACCGAAGACCTTCCATCCGACGAAATGCTCATTCTTGACGATGAAAAACGCACCGCGGGGAGCAAATTGAGCGACGTGGTCGATCAGCGCTTTCAAAATGGAGGACTGGGAATCTTTTGTGCTGATATCGGCTATCGCATCGCGGAGATTCTCAAAGCTCACAGCCGAAGCGGTCTCTTCCTGCAGCTTCTCAGCCTCGGCAAAAGCGGTCGCGGTGATCTTTGCACCTTCATCGCGGGCAAGCCGCAGGTGTTCGCTGACCGAGCCGATAAATGCTTCGTCAAAGTGGCTTTCGCTGTCCATTCGGGCAGAGAATGCGGCAAAAGCTTCGTCGATCTGAGCACGGTGTTTATCAAATTCAGCCTCGATCTTGGACTGAAATTCCCGGGCTTCCTGCTTCATTTCATTCAGGACGCCCTTAAGGTAGTTCTCAAACTCCGTCCTTAGGCTTAATTCGAGTTCTTCGCTATTCACTCAGTAAGTCCTCCGTAAAATTTAGAGACAAAAATACAAAAGTCGGCAAGAAAAAGTGGCGGCGGATCCGTTGTAGGGAAATTCCCGGTGGATATGGCTGCGATCGGCACACCGCGCCATCAAACCTCATTATCGGCAATAACGTCCCGAAATGTCAAGAAATACTTGAGAATCAATAAAATAAAATTTGTTGAACGCAGTGAGGAAAAGCGGCTAAACCGCGATGACCGTGATGTCGGGGTGTATCTCTTCGCGGATCATATTTTCGATGGCCATCAGCGTTCCGGTCAGAGAACTGGGGCAGCTGCCGCACGCTCCTTCGTATCGGATACGCAGCGTGTTGTCCTCGAGGCCGAGAACTTCGAGCCAACCGCCGTCGCTGGCAAGGTATGGGCGAATGCGGTCGTCGAGCAGGTCGTTGATCTCTGCCAGAACCGGGTCGTCTGATGCCGCGGCAGCGATCGCACCGCCGACAGCAGCGGCGGCTGCACGATTTCCGTTTGATGAGGTCACAGCGTCAGCCGCACGTATAGGTACGGCAAGTTCCGGCAGGATCTCGTCCCATTCGGCATCGTCGGTCTTTTCCACGGTGACCATTTTGTCCATGTAAAAGACGGAAACCACGTTGCCGACCTCGAATATCGAGTTCGCAAACTTATCATCTTTTGCGGAATCGGCCGTTTTGAACGAATGCGATGTCCCGTATGAAACGGGTTCCTTCAGAATGAATTTAACCGCATTCGGGTTCGGCGTTTCCTGTATGTCCGCGATCTTCGGCATCGTTTTACCTGCCCGCAAAAATGGGCGAAATACTAGAAGACCAAATCATTACATTTTTGTCAACATTGCCGCTCGGACTTGTGAGGTCTAGAATTCTCTTTTGTTCACGATGTCCGAAGCGGTCACCGGTTACCACGAAGAAGAAGCCATCGGCAAGACGTACGATCTGCGGATCGCTCGCCGTCTGCTGCGGTATTTGCTGCGTTATTGGCCTACTGCGGTCATAGCCTTGGTGCTGACATTTCTCACAAATGTTCTGATCAGCACGCAGCCGTATTTCACGAAAATGGCGGTCGATGATTACATCACGCCGCGTGTTACCGACGGCATTTGGCTTTTCGCTCTCGCATTTTTCGGCGTCTTTCTGCTTCGGTTCGTTTTCTCTTACGTTCAGGAGGTCCTGCTGAATGCCGTCGGCCAGCGCGTGATGCTGGACATACGTTCGGAGATATTTGAAAAGCTCCAACGGCAGGAACTTGCGTATTTCGACAGCAATCCTGTCGGCCGCATCATCACGCGGCTGACCAGCGACGTCGATTCGCTGAACGAACTTTTCACCTCCGGCGTGATAGATGTTTTGGGCGATCTCGTCATCATATTCGCCATCGTCGGGATAATGTTCTGGCTCGATTGGCGGCTCGCTCTCGTTTCACTCATAACAGTGCCGCTGCTGTTCGCCGCAACGAATTGGTTCCGCAAACACGCACGCCGCGGATTTGACCGCGTAAGGACGCGCAACGCCCGGCTCAATGCATTTTTGCAGGAGTATATTTCCGGCGCTCAGACCGTGCAGTTGTTTAATGCTGAGGGCCGTGCCCGCGGACGATTCAGGGCGATCAATGATGATTACCGCAACGCGAATATCGAGACCATCTTCTATTACGCGGTCTTTTTTCCGCTCGTCGATCTGATCAGCGCCATCGGCATAGCGGCCATTATTTTCGCATACGGTTTTGATCACGTCGCCGGAATTTCGGCCGCCGGCAGTGCTCTGACGGTCGGCATTTTGGCAGCATTTATACAATATTCGCTGCAGCTTTTTCAGCCGATACGTGACCTCTCCGACAAGTTCAATGTGCTGCAGGCGGCGATCGTAGCGGCTCATCGAATTTTCCAACTGCTCGACCGCGAAGTCCTCATCACGCCGCCGGAAACTGCACGCATCAGCGGCAGAACGGCGGGCAGGATCGAATTTCGCAACGTCTGGTTCGCATACAAGGACGAGGATTGGATACTTAAAGATGTGTCCTTCAAGGTCGAGCCCGGCGAAAGTATAGCACTCGTCGGCCACACCGGCTCAGGTAAAACGACCGTTACAAATCTGCTGATGCGGCTGTACGACATTCAGAGGGGCAACATTCTGATCGACGGCGTCGATATTCGCGAATGGGACCTTCCGTCGCTCCGGTCAAATTTCGCGGTCGTGCTTCAGGACGTCTTTTTGTTCAGCGGCTCAATTGAGGACAACATCCGGCTCGGGAATACTGACATCGCCGACGAGCGTGTCCGATGGGCGGCAGGCGAGGTGCGGGCAGATGAATTCATCAATAAGCTCGACGGCGGCTATTCTGCGGTTGTGCGCGAACGCGGTGCCGGGCTTTCCGTCGGACAAAAGCAGCTGGTGTCGTTCGCACGCGCGCTGGCATTCGACCCGCGTATTCTGATCCTTGACGAAGCGACAAGTTCCATCGACACGGAAACCGAACAACTCATTCAGAGGGCCGTCGCCCGCGTGATGGCGGAACGCACGTCGCTTGTCGTCGCACATCGTCTTTCCACCATTCAAAAATGTTCCCGCATCATCGTTCTGCATCACGGCGAGATCCGCGAGATGGGAACCCACGCCGAACTACTCCGCGAACGCGGACTCTACTGGCGGTTGTATCAGCTGCAATACTCGGACAATGATGAAGGCGGAACACTTTCGCCGCTCGAACCTGCAGCCGCGTAAATTCGTATGAAAATTTATATGGGCGCCGCTAAATCCGATATTTGGAAGCAGGCGAATAAAAACACGGTTCTAATTTTATACCGGTAGAGTTATACTTTTATGTTCGACCTTTTGATGACAGACGCTTCGACCACAATCCACGCCGTCGATGACCTTGACGGAGACAAACGCCCGACCACTGTCGAGCGTGTCGCCGACGCGAGCCTGCCGACGCAGATCGGTGAATTTCGGATAGCGGGCTACAGATCGGCCGTCACAGGTGAAGAGTACGTCGTTCTGTATAAAGGCAAATTGGACCGCGAAACGCCGACGCTGGTCCGCATTCATTCGCAGTGCCTGACCGGCGATGTGTTCGGCTCCATCAAGTGCGACTGCGGACCGCAGCTTCGCCGCACCATGGAAATGATCGAGGAAGAAGGCCGCGGAGCGGTCGTCTATCAGCAGCAGGAAGGCCGCGGCATCGGTATAATCAACAAGATCCGGGCCTACGCACTGCAGGACGAAGGTGCTGACACGATCGAAGCCAACGAACGCCTGGGCTTTAAGGCGGACGCCCGCGAATACCGCGAATGTGCGGAAATTCTCTATGATCTGGGCCTCTGCAAGGTCCGAGTGATCTCGAACAACCCCGACAAAATAGCCGCTCTCGAAGCCGCAGGGCTCAACTTTGTAGAGCGCGTTCCCATCGAGATCGAAGCGAAGGAACCTGCCGTTAACTATCTGAAAACAAAGAAGGAAAAGATGGGACACCTCTTTTCGCTGCTCTAATATACGGCAGGGCGAAATCCAGATATCTGAATAAACTCCAAATATTCATCCTATTTTGCCCTCAGGTTCCGACGTGCTAGCATCTAGTCAGCCTCTCCCGCTCCCCTAAACCCCTTATTCTCAATGCTTTGCAGATGCACGCAAATAACGCCGCATTGTGGCTCGATATTTGCGAAAATATGTCTGCAATCTTTTGCGCTGTTCGCCCACTGTCACGAGACATCGTAAGCGGCGACAAAATGTTAGGACTTACACTCTTTTAGGAGATAAAAGAATGACTAAAAACTTCAAATTTATGACCGGGGCTCTCTCGCTCATGCTTTGCTTCGCAGCATTTGCATTTGGCCAGAGGACCTCGGGAAACATTGAAGGTACCATTACCGACCCGAATGGCGCGGTTGTGACGGGAGCTACCGTCACGGCGAAGAGCACCGGTACTACCGCCGGCTTTACCCGCACGACCACTACGGACGGAAACGGATACTTTCAGTTTGGCCAAGTGCCTCCGGGCACCTATTCGGTCACGGTGGCCGCTTCAGGCTTTGCCGGTGCAAAGCGTGACGTTGCCGTCTCGATCGATTCGACCATCGCAGCTAACTTTCAGCTGACGGTCGGCGGCGGCGAGACCGTCGTTGACGTCATTGCCGATAGCAACGTGACGGTCGACCCGACGGATACCAAGATCGACAGCAACATTGGCAAAAAGCTCTACGAAGATCTGCCGTCAGGCGTTACCTTCGCATCGCTTCTCAAGGTTGCTCCGAACGTCCGCCCGGAACCCCGCGGCGGCGGTTTCCAGATCGACGGTGCTTCGGGATCTGAGAACGTTTTCATTATCGACGGCCAGGAAGTTACCAACTTCCGTACCGGCGTTCTGGATACGAACTTCAACCTTCCGTTCGAGATCATCCAGGAAGTACAGGTGAAATCCACCGGCTACGAAGCTGAATACGGCGGCGCCACAGGCGGCGTTATCAACGTTGTGACCGCGGGCGGAAACAACCAGTGGCAGGGAAATTTCGGAATGTCGTTACGCCCGGGCAAGCTCCAGGCAGACCGCAGGCCGGCCCTTTCCGCTTTCACGGCAGGCGGTGTTTCGAACACACCGGGCAACACGACCTATCTGACGCTCCCGAATGACGGCGGCGTTGATTGGTTCCCTGTCGCTCGTTTCAGCGGCCCGATCTTTAAGGATAAGATGTGGTTTTCGGCTGCTTACACACCGCAGATCTTTGAGACGACCCGTGTGATCGACTACTACACGAACACCATCTCGGGCAACTCGACAGCGAACCCGAGCGGCCGTGCGGTGATCAATCAGCTCACCTACAGCAACAAGGTCGTCCAGGAAGATTTCTTTGTCCGCGTCGATGCACAGCCGACGCAGCGTCTCCGTTTCTTTGGAACGTTCCTCTGGAATCCGGTCTATCAGAAAGGCCTGCTTCCGGGTACGACCGAAGGCTACGGCGGTGCAGCACAGTCCGTTAACTTCGGCGGCAGCATCGGCACGCTTACCGGCCCGGAACTTCTGAGCCGTCAGGGCGGACGCCAGAATGCTAACGCGTTCAACTTCCAGGGAACGTGGAACCCCACGAACAACTGGATCATCAACGGACGCGTCGGCCGCAGCTTCCTCAATGAGAAGCTCAGCTCGTATTTCATTCCTCGCGTTACCCGCTACATCTGTAGTGCTCTCGGACCGATCACGCCCGCTCAGGCAGGCTGCACCCAGGGCTTCCAGAACGTAGCCAGCAACTCGCAGGTCAACTACGACGTTTCGACGCGTGAAACCTACGATATCGACGCAAGTGCCGTTGGTATCAACTTTGGCGGTCGCCATAACTTCAAATTTGGTTATCAGATGAATAGGCTGTTCAATACGGTGGATCGCGGTTATAAGGACCTGGGCATCATCCAGATGTTCTATGACCGAACGATCACCGCGTTGGCGGGTGTTCCTGCCACTCCGGGCAATTCAGGATCGGGCCTCATGACCCGTTTCGGTACTGTCGGTGAAGCAAGCAGCGACAGCCAGGCACTGTTCGTTCAGGACAGCTGGACCATCGCGAACCGCCTGACCATCAATCCGGGCCTCCGTATTGAGAAAGAGATCGTCCCGAACTTCGGTACCACCGGTTCGAATGCTATCGAATTCGGCTGGGGCGACAAGATCAGCCCGCGTATCGGCGTAGCTTTTGACCTTACCGGTGACGGCAAGACGAAACTCTTTGGTAACTACGGCTGGTTCTATGACCGCTTCAAATATGAACTGCCCCGCGGTTCATTCGGCGGTGATTTCTTCCGTCGTGATTTCTTTGAGGTCTTTCAAATGGGCACGGGCCACGGTACGGGCCTGACCTACACGAACTACACGCGTGCCAACATCCTTGGATCGTTCACCGATCCTATCGGCGGAGAGTGCCCGATCGTTGCACCGACGGGTCTTTCACGCTGCCAGTTCGATTTTCGTATCGCGACCAACCTCGCGGGCGCAAACATCTTTGAGACGGGTGCTATCGATCCGAACCTCAAGGCCGCCCGCCAGAGCGAATACACCATCGGCGTCGAGCGTGCTCTCGGCAATCAGACGGTACTCGCAGGCCGATTTACCCACAAGAAGATCGACCGTGCTATCGAGGACGTAGGCGTATTCAACGATCAGGGATCGGAAGCCTACATCATCGGCAACCCCGGTTTCGGCCTCGTTTGCGAAGTTTCGCGAACCGCAAATCTGCCCTGCCCGAAAGCAGAGCGTGATTACAAAGCGGTCGAGGTTCGCCTCGACAGGCGTGCTACGAAATACTTCTTCAGCGGCAGCTACACTTGGAGCCGTCTCTTCGGAAACTACTCCGGTCTGGCCAGCTCTGATGAAGCAGGACGTACGAGCCCGAACGTGAACCGTTTCTTCGACCTTCCGCCCCTCGGCTTTACCGCGGACGGAGATCCTGACAACGGACTTCTCGCTACGGATCGCCCGCATGTCTTCAAGGCATACGGCGGCTACACGTTCGACTGGAAGAACAACAACATCCACAGGACGTCAGTTTCGGCCTTCACTGTGGTCCAGTCGGGTACGCCGCTCACGACCATCTACAACCTGTACAGCCTGGGCACCACGATCCTTAACGGACGCGGCGACCTCGGCCGTACGGAAATGTTTACGGAGACCGATCTTTCGATCAATCACCGTTACAAATTTGGTCGTGATGCTCGCTACACGCTCGAAGCGTTTGTTGATTTCCGCAATCTCTTCGATGAAAAAAATGTTACCGGCGTGCAGACAAACATTAGCTCGGTGAACTTTACCGCTGCTACGCTAAGCACGGCGGCAGCCGGTTGTACGACCTGCGGCACGGAAGCGGCAGTATTCCAGACCATTTTCAATGGCCCGGGTATCCGCCAGTTCGTTCTGAATTACATCAACAGCCCGAATACTGCTCTGGCGAGCCGCACACTCAACACGTATGGCCTGGCAAATGAATTCCAGGGACCGCGTGATGTTCGCTTCGGTTTCCGCTTCTACTTCTAATTGAAATAGAAACGGTACTCTCTTGGCCCGCTTCTTCGGAGGCGGGCCTTTTTATGCGCAACAAAAGAGCCGCCTATGCGGCGGCTATTTAGTTCGTATAAATAAGGTAAAGGCCTATTCGGTCTTCTTACCTGCCTTTTTCCTCAGGTCGGCGATCTTACTCTTTATATCTTCGGCTTCCTTTCCGACAAATCCCGAAGCTTTTAAGTAAAGCTCGAGTTCGTCCGCCGCTTCGCCGAATTTCTTCAGGTCGTTCGCATAAAGCTGGGAAAGTTCGCGCTGTATCTCAGCCACGGGCAGTTTCGAATTGCGTTTCGCGTTCAGCAGGTTCTTTTCGGCGTCCGCAAAATTTCCCATCGCACGCTGCGTCCGGCCAAGCGAATAGAAAACCTGAGCCGATCCGGGTGCGAGAATTGCTGACTGTGAAAGAGCCGTCTGTGACGCCTTGTAAAAATCCTTGCCCATGAAATAGAAGCAATTGCCCAGGTAATACAGTGTGTAGGCGCTCTTTTCATTCACCTCGACCGCACGCAGAAAATACGGGACCGCCTCGCGATAGCGTCCTAGAACATACATCTCTCTGCCCGCTCGATAAAGTGCGTCGTAATATTTCGGGAAAATGTTGAGTGCTCGGTTCAGCGTGTTGATGCCTTCGATCTGCCGTTTTTCTTCGAACTCCTTCAATGCCTCGCCATACAGACGCTTTGCCTCATCGGGTACCTCTTGTGCAAAGACAGTTCCCGTCTCTGCCGCAGCAAGGCTGCCGCGTTTTGGCGAAAGAAAGAAATCCTGAGTGAAATAACCGCTTCCCTCGCCGCCGCGGATATTCTGGGTGTTTATCTCCAATGGTATCGACTGGTCTTCCAGATCGTACCGAAATGCGAAAACACGGATGGTATAGTTGCCGTTCGACAGGCCGCTGAACTGATATCGCCCGGAGCTGTCGGTTTTTGTCCGGCCGTTCATCATCACGCGGTATAGATCGTCGAGCAGCTCGACGTCAACATCGGGCAGCGGATTTCGTTGCCGGTCGTAAACCCGGCCTGTTATCGTGCTCGACGCGGCTTCGTCAGCAGCCGTGCTATATACAGAAGTAAAGGAGAGAATAAGAAATAGAAAGGTTAAGCGTCGTAATACCGCCATTTGAACAATTGCCTCCAAGACAGGTTTTTGCGCCTTGTCATTATGCGGCAATTATAGCAGGAAGCGCGAGATCGAAAGAATAATTTACGGGCGCGAGGCTGAAATTAGCCCTGATTGACCTTCAGAACTGCCAGAAATGCCTCCTGCGGTATCTCAACGCGGCCGACCTTCTTCATACGCCGCTTGCCTTCTTTTTGCTTTTCGAGAAGTTTGCGTTTACGCGAGATGTCGCCGCCATAGCATTTTGCGATCACGTTCTTGCCCATCGCCTTGACGGTCTCGCGGGCGATCACCTTATTGCCGATGGCGGCTTGGATCGGCACTTCGAAAAGCTGCCGCGGGATCAGCTCTTTCATCTTCGCGGTCAGCAGGCGACCTTTCGCCTGTGCCGTGTCCGAGTGCATTATCAGCGAAAGCGCATCGACAGGCTCGCCCGAAACGAGAATGTCGAGTTTCACCAGCTTACTTTCCTTATAGCCCGACAGATGATAATCCAGCGACGCGTAACCGCGTGACACGCTCTTCAGCCGATCGTAGAAATCGAGCACGATCTCGTTGAGCGGAAGCTCGTAAACCAGCATCACGCGGTCTTTCGTCACGTATTCAAAGCGCTTTTGGATGCCGCGTTTTTCATCGAGAAGAGGAAGAATGCCGCCGAGAAACGCCTCATTGGTAAGAATGGTCGCCTCGATGAACGGCTCTTCAAATTTTGCGATGCGTGCCGGATCGGGCAGCTGCGACGGCGAATCGACCTCGTGCACGGCGCCGTCGGTCGTCGTCACGCGGTACCGCACGCCGGGCGCCGTCGTGATCAGCTCCAGATTGAACTCTCGCTCCAGCCGCTCCTGAACGATCTCCATGTGAAGCAGGCCCAGAAATCCGCAGCGGAAACCGAAGCCGAGAGCCGTCGAGCTTTCCGGTTCGAAAAAGAACGATGCGTCATTGAGCCGCAGCTTCTCCATCGCGTCTCTGAGGTCTTCGTATTGCGCCGAATCGGTAGGATAAAGCCCAGCAAAGACCATCGGCTTTACTTCCTGAAAACCGGGGAAAGGTTCCTTGGTCGGATTTGCCGCCTCAGTGATCGTGTCGCCGATCTGGACGTCCGCGACCGTCTTGATCGAAGCCGTCATAAAGCCGACCTCGCCCGGCCCGAGCTCGTTTATCGGCGTCGCCTTAGGCCGGTTAACCCCAATGGTTTCAACGAGATACTCACGTCCGGTATTGAAGAACTGAATCTTTGTGCCCTTCTTAAGCGTGCCGTCAATGATTCGGAAAAGTACGATAACGCCGCGGTAGCTGTCATACCAACTGTCGAAGATCAGCGCCTTCAGCGGCTCGTTTCGGTCGCCTTTTGGCGGAGGAACTTTTTCGATAATTGCTTCGAGGACCTCATCGACGCCTGCACCTGTTTTTGCTGATGTCAGGACCGCCTCGCTCGCGTCGAGTCCCACGATGCTCTCGATCTGTTCCTTAATGCGGTCGGGTTCTGCTGACGGCAGGTCGATCTTGTTCAGTACGGGAATGAGTTCGAGGTCGTTCTCGATGGCAAGGTATGTATTTGCCAATGTCTGAGCTTCGACGCCCTGCGAAGCGTCGACCACCAGCAGAGCTCCTTCGCAGGCTGAAAGCGAACGCGAGACCTCGTAAGAAAAATCGACGTGGCCGGGCGTGTCAATGAGATTGAGTACGTATTGTTTGCCGTTCTTTGCCTTGTAATCCAGCCGGACAGCATGCGCTTTGATGGTAATGCCGCGCTCGCGTTCCAGGTCCATATCGTCGAGCAGCTGCGCTTCCATATCGCGCTCGGCGACCGCTCCCGTCAACTGCAGCAGGCGGTCGGCGAGGGTCGATTTGCCGTGGTCGATATGGGCAATGATCGAAAAGTTGCGTATCAGCTCTCGGTCCATAACAAAGGTCAAACGAGAATTGTAGCAAATCGCATATACACTCGCATTTTCCGCATCGCCGGAAATATTTCATTGCCCCTTTCAGGCAGATTTTGTTATAGTGTTCGTATAAGACATGGTAATAATTTGTGTCGCAAAGGCACAGGAGGAATCATTATGGGAAACGATTTTAACAGGGACGAAACCAGCGCCGCGACAAAATTGACCTATTTGCTGGTCGGCGGCGGCATCGGTGCGATCCTCGCATTGCTTTTTGCTCCGAAATCCGGCGAAGAGCTGCGGCATGACATTGCCGAGGCTTCCCGCAAAGGGCTGGAGAAAAGCAAAGAGGCCGCTCATCATCTGCAGGAAAAGGCGGGTGAATATTACGAAGTGACGAAGGAAAAGGCCGAGGATATCCTCGAGACCGCTTCGGAAAAGGCTGAAGAATTTGCTGAAAAAGCAAAATCAGCGGCCGCCCGTACTGCGAACCCTTTCGCAGCGGCCATCGAGGCCGGCAAGGACGCATACACCGCCGAAAAACGTAAGAACGAGCCTAAATCAATTGCAGAAGGCCGTCCGACCTACAGCGTAGAGGACGACGGAAAGTAAATTCGAGATATGAACGCTGGTGATCCTCAGTTTTGGATGATGGTCTCGTCGATCATCATAGCGGTATGTTTCATCGTGATGGCGGCGGCTCTGATCGCCATCGCCGTCACGGTGAGAAAGGTGATAGCGACGGTGCGGAACATAGAGGCTCGCGTCGATCCGCTAATTACCAAAGTAGATGCCATCAGCGCTCAGGGGCGCGAGATATCCGTGCATTTTACTGAGGTCTCCAGCAATCTCTCTGTCGCCACAAAGCACCTTGCCGAATCAACTGAGCTGATAAAGGATGAGGTCGCCGAGCTGAAAATGCTGGTCAGCGAAACCGCCGTCACTGCAAAGGACAAGGTCGGCATGGTCAGCCGGTCTATAGACCAAACCCATGCCAAGGTCCTGGACACCACTGAATTCGTGAACCAAAAGATCGTGGTTCCGGCACGCGAGATCGCTGCCATAATGGCGGGTGTGAGAAAGGGGCTCGAGGTCCTCTTTGCCCCTGCCCCTAAACAGATCGACCGGGTTTACGTAGAAGACGAACTGTTCATCGGGTAATTTCCCCGAAACCTTTCGTACGACAATACGCAGCCCATCGGAAACGCTGTTCGGTCGCTATTCCGTGATATGGATGTCCTCCGTCTTGTTCACCCTGCCCGACAGGAAAAGCCCACCGAGTCCGATAGTCGCCAAAAGGAAAACAATAAATACCACGAACTGCCAAAGCTCTCCGCTGGCCCGATATTGAAGAAATATCACAACGGCGAGAACCGCAGAAACCAATGCCAAAATGGCATAAAGCATGTCCTTCACAAAATCACCTCCGATCCTAACTTGCCTGGCCCTGTAATGGGCTTCTAAACCTGAAACTGCTGTCCAAGTGCCTACTTGCGACCACCACGGTGTTTTCAAATTACTACAGCTATTTGTAAGACGATAGTAACCTCATTTTAGTTCTAAAAGCAAGGAATTTTGATGTCGTCGATCACGAATTATGCCCGTGAAGTTCGTTGAGTTCATTGCAGATCCTCTCGTAGTCTTCATCTGTCAGAGGCTCCGAACGACGGTCCGAGCGAAAATGTGCCGCGCCGCCGCAAACGAAGGGTTGCTTTTTGTCTTTGGTTTTTCTCTTAAGAAGGGCTCCGACCATCCGGCCAATGCCTGCCAGATCATTTTGGACCTGTACGAATGCGAACAAGCTCCGATCGAGCAGCAATGCCACGGCTCCCGCTTGTCCCGCTCCGACCTCGAGAAGAATGGCACCTCCTTCGTGTAAATGATCGGGCGCTCCATCGATGATCCGACGCATTATACTGAGGCCGTCGCTGCCTCCGGCCAATGCAGGCGGCGGCTCGAAACCTCGAACCTCTTTCATCAGATCGGCAATGTCCTCGTCGGGGATATATGGCGGATTGGAGACGATCAAGTGGAATTTGCCTTCCACATTCTCGTAAACGTCGCTTTGAATCAACGTGATGCGGTCGCGAACGCCGTGGCGAACGGCATTGCGCTCGGCGACAGCAATGGCTGCCCGAGAGATATCGACCGCGACGGCACGAGCGTTTGGCACATGTTTCAATATAGAAACGCTGATACAGCCTGATCCCACACCGATCTCCAAGAACCGAGGGTCGTCGGGCACGCTTTCCATTATTTCCAAACCCTGTTCGGCCAGCAGCTCGGTCTCCGGCCGCGGTATGAGCACGTCGGGCGTTACCTCAAATTCAAGCCCGTAAAACTCCTGAACTCCGATGATATATTGCAGCGGTTCGCGGTTCGCTCGTCTTTCGAGAAAGTCGGAAAAATTATTTTCATCGGCATCCGACAGGACATATTCACGATGCGCATACAGAAATGTACGGTCCTTGCCGATAGCGTGCATCATTAGCGAAACCGCCTCGCGGCGCTCATTTGCTACGCCCGCGGCCGCGAGTCTTTTTGTAGCCAGATCCAGTCCTTCTGCGACGTTCATCTTCTCTCTTTTCATTATCACCGAAATCGCCCCGTGTATAAATGCGGCGTCACTTTGCGGCCTTTGCTGTCTTCGCGTATTTGTGGGGAATACTCTGCCGCAGATGCTCACAAGCCGTTCTCTTTGCCCTTTCACACGAAAAGCAGGATAATTAAGCCTTGCGGCGGCGCTATTTTCGATGAAATTTTTTTCGGATATTCGGCTTCTATTGCTGGGGATCTGGCTCGGTGCGGCCGTGTTTTTCATCGCGGTCGCTCAAAGTGCGTTCGCCGTTCTGCCCCAGCGTGAAATGGCCGGTTCGATCGTGAACAGCACCCTCGCGGTCCTGAATTACTGCGGCATCGCGATATCAGGACTGTTGCTTTTGACGACACTGTTCGGCATGTCCGGCGTTAGGCCTCTGTGGATGTGGGCAGAAAGGATCTTGTTGATGCTACTATTTGCCGCATGCGCTATTGGGCATTTTGTCATAGGTTTTTGGCTGTCATCGATCCGATCGCAGATGAGCGGGCCGATCGACGACCTCGCTGTCGATGATCCGCTTCGTGTTCAGTTCAACATGCTGCACGAATATTCGGTCTGGGTGCTCTTTGCGGGAATGGCGGCGGCATTGGTAACATTTTTCATTATCTCGAACCGCCGTTTCGGCAAACCCGAACAGTCCGGCGATGTTTACGATTTTTCAAAGGAATTCAAGGTCTGAAAATATGGACGTCATCGAAAAACTCGAAGAATTTGAGAGGCGTTTTGCCAATTGGAATGCGAACGAAGAGCTTCGCGGATATCCGTTCGTGGAAAATGTGCGTGCTCCGTTCACGCCTGTCCGCAGGGCTCTGCCAATGCTGAATCTGGCGCTCATCTCTTCCGCCGGAGCGTATATCGACGGCACGGATCCGTTTGACCTCGCGTCGCGCGATGGCGATCTGAATTTCCGCGAGATTCCCGTCGAGGTCGAGGCAGCCGACCTGCGCTTCGCGGCGAAAGGCTATGATCCGGCTGCGGTCATGGCAGACCGCAACGTGCAGATCCCGATCGAACGCCTGCTCGAATATCAGGAGAATTCCGTTATCGGATCGCTGAATCAGGTTTGGTGGAGCCTGAGCCCTTGGATACCCAACGCCGCGGCCGTCGCCAATGACATCGGCCCACGCATTGCCGAACGCCTGCACCGCTACAACACTCAGGCGGCTCTTTTGATCCCTGCGTCGCGGCTCTGCCATCAGACTCTCGGCATCGTCGCACGAGTCATCGAGGCAAGCGGCATTCCGACGATGATGCTGTCGGTCGATACATCTGTGACCGACATGGTCCGCCCGCCCAGAACCGCATATTACAAAGGCGAACTCGGCTCGGTCGCAGGCAAAGCTGATTGGCGTGAATATCAACTCCGCATTCTCGACGAAGCCCTGCGCTGGACCGAGACATTTGACCAGCCGAGCTCGCGAAAACTCGCCGTTGATCTGCAATCACAGGTCGAAGCCGCTCGCGGCGAAAGATGATAAAGGCAAAAGTAGTAAGGCAAAAGGCAAAATTCATCGTCCAAGATTGTTCATCTTATTGACGATTATCTTACCGACTATTCTCGAAAGCTCATCTGCTTCTTGGGTCAATTCAGTAATGCCTTTGACGATTCCTGGCGGAAGCTTGTAAGAGGTTTGCAAGAGGCGTAACCAATATCCTGTTTCTCGGGCTTCTTTAAGAGAAATAGAGTTTTTATGTATGAAGTCCTTGCCCGTTTCCCCGGAGCCCGCCTCTTCAAGATTAGCCCCGATCGATGTTCCGGCGGCGAAAAGTTGATTTATCAGGATCCGGTTGACCTCAGTTTTCGTTGAAAGAAATTGGCAGAGTTTCACGATCCTGACCGCGAACTAAAACGCTCGCTCACGAATATCGTAAGTTTTATCGTTATCCGCTCCCATCATTACTTGTTGCCTCAATCAGTTTCTTCCTTTTGCCTTTCGCCTTATTGCCCGCCCATTTGCCACGCTTTGATCGCTTCCAGCGGATACAACAGCATTATTATATTTAGGATCAGGCTGTCGCGGATCCATGCGATCAGGAAGGCCTCGGTAGCGAGGAATAGAAGCAGTGAGCGGACGAAACCTATCTTGAAAGCGATCCAGAACCCAAGCGCGCAGGCGACGATGTCGGCAAGCGAATTCATTACTGAATCTCCGAAATAATCGAGCGACAAAGTAACGGTTCGATATCGTTCGATGATCGCTGGCGAATTTTCGGCAACCTCCCAAATGCTCTCGATCAGAATGGCCAGCGAAAACCGCCAGCCGAGCGGCAGGAAATAGAAGACCAGGCCGATCAGCCAGAATTCAAGTATGCCGTGCAGAACATGAGTGAAGGCATACGGATCGACGAGGTGCTGGGAATTGTGCGTTGTCCAGATGTCCCACGACCACGGTGCAGGGTCGCCCTCTTTACACCAAATAACGCGGCCCATCACGGCGAGCGTTATACCGGTCGCGATAAAGATCACAACGGTCACTGCGATCGGAATATGCCCGACCTCAGAAAAGAAGCCGTTTTTGTTATCTGATGTTTCGCTCATTTCGTCGCTGATTATCGTCTGAACCGCCGAAGAGTTCAAGAGGCGCAATTGCCCGACGCCGTCCGTTTAGTGCAGAATCAAGACCGGAAAGAATGAACCGCGGAGAGAATTTAGAACGTATCGCCGAACGCACGGCGGCGTGGGATATCGTTGTGATAGGCGGCGGTGCGACGGGCGTCGGCTGCGCGCTGGATGCGGCGTCACGCGGCTATGATGTTCTTCTGTTAGAAAAATACGACCTCGGCAGCGGTACGTCGAGCCGCTCGACAAAGCTGATACACGGCGGCGTCCGCTACCTTCGTGAGGGCGACATCTCGCTCGTCCGCGAGGCACTGCGTGAACGCTCGATCATTCTAAAGAACGCACCGCACGCCGCACACAAACTCGACTTCGTCATTCCGTGCTATGGCCTTCGCGACGAGCTTTTCTACGGCATCGGGCTGAAAGTTTATGATCTGCTCGCCGGCTTTCACGGTATAGGCGGCTCCAAGATGATCTCGCGTGCTGAGACCATCAAGCGATTGCCGACCGTTGTTCAAGACGGGCTTTCGGGCGGCGTCGTTTACACCGATGGGCAGTTTGACGACGCCCGGCTGCTGATAGATATGGCCTGTGAGGCGTCGCGGCGAGGTGCGTGCATCGTGAACTATGCATCGGTCGAAAGCATCGGCGGATCAAAAGTGATCGGCTTTGAAATTGTTTTTCGCGATTCGGAGACGAACGCCGAATACACCGTGAACGCTCGGTCGGTCATCAACGCAGCGGGTGTTTTCTGCGACGAAATTCGCAGCATCGCCGACAACAATGCCGAGCCGACGACAACATATTCGCAGGGAATTCATATCGTGCTGGACAAGAGATTTCTGCCGGCCGACGCCGCGATAATGATCCCGAAAACCGCCGACGGCCGTGTGCTTTTCTGCATTCCTTGGCTCGGCCATACTTTGATTGGGACGACCGACACGCCGGTAAATTCGGCGTCATTCGATCCGCGACCGATGGAAGCTGAGATCGATTTCGTGCTCGAGACAGCCGGGAAATATCTCACCGAAAAGCCGACGCGTGCCGACATTCTGTCGTCTTGGGCAGGCATCAGGCCGCTGATAAGAACTCAGGCAAATGTGGCGACATCAAAGCTTTCTCGCGGACACGAACTCTTCATCGACCCGAACGGACTCGTCACGATCACTGGCGGAAAATGGACGACATATCGCCGCATGGCTCAGGACGCGGTCAACAAAGCTGCCGACATCGGCGGCCTGGAAAGGAGAAAATGCGTTACTAAAGACCTGGCGATCTCGGCGCCGCAATACGCAGCAGGCGAGACGCTGCATCCCGACTTTCCTTACACCACCGGCGACATTGAACGCGCCGTCCGCGATGAAATGGCTCGTACCGTCGAAGACGTCCTCGCCCGCCGCACACGCATCCTTCCTTTGGACGCAGGAGCCGTTGCCGGTCTTGTTCCGATCGCCGCAGAAATATTGAAAAGGGAGTTGGGAAAGGGATCTGCGTGGGAAGCCGGTCAAATGGAAAGCTTCAACGCGTCTGTCGCGAAATATCGACCTGATGAAACCGCGAGTCAAGATTAAGCCGCTGGTCAAAGCTGTCTGCGACCATACGGGCCTTGAATTTGGCGGCCTCTGCGGCCTCTCCTACAAACAACAGGTCAACCTTTTCGACGAAGATCTCAACCCAGCGGCGGAAATGTTCGGTCGTCATCGGGACCTTTTCGTGCAGTTTCTGATGAACGGCGAGCGGATTGTTGAAATAAATGGGCCGGGCGAAAAGTGCCTTTTCCCAGAAATCGACGATCTTCGGCAGATGTTCTTCCAGATCGAGCTCTACGAAATGATGGCCGATCTCGGCGTCGGTCATAGCGACCGAATAGAATTCACGCATCAGCCTCTCAATATCATCGCGTGTTTCGATATCGCGCATCATCATTCGGTCGATGCCTCGCCGGAATCGTGCAGAGCGGCGGTGAGAGTATGCCAGCTCAAGCTGGCGCATTTGACACGCGCCGGGAATTCGAGCACTCCGGCGAACGCCCGCAGCTTGCCGAGGTGATTTTCGTCAGATTCAATATCAAGCTCGCCCGTGACCATACGGTGAAATTCGTCAAAAAGCTTGTCGGCCTCTTCACGAGTTTTGCCCTTCACGGCCTGCGTCATCATCGACGCCGAAGCTTTCGAAATGGCGCAGCCTGAGCCTTTGAATGCGACGTCAGCGACCGTATCGCCGTCCATTTTCACAAAGACCTGCAGTGCATCGCCGCAAAGCGGATTGTTGCCGAACGCGGTCTTGTCCGCATCATCGATCTCGCGGAAATTCCGCGGATTCTTGTTGTGTTCCAGGATGGTCTCCTGATATAGCTCGTTCAGTTCTGACATCTAAAATAGCCCAACCACGTTCCCGTTCTCGTCGATATCCACGCGTTCGGCCGCCGGGTGTTCGGGCAGAGCCGGCATCGTGCGCATATCGCCGCAGATAGGATAAATAAAGCCCGCACCGACGCTCGCACGCACCTCGCGGACGGGCAATGTGAAGCCCGACGGAGCACCTTTCAGCTTCGGGTCGTGGCTCAGGGAAAGGTGCGTTTTCGCCATACAGATCGGCAGATTGCCGAAACCATTCGCCTCGTACGATGCGATCTGCTGTTCGGCAAACGGCTCGAAGCGCACGTCCGCCGCACCGTAGATCTTCGTCGCGATGGTCTCGATCTTTGATTTGATCGGTTGATCGAGGTCGTAGAGGAATTTGAATTCGTTCGGCTCGTCGGCCGCGGCGATCACCATTTCCGCAAGCTCGATGGCCCCTTTGCCGCCGTCCGCCCAATGCGTCGAAACAGCCGCTCCGAGCGCTCCCGCCTCGACGGCGATGCGTTTGACGGCCTCGATCTCTTCCGCGTGGTCCGATTCGAAAGCGTTGATGGCGACGACGGGCGTCACACCGTGCAGGCGGACGTTCTCGATCTGTTTGCGCAAATTTGTCGCCCCTGCCTCAACGTCCGCAACGCTGCATTCGAGCATTTCAGGCGGCAAAGGTTTGCCCGCGACGATCTTGAATTTTCCGCTGTGCGATTTCAGAGCTCTGATGGTCGCCACGATCACGCAGGCGTCGGGCTTGAGGCCCGAATATCGGCATTTGATGTTGAAGAATTTCTCTGCGCCGATGTCCGCGCCGAAACCCGATTCGGTCATCAGATAATCAGCCATCTTTACGCCCAGCAGATCCGCGAGGATACTGCTGTTGCCGTGTGCGACATTAGCGAACGGGCCTGCGTGGACGAGTGCCGGCGTATTCTCCAGCGTCTGCATTATCGTCGGTCGAATGGCGTCACGCATCAGCACCGTCATCGCACCGGCGGCGCCGATCTCTTCAGCGGTGACGGGCGTTTTGTCGTGCGTCATGCCGACGACGATGCGGCCGAAACGCGTTCGCATATCCTGCAACGACGTCGTCAGGGCGAGTATCGCCATCACCTCTGAGGCGACGGTGATATCAAAACCCGTCTCCCGCGGAATGCCGCCTTCCATGCGGCCGCCGAGGCCGACGATGATCTTTCGCAGAGCACGGTCATTCGTATCAACTACGCGTTTCCACGTGATGCTGTGCGGATTGATGTTCAGCGGATTGCCGCGAAGCAGCCGGTTATCGATCATCGCGGCGAGCAGGTTGTTCGCGGCCGTAACGGCATGGATGTCGCCGGTCAGATTCAGGTTGAATGTCTCCATCGGCACGACCTGCGCCATGCCGCCGCCGGCCGCGCCGCCCTTGATGCCGAATGTCGGCCCCTGCGAAGGCTGCCGCAGCGTTATCACCGATCGCTTGCCGAGGTGCTTCATCGCCTGGCCGAGCCCGATCAGCGTCGTCGATTTGCCTTCGCCGAGCGGCGTCGGCGTGATGGCAGAGATGTCGATGTATTTGGCGTTCGGGCGGTCTTTGAACTTTTCCAGCACGTCCAACCGCACCTTGCCGATATACGGGCTGCCGTAAAGGTCTATGTCGTCGGGGCCGAGTCCGAGCTGTTCAGCGATCTCAACAACGGGGCGAAGTCTTGCACTCTGGGCGATCTCAAGGTCTGTTTTCATAAGGCGATTATCCTATCCAAGCCGGCCTGCATGGTGTGATCTCACTCACATATTACACCAAGTTCGCCCCAGCCGCCTGTTATGCAAAAACTTCGATGACCTTTTGAATGGCGTCGGCAAGTTTATCGATCTCTTCGCGCGTGTTGTAAAAAGCGAACGACGCGCGTGCCGTCGCGGGAACGTCAAAAAAGTTCATCACCGGCTGAGCGCAGTGGTGTCCGGCACGTATCGCGATGCCCTGCTGATCGAGAATTGTGCCGATGTCGTGCGGATGAATGCCGTCGATGGTGAACGACAGCACGCTTGCTTTTTGTGCGGCTGTACCGATGATCGTTACTTCCTCGATGTCCGCTAGCCGCGATGTGACGTATTCGAGCAACTCGTGTTCATATGCGGCAGCGGCCTCGAAATCAAGTGCGTTCAGGTAGTCGATCGCCGCACCTAATCCGATCGCTGCGGCGATGGCGGGCGTGCCTGCCTCGAATTTTTCGGGTATCGCCGCATACGTCGTGCCGTCAAAACTGACGGTGCGGATCATGCCGCCGCCTGTCTGATAGGGCGGCATCTTGTCCAGCCATTCCCGCTTGCCATAGGCGACACCGCTGCCGGTCGGGGCGAACATCTTGTGCCCCGAAAAAACAAAGAAATCAGCATCGAGGTCCTGCACATCAACCGGAAAATGCGGTACGCTCTGCGCCGCGTCCACGCACACCGGCACGCCGTATTTATGCGCGGTCGTGATCATTTCCTTGACAGGATTGACCGTACCGAGACTGTTTGAAACGTGGGAAACGGCGACAATTTTTGTCCTCTCGTTCAGCATCGCCTCGTATTCCTCGATGACAAGCTCGCCGGTTGAGTTTATCGGGATCACACGCACGCGGGCACCGCGTTCGGCGGCTGCCACCTGCCACGGAACGATGTTCGAATGATGTTCCATTTGCGAGACGAGGATCTCGTCGCCTTCGTTGACGAAGCCTTTGCAGTAGGAATGCGCGACAAGGTTGACGCCCTCCGTACAGCCGCGGACGAAAATACACTCAGCCGCCTCGCGTGCGTTTATGAAACGCTTTACCTTTTCACGCGCCGCCTCGAATGCGTTTGTCGCGTGCTGCGACAAATAGTGCACACCGCGATGAACATTCGAATGCTCCTCTTCAAGGTATTTCGAACCGCGGTCTATCACCATCTGCGGCACCTGCGACGAAGCCGCGTTATCCAAATAAACCAGCGGCTTGCCGTTCACCTCACGCGACAGCACCGGAAAATCCCGCCTTATTTTTTCTACATCCCAAGTCATAAATTCACATCACCACAGAGAGCACAGAGCACACAGAGGGTTTCAATTAGCGATCCTCTTTACGCCGTTTTTCAAGAGCTTAACGTTGAAATTGATGAGCAAACCGATCTTCTTATTGCTCAATTTCAAATAAGAGATCAGTTGCGCCTCATGGATCGGATGCAGCGTATCGACCGCCTTTAATTCGACGATCACCTCGTCCTCAACAAGCAGGTCAATTCGGTATCCGGCATCCAGCCTGACCGTGTCGTACACAACAGGAATAGGCACCTGCTTTTCGACTTTCAGACCTCGCTTTCCAAGCTCATGCAGCAAACAAACCTCATAAGTACTTTCCAGCAGGCCGGGGCCAAGTGCTTTGTGAACCTCGATCGCTGCGCCGATGATCGCTTCGGTGACTGAGTTCAACTCCATTTCCTGCCCTCTGTGCTCTCTGTGTCCTCTGTGGTTAGATCACCGTATTCAGCCGGTTCAGCACCATCGCATCAAGCTCGCTTTTGATCGACTCGATCTCGATCTTGTTGATGATCTCTTCGGCGAAACCGTACGTCAGAAGGTTGCGTGCGAGCGTTTCGGGCAGGCCGCGCGTCAGCAGATAGAACATCTCCTCGTCCTCCAGCTGGCCAACGGTCGCTCCGTGCGAGCATTTCACGTCGTCGTTGAATATCTCTAGCTGCGGTTTCGTATCGACGCGGGCATCGTTCGACAGCAGAAGATTTTTGTTCTGCTGCTGTGCGTCGGTGCCGTGCGCGTTTTCGCGGACAAAGACCTTGCCGTTAAAAACGCCCCGAGAACTGCCGTCGAGCACACCCTTGTATGTCTGATGCGAATTGCAGTTCGGCACGGTGTGGTCGATGCTGGAATGCGTGTCGTGATGCTGTGAACCCGACAGGATATACAGCCCGTCCACCCAGATCTCGCCGCCCTCAGCGATCAGCTTAGCGTCGATGTCGTGCCGCGAAATGGCACCGCCGAGATTGATATTGGTCAGGTCGTACCGTGCCGAAGGGCCGACCGTAACTTCCGTCACGCCGTAGTTGTAGGCGTCCGCCGCGTCTTTCTGCACACGATAATGCGTCAGGTTGGCGTTCTCCTCGACGACGATCTGCACCGCCGAATTCATCAGCCCGCGGCCGCCGCTTTTATATGTCTCGACGATCGTGGCTTTGCTTCCTGCTTCGGCAATGACGATCACGTGCGGCGACGCCATCTCGCCCTCAGCGGCGGAAAGGTCTAGTTCGATGGGCTCCGCGACGCTCGTCTCACGCGGAATAACGACGACAGAAAGATCCGCGAATGTGAGATTCAGAGCCGTAAAACCGTTGCGCCCGAAACGAAAATTCTCGAGCATCACACGCGGCCGCGGGTCGTCGTCCGGAAGCTGCGTGCGCATCTGCGTACACGGCCACTCGCCTTTCGCGATCTCGGCGACATTGGTATATTTCCAGTCCTCGTCCTTCGGCGTCGGGAAACCGGTCGCCGCGTAATACGAGAATGCTTCCTCGCGCAGAGCCTTTACCATCACATCCTTTTCCGACGCGATGCTGTCCCTAAAACATTGTCCAAAAAGAGTTTCCATCGTTGCTGATGTCATTTCACTTATCGATCCTTATCAGGCTGAACTTCTCGTCAGCACGAATGGTCCGCGCCGGGTCCAGCAAAAATTCCTTAGCGATCTTCAGTTTCGCCTCATTCTCGGGCCGGGGTTTTCGGTCGTCGACGAGTGTTGTGCGGTCGTAGTTGAACAAAAAATCGTGCCTCGCCAGAACATAATTCACGCCCATCTCGCGCGTCCTTTGCCGCAGGTCTTCCGCCGAACGTGCGTCCCAAACCATCTTTCTCAGCGTCCAATCCTCAAAGATGTAGTCGGAAAAAATGGGACGCTCGATGTGATACGTATCGCGGCGCATATTGATGAGCCACGTCTTTTCGTCGCCGCCGCTCTCGCTATTCAGCCACGAGTAGTAGCTGTAATGATCGAGATTTCTCGTTAGATAAACTCCGGTCGTTTCGCCGCCGAACGCCACCCGCAGCGGTGCCTTCATCGAGAACCACGCGAGCGCCGTCAGCACCGCAATAAAGGACGCCGCCGTAAGTGAATACTTCCAGGCGTTGCGCATCGCTCCATCTTTCAACTTGTCAGCGGCCGATGCTATAGCTATCGCAAGCAGCGGCATTATCGGCAGCAGATAACGCAGTTGCTGGCTTGAGAAAAGCCAGAAAAGATACACGACGCCCACGACTATGAGCAGCGATCCGACACCGTCCGCAAGTTCGCGTTTCCAGGCGGCCCACAGCACCAACGGCAGCCCGATGATAAACATCGCACCGATGACGCCGTCGTAAAGGTTCGCGTCCTCAGGCTGCGCCGCAAGCGAAATGCGCAGCGGTGCGATCAGATAGTTTTCCGGATGAGTTTGGACGCCGCCGTATTGCGAATTCATCCCCTGAAAAAGGTTCGACCGCTCGACGTCCCAGCCGGGAGCCTCGCCCGGCAAGATGCTCATATAAAAAGGGAACACCGGAGAGCCCGTTTCGGCCCAAGTCCGCAGATACCACGGCGACGCAATGACGCCCGCCAACAACAACGCCCCAAATCCGGTGAGTACAAACCTGCCCGCCCCGCCGGACCGCAGGCTGCCAGCTTGCCCATCCTTATTCTGCCTAGCCCGCAACAGGACGATCAAAACGAATGCCGCGATCACGAACACCGTTGTCAGCTTTATCGACAACGCCGCACCCAAGAAGATTCCAAGCAATATCGCCGACCTTGTGCTGCCTGTCCACAGCCAATTCAGCAGCGAATGAGCCGCCAGCACGACGAACAGCGACAATGCCAGATCTACGTAGCCGCTCGCCGCCACGTGATACGCCGTCGGTATGCACGCGACCAATGCAGTAGCCAATAACGACCACGGTTTCGAAATTCCTTCTTCGCGGGCCCAGCCGTAAACCGCCGCGAGCAGCAGCGGAAAAAAAAGCCACAGCACCGCACCGCCGGCAGCTTCGGCCGCACGTTCGCTAATGAAGCCGCCGAGCAGACGAGCCCAAACGACGTGCATCTCAGTTCCCAACGCAAGATAGCTCGCGATGTTGCCCTCGATGAAAGCATTGCCGCCCTGTGCGATGAACTGTTTCGGGACCGAGAAATGATAAAGCAGCGTGTCTTTAGCGGTCGGCGGAGCGAGCGACGAGATCAGCGAAAGAAGCAGCGGCACCGCTATCAGAACTTTCAGAACTATGATGAACGGCGAGCGGTCTCCGTCATCTTGCAGCGATGCTTTCGTGCCCTTCTTTCGCGTGAAAGCATAAACTCCTGCAAGAAATCCGAACAGAACGCTGAACGACGCGGCGATGCTGTTGTACAGCCCCGCGAGTCCCAGAAAGAACCAAACAAGCGAAAATGCGGCAGCTCCGAGAGCGGCTTTTTTCGCTATATCCATCTCGAAAGATGAGGCCCGATCATCAGAAGCAGGAATAAAACTATAGATGAAACTGCCGAGACAAAACCACGAAAAGCCGATAACAAGCGCCGCGACCACAGCGGCAAATGAATCTGCGATCCCGCTGCCGAACAGCGGCCCGCCGCCGAGGTTGCCGACCAGCGACGGCAGCTTCAGAATGTCATCGAAACGAAAAGCCGTGAAAACGACAAGCAATGCCGCCGCCCAAATGGCGACTAGCACCGCATTGCCGCTTCTGTTCGCTTTCTCGGTCACGCGCTAGTTTCCGGCGGCCTTGACCCAGTCGTAGCCCTTTTCTTCGAGTTCGAGGGCAAGCTCTTTGCCGCCTTCTTTGACGATCTTGCCGTTTGCGAGAACGTGGACGAAATCCGGCTGGATGTAGTTGAGCAGACGCTGGTAATGCGTAACGAGGATGATGGCGTTGTCCGCCGAACGGAGCTTGTTGACGCCTTCGGCGACGATGCGAAGAGCGTCGATGTCGAGGCCCGAATCGGTCTCGTCAAGAATGGCGAGCTTCGGCTCGAGCACGGCCATCTGCAGTATCTCGTTGCGCTTTTTCTCGCCGCCCGAAAAGCCTTCGTTCACCGAACGCTTGAAAAATTGCGGGTCCATTTCGACGATCTTCGCCTTTTCTTTCAGATAGTCGTTGAATTCCAGCGGGTCGAGCTCCTCGCCGCCAGTGTGCTTCATCTTCTCGTTGTAGGCGAGCCGCAGGAACTGCGAATTCGACACGCCCGGCACCTCGACCGGATACTGGAACGCCATAAAAACGCCGTCGCGTGCGCGCTCGTCGGGGTCCATTTCGAGCAAATTCTTGCCCTCATAGATCACCTCGCCCGACATCACTTCATACGAAGGATGCCCCGCGAGCACTTTTGACAACGTCGATTTGCCGGAGCCGTTCGGCCCCATGATCGCGTGTACCTCGCCTTTCTGCACACGCAGATTCAGGCCCTTCAATATCTCTTTTCCGTCAATGCCTGCATGCAGGTCTTTTACTTCAAGCAACATAAATTCTCTTCACAGAAGATGACGCGGAGCCCAACCAAACGAGCCTCTGCGTTCTCTGTGCTCTCGGTGGTTAAATTGATCTAGCCGACGCTGCCTTCCAATTTGAGCCCGAGCAGCTTTTGTGCTTCGACCGCGTATTCCATCGGCAGTTCGCGGAAGACCTCTTTACAGAAACCGTTAATGATCAGCGAAACGGCGTCCTCTTGCGAAAGCCCTCGCTGCTGCAGATAGAAAAGCTGTTCTTCAGAAATTTTCGATGTGGTCGCCTCGTGCTCTACGCGGGCGGTGTTATTCATCACCTCGATGTAAGGGAACGTGTTCGCCTCGCACCGGCCGCCGATCAGCATCGAATCGCACTGCGTATAGTTGCGTGCTCCGTCGGCTTTCGGCATCACCTTGACGAGTCCGCGATACGAATTGTTCGATCGGCCGGCCGAGATGCCCTTTGAGACGATCGTCGACTTTGTGTTCTTGCCGAGGTGGATCATCTTCGTGCCCGTGTCGGCGATCTGGGCGTTGTTAGTGAGCGCGACCGAGTAAAATTCACCGATCGAATTGTCGCCCTGCAGTATCACCGATGGATATTTCCAGGTGATCGCCGAGCCCGTCTCGACCTGCGTCCACGAGATCTTCGAATTCACACCGCGGCAGGCTCCGCGTTTCGTTACGAAGTTATAAATGCCGCCCTTGCCCGTTTCGTCACCGGCGTACCAGTTCTGAACGGTCGAATACTTGATCTCGGCATTGTCCAATGCGACGAGCTCGACAACAGCCGCGTGAAGCTGATTCGTATCGAACTGAGGCGCCGTGCAGCCCTCATTATAGGCGACGTAACCGCCTTCTTCTGCAACAATTAAGGTGCGTTCAAACTGCCCCGATTCCTGCGTATTGATGCGGAAATATGTCGATAGCTCCATTGGGCACCGAACGCCTTTCGGAATGTAAACGAACGAACCGTCCGAGAAAACGGCGGAGTTCAGGGCGGCGTAATAGTTGTCGCCGACGGGCACGACCGAACCGAGATATTTCTGGATCAGCTCAGGATATTCCTCGACCGCCTCTGTAAAAGAGCAAAATATCACGCCGGCTTCGAGCAGCTTTTTCTTGAATGTCGTCGCGACCGAGACCGAATCGAAAACAGCATCCACCGCCACATTTGCAAGCATCTTCTGCTCAGAAAGCGGAATGCCAAGCTTCTCAAACGTCTTGATCAGTTCCGGATCGACCTCGTCCATCGACGCCTTTGTCGGCTCTTGCCTCGGTGCCGCATAGTACGAGATATTCTGAAAATCGATCTCAGGATATTCAAAGTTCGGCCAATTCTTGGGCTGCTCCATTTTCAGCCATTGGCGATACGCCTTCAGGCGAAACTCAAGCATCCACTCGGGCTCGTTCTTCTTTTGCGAGATCAGACGGACCGTGTCCTCGGACAATCCTTTCGGGATAATGTCCGTTTCGATATCGGTGACGAATCCGTACTTGTATTCGCGATTCTGTAGTAATTCTGCTGCTGTCGACATAATGATTCTTGACTCGGGCTATCGCGTTCTACGAGATCAGCCGGCCGACCTCTGTCACATGCCAGTTATCGCCCTGCTTTTCCCATTTCACATAGAAAGCGTTATTCGGCTTACCTGTCTCTGCGTCAACTAATTGAAATTTGTTGCCCGCGACGAGCACCCATTTCTCAGTTCGCTTGGCAAATGCATCGTGAAAATTCGGACTGTCTTCCGAGGGCTTGAAAATGCCCTGATAAAGATCACCTTTCTTCTTCAGATCGTCGGCAAGTTCCTTGTAGGTCAGCGTCGAATCGAGCATTGGGTTGTCCATGTTGCCCTCTTCGCCCTGATCGATGGTGTTCATGATCCTAAGGCCCTTTTCCGGCGAAATGTAGCTCAGGAAGACGGTCGTGTCTCGCTTTTCAATGGATCCGATGAACTTTTTCATCTCCGCTTCCAATGCGGCATTTTCGGCCGATGCCTGTGCAAAACCGCCGATCGCCAAGATCATGACCGAAAAGATAACTGCAAGATCCCTTTTCATACCTGTACCCTTGCTTGAAATAAAACTATTCGCCGCACCAATATCAACGTGTTCGCAAAACTCAGATCCTCTGCGGCTCTATCGTCCTGTGGATTCCCTGTATCTGATGGAACATCGCATCTACCGTTTTCTCAGAACCCACCAACTGAGCGAGCGTGATCCGAGAGAGAGCGTTCTCGACGATCTCGTGCAGGCCGACGATGACCGGCCGTATGCCGCAATCGCCCGTGTGCACACACGTATCGAGCACGCCCGTGTAGCCCTCACAATGTGAGCTTAGAACATCCTCGTCCAGCACTTTTATGATCTCGTTCAGATATATCTCACCGGCAGGGCGTGCGAGAAAATAGCCGCCTTTCGTCCCGCGGGTCGAATTAACAAAGCCCGCTTTGTTGAGCAGCCACATCAGCTTGCCGGCGTTCGCCGTCGAGATGCCCTCGAGCTCAGCTATCTGCGGCAGAGTAAGCGATTCGCCATCCTTCAGATTTGCCAACTGAACTAGGCACCGAAGCCCATATTCCTCTTGCGCCGAAATTTTCATAAACCACCCTGCTGCAATGCTTTGACGTTGCCAACCATAAACCCAATAATCTCAAAACATTATTTTTTTGTCAAGATTGCGTGCAGTCCGTAAACCTGCATATTTCTGCCGCCGGGAACTTTGCACAAAAAGAAAGGGCGGCAGTAACGCATACCTGCCGCAACTATTGTTAGAGCGAACGATCTGTACCGGAATACTAGCCTGCCGGCCATAGGCCATCAGTCTTAAAGACGGCCTTTACGGAACCCCAATTTCCCGCCGTGTCGCGTGCCCGGACATAAATAATGTGCGTTCCGCTGCGGATGTTGAACGTGGCGAGGGCGTATTCGTTCATGCTGTTAAAGCTGCCGTCCTCAGGCGTCATAGCTATCGGCGTACCGCCACGCCACGGCGGCGTATTCAGATAGGCCTCGGCGGCAGCGATAGGCTGCCCGCCGTTGAACTCGTCGCTGAACTGCGCACGAAACCTGAATGACGCTGTAGAAAGCGCTGTGATCGTCAGTGTCTCGGCGGTCGGGCCTTCCGCAATCATGTACGGCGTTCTTGCGGTTTTTGCCATGTAGAGCAGGACGGGCAGGTTCTTGCTCCAAAAGTTTCCCGCCGTACCGCCGCCCTCGATGCATGTGTAAGCGGGCATGAATCCGCCGCAAGTGCCTGAGCCGTTGCCGATCTCCATCGTCATCGAAACAGCACCCAGTTCGCCGTAGGCATAATCTTTCGCCGAGCCGCTGGTCGGATACAAATTGACGCCTTGTATCGGATTGTAGCCGTTGTAAGCGGCCATTTTTCTGGCAAGGGTAACGATCTGCGGGTTTGGCGGAGGCAGGGTATCTTCACCCCAAGGATAGAGTATGAGATTCCCGGTCGAGTGCATGTCGAGGACAGCACCCGTAGCATCAATGGGTGCAGGTTCGTTACGCGGGGCACCTCGCTGGTCGGGGAAAAGCGTCGCGATCAGAGCCTCTTGGTACGCGATCTCAGGCTCGGAAGCGGCGGTAAGGCCCGGAAAGGTCTCGCCGCACGGTTCGGTCGGCGGATTGACGATGCCCCAACGGAACGAATAGTTGCGATTGAGGTCAATTCCGGTGGTCACGGTCGTACAGCTGCCCGAGAGATTGTTCATGTTCTTACGCTTTAACGCACCGGTCTCGGCGATCTTTCGCCCGTCGGGATTCATGATCGGGATCACGACTATCCTGTGTTCGTCGAGCAGCCAGGTGGCGTCGGCATCGATGCCGTAATTCGTAAGCAGATAAGAGATGAACCTGGTCGCAAGTTCCGGCGGAACGAGTTCGCGGGCGTGAAGTCCGGCTTGAAGCAGGAATGTGGGCTTTGGCCGTCGGTCGGAACTCTGGCTGGTTAGCGTGATTCCGGTCAACTTGTAGCCGTTCACCGGGTTTTGCACCTTGAGCCAACTGTCGCCGTAGGTGAAAACGCGGGCGAGGTTCGGGTAGGAAGCCTGCATCTGGTTGAGGAATGCGTACGTTTCCTCGACGGTACGATAACCGCCGTTGAACGTCTCGACGCCGTTACGGGGCAGTTCGGCGGTCAATTTTTTATCAGGCCGCACGTCAAATCCCGACCTCTGCAATTCCGCGATCTGTGCAGCGGTGGTGATAAAGATCAGGTCGTCGCCCTCGCGATATTCCATCAGGTCGAGCCCGAGGTCCATTACTCTCCGCATGTCGGCATCGGTCTTGACAGCGATGCGGGCGACGATGAGCTCGCTGTTCGGCGCCGCAACTTGAGCGAATACGGGCGTAAATGCCGCGAAACAGAGTGCCGCCATCAGCACCGCTGCGCCGGCCTTTCCTCTAAGCGTTTGGAACATAATAAGCGGACGATATCAGATTTTTGTTCGATTGTTAAGCAATTTCACCTTGCGGCCCTATGACCGCGGCTTTGAATACTTTCCGCGTATCTTTACCGCTCGTTCGATGATGTCGGCGTTCTCCAATATCTTGAGCCGCAGATCGCGGTCGAGCGTCGGGTTGTCGGCAAGGAATTTGTTGATGATTCCCAACGCCTCTTCGCTACGCTGTCCGCCGATGAAGGCGCCGAGCCAGCCGTTGACGAAAAATATCTTGCGATTGCGTTTGTGGTTGGGAAGCTCCGCGAGAGCCCGTTGCAGATAGGGCAGCGTCAACTCGCTGTGCCGGATGGAGTTCCACGGCCCAAACGCGGCCTCGATCCAGCTTTCCGAGATGTCTTTGTTGCTCACGAAATCGTTCCAATACTTCGCCTTGTTCTCAGCCGTCGCGATGCCCGCCCTCGCAGCGTATGCATATCGCTTCGCATCATCGCTACTTTCTGTTTTCTCGAGTTCCGCCAATAGCGTCGCCGCATCCGGATCGCCCAAGATCAACAGCCGCGTGACGATGTCGAATTTGTCTTTCGTCTTGAGCGGAAGCTTTCGCAGCATTTCCTCGAAACGAAGAATTCTTTCGACGTCTTCTTTAGAATAAATACCCGGAGGGAACGGCTTCGGTTCGTCATTTGCTTTTTCTCCGATTTTTGTCTTAAGCATCGCCCGCAATACTTCCCTCCCATTGGCACTCGATGCGATGTTCAAAAACGCCCGGTAATAGGTGATCCTTTGTCCGAGTGTCTCCGCGCTCTGCATTTGCTCGATGAGCAGATCCTCGACCCGCGGCCGCAGCCCTGCCGAACGGCTATCGTCGATGTAATAGTTCATCGCCGTCCCAACGCGGCTGAGCAGCAACGCCGTCGTCGATTCGTCATCACAGTTCAGAGTACAAGCTTTAGCTTGCCCTCCGCTGCCCGCAGACGTCTCTTTGCCACCGGGAAACAAACTAAAGTTTGAACTCTGAACGCTAAAGTTTGAACTCTGAACGCGGACCACCAGCTCCACAAACTCCCGCGGGTCGAGCTCGCCCTCGCGGACGCTGTCCCACAGAGCGCCCCACATCATCGACCGCAGGAACGGGTCCTTCTCGTTCTGGATGTTTTTCAGAACGTAATCGCGGCTCTTGCGATCTAATAAAAAAATCCCGTACCCGAGATCGCCGTGATTGGGAAAAATAAGCTCGGGATATGGATACTCGAATAAAGGCCTGTATGGCGCAATTTCCATTCTTGCAATCGAGCGGTTTTCATAAACTTTTTCGAAATATACGTTTATGATGGACGTCTTTTCATTCTTCAAAACAAGAAGATTTAATCTTTGCTTCCATGTCACGCCTTCATGAGCATTAATCTGCTCCATTTTATGTTCATACCGCGCTCCCATGTCTTCCCCCCAACCAACACGGTAAGCCGGTAATCCTTTTCTACTTACCCAGACGTCGGCCCATTCTTTCAAATCCTGCTTACTCGCAAGCTCAAACTGTTTAACCAGATCCTCCCACCCTGCATTCCCAAACTCATGCTTCTTCAAAAACGCACGGACGGCGGTTTGGAATTTGTCTTCGCCGAGGTAGAACTCAGCCTGCCGCAGGAACGCCGGGGCTTTGTTGTAGACGATGTTGCCGTAGGCGCTCTTTGCGGCGGAGAGGTTCGGTATCTCTTGATAGATCGGCGTCGTTCCCTTGGTCGAATCGGTCTGGTAGGCGGCCTGCTTGACGCGTTCGTAGAAGACCTTCCACGCCATCGTCTCCGGCATTATCCGCTCCATCGCCTTGTACGCCGTAAAGGTCGCAAAGCCCTCTTTCAGCCACAGGTCGTCGAACCAACGCATCGTCACCGTGTCCCCAAACCACTGGTGCGACGCCTCATGAAAGATCAGCAACGCCCGCGAGATGTGGTCGTTCCGCGTCGGCTCCTGCGGAAAAATGATCGAAGATTCCCGCAAAAACGTCGCCCCCGCATGCTCCATCCCGCCAAACGGAAACTCCGGTATCAGAACCAGATCGTACTTAGGAAACGGGAACTTGTAGTCGAAATATTCCTCGAAGTATTTGATAGCCTCGCGGTTGAGGCGAAAGACTTCGGCTGCGTGGGGCTTGAACTTGGCGGCCTGCGATTTGCGGACGTAGATCGAGGTCTGCGGCCCGGTCCTGTCAGAACCACCTGCGGTAGCGGGTGGTTGAAGGTTAGGATCGGTCGCGCTCGTTCTGGCCGCGTTCGTGGTACTCCGAGTTAAACCACCCGCTACCGCAGGTGGTTCTGACACGCGCTCCCATGGCCCCGCCGCGAACGCGAATACGTAGGTGCTAATGGGTTTGGTCTCGACCAACGTAGAGGAGAACTCTCTTGGCTTACCGTCGCTGAAAATCGTTTCGGAATCTTCACCTAGAGCGTTCGAAATGACCTCCCAGTCCTTAGGTCTCTTGACCTTCAACTCAAACCTCGCCTTCAGATCCGGCTGATCGAACACTGGGAACGCCGTGCTGGCGTCGCTTGGGACAAAGAGCGAGTAGATATACTCCGACCCGTCCTCTTTATCCACATACCGCGTTATCGCCGACCCGCTCGTCAATATCGGCGAGGTGAAATCGAGCTTGATGACGTTCTCGCCCAAGACAACGCCGTCGCGGAAGATGAGGTGTTCGTTGTATTCCTCAAAGCTGCGATCTGATATCGCCCTCGCTGACGCGCGGGCTTCTGCATCTTTGTCTTCAAGTTGAGCAGCAGATTGCGAAAGCCCGCGCGTTAGCAAGGGCGATACACTCAACTCAACGCCGTTAAGGCTTATGTTCGCAATGCTTGATTTCTCTTCATGGCCCGCGATCTTTCGCCAGTCGAGGATGATCGGCGGCGGAGACCCAGTCGCTATCGCTCCCGGTTCTGACACCTTTACGCGGATCTCGATCGTGCCTTTCAGCACCGGCGACATCTTTTCGAGCGTGAGGTTGAGCTTATACCGGACGTCGCTATACCGTTCGGCGCGCCATTTTGCGAGCTCGAGCGAGACGCCGGGTTCGATCGGCGGCATTTGAGAATGTGTCATACCGGCAAACAGTAACAATAAGATCAACAGTCGCAACGCCATAAGCAGATGGTTCACCACAGAGGGCACAGAGAACATGGAGGTAAGTTTATTAGCAAGGATCAGAGGCTGAATAGCTTACCGTCTTCACAGTGCACCCGATCCGTTTTCACAATTCTCTGTGCTCTCTGTGTCCTCTGTGGTGAATTCTGATCCCTAAAAACTTAGGCGGCTAACCTCGTGAATAGGTTGCCGCCTGCAAAGAACAAAATTGCTGCCCGCAGTTACAGCGCGAAATTAAAACTGACGAACCCAGTCGCACGGACGGGCTGGCCGTCGCGTGTGAAGGGGCGAAAACGCCATTTTCGCACTGCATCCTTCGCCGCGGCCTGCAGAATGACAGGGCCGCTGACGTTCTGTATCTCGGCGACGTCACCGTTCTCATCCACCATCAGATCGACGCGGACGACGCCCGATGCACGAACGGTGCGTGCCGCAGGCGGATATACGGGCCGGGTCTGGCTCGTCGCGTAACCGGTCAGCGAACCGACCTCAAGCGGTCCGTCGCTCGACGACTCTGTCTTTTCAGGAGCGGGCGGCGGGGTTTCCTTTTTCGCAACCGTCTCAGGCGCAGACTTTCCTACGACAACGACCGGTCGATCATTCTGGGTGGCAGCGGGCTTCTGTTCGGCGGGTTTTGAAGCAGCGACGGCCGCGGTTCCCGATCTGACTGCCGGCTGTGAAGCTGTTTGAGATGCGGTCTGCGTGACTGACGGTGCTGCTGCTGCGTTTGCCGGTGCTGCGGGCTCGGCTTTCGGCGGTTCCGGAGTTCCGTCGTTGATAGCGTTCAGCACGGTGCTGCGCGAATTTGCCATCTGCTCGCGCGTGTCCGAAAGCTTGTCCTGCCAACGCCGCGTATCAAAGCTGTCGCGTGCGAGTGCTCCGCGTGCGGCCACGGCCTCTTCCATCATCGCCATCGCGTCGGCGGTCTTTGCGTTGTCTTTGCCGAGTTCACGCGATTGGTCGATGACCAGTTCGAGCGTCTCGCGCATTTTTTCCAGATCGTTCACCGCCTCAAGCGGCAGTGCGCGGTCGTTGACGGTAAGCCCAAGCACGCGATAGCGTTCGACGCGATTACGCGCGACGCGGACGACCTGGCCCGCGACGGCCATGTACCCATTAAGCGGCCGCGACGCGCCGTTCTTTTGCTCGTTGGTGAAAAACTCGGTCAACAGATCCTGCGCGCGTTTGTAATCGCCCTTTTCGACAAAGCTATTCATCAGCAGGACGTTGACCACCGAACGCACGGCCTGATCGCCGGATTCGCGGCGAATATTCTCCAGCTCGAAAATGGCGGCGTTGTAATTCATCACCGCGATAAAGGCCTTTGCCTTTGAAATGCGGTCGCGCATCACATCGCCCGAAGTGGGCGGAGCGGTGTTCTGTGCCGGAGCGGGATCGGTGGTCTGCGTGTAGGAAACCGCAGCAAATGTGACTAAAACCAGTAAAATCGAAGCGTAAAACCTTCTGATCTTTAACGGCATCTTCTTCCTCCTCTCGTGGGTTGAATTTTCCGTAAAGGCCAAGCGAACTCACCTATAGAAGGCTCACTCTGACGACCTAATAATTCATTGCAGCCGCCAAATAAAAGCTTTGGCGAGCATTTGTAATGCCCGCCAATGTTAGTTTTTCAAACTATTTAAAATCTTATCGCGATAGCGGCGTGCATCTATTTTTATAGCATTTTCGTTTAACGTCAGCAAACGGCGGTCCTGCATGACGACGCGGCCCGCGATCAGAACGGTGCGTACGTCGGACGCTTTCGTCGTGTAAACGAGATGCGAATAGATGTTGTACATCGGGAGTTGATGCATTCCGTCGAGGTCGAGTATAACGATGTCGGCGGCCTTGCCTGATTCGATCGAACCGGTCACGCGGTCGAGATTCAACGCACGAGCACCGCGGATCGTCGCCATCTCAAATGCGGCCTCGGCAGGCACGGCTTTCGGGTCGCCTGAAGTGAGTTTGTGCAGCTTTGCGACGGAATCCATCTCGTCCCACATGTCGAGGTCGTTGTTCGAAGCCGGCCCGTCCGTGCCGATGCCGACCGCGACGTCCGCCGCCAGCATCGCTGGGATCGGCGCGACGCCGGATGCGAGTTTCATGTTCGATTGCGGGCAATGCGCCGAGCCGACGCCGCGGCGTTCGTAGATAGCGATCTCGTTGTCGGTCAGCCAAACGCTGTGCGCCGCGATCGTGCGGTCTGACAAAAAGCCGATGCTTTCCAGATATTCGACGGGCGTTTTACCGTATTGCGCGAGGATGTCGTCGCGCTCCTTTTTCGTTTCGGCGACGTGTATGACGACCGCCGAATTCAATCGATCCGACTGTGCTTTTATCGCTTTCAGATGATCGGTCGAGAGCGTGTATGGCGCATGCGGCGCCGCTGCGGGAACGATCAGCGGATCGTTCTGCCAGCGTTTGATGAAACGCTCGGTCAAGACAAGCGCGTCTTCGGGTGTTTTCGCGTCGGCGACGGGAAACTGGATTATAGTCTGGCCGAGCACACCGCGGACGCCCGCTTTTTTGGTCTCTTCGGCGATCGCGTCCTCGAAATAATACATGTCGCAGTAAGTCGTCGTCCCACCGCGTATCATCTCCGCCAGGCCGAGCCGCGTCCCGGCCCGCACGAACGGCTCGTCAACATTCTTCGCCTCGGCAGGAAATATGAACTGCGTCAGCCAGTCGTTCAGGTCGAGGTCGTCCGAAATGCCGCGAAACAGCGTCATCGGCACATGCGTGTGCGTATTTATCAGCCCCGGAATAACCGCCTTTCCGGCCGCGTTTATCACACGACGCCCGCGAAAACCCGCCGTTATCTCCCGACGCGTGCCGACCGCCTCGATAACGCCGCCCTTTATCGCGACCCCGCCGTCCTCAATAACACGCCGCCCGCCGTCCATCGTAACGACCGTGCCGCCGAGTATGAGGATGTCAACCGCAATCACCCGCGAACGCGTGCCCTGCGCGAAAGTCGAAAATGTGAATGTTAAAACGAGAAAAAATGCGGTAAGAGATCTAAGCTTTTTCATTTGTAGTGATCACCAATTGATGAGCGTATCCACTTAACGCATTCGCTCCAGCTTCTCGACATCCGCCAAATCCTGATGTCGGCCAACTGCTCGTTTATTGGAAATTAGGTCGTCGATATTTATCAGGCTTATTTCTAGATCATCCAATTCGACCAGTTTTCTGTTTGCAAAAGCGAGTTCGAAATCGACGCCTTCCAAATAATTGATGATCTCGATCTTTATTGGAGGAAATCCCATGCGAACGACACTTTTTGGCTTAGTAAACAACGATTTATCAAGTCCGGGTACGCCAAAACCAAAGTCGTCTAACGCTCTCACGAGTTTCTCAGCATTTTCTTGGTCATTCGAGACACAGACATCTAGATCATTTGTATTTCGGATGTGTCCATTAAGAATAACTGCGTATCCACCGATCAGAAGATATCGGACATCATTTCGGTTCAACGACCTCAAAAACTCTTGAAATTCTTTCTCTAATCTTATCGCCATATGCCATATACCTTAGCCGATAGGCGTATTCTAGCCGCTCTGCATACGTCGTGTTTTTCCAATACTCGATCTCATCAGAATCGTCAAAGTTCTCGATGACCTTGAGTCGTTTTCGATCTAACTTCAGTTCTGGCAATGGATCATTTTCATTCATGAATGTGAAACCAATGTAAGTATTCTATTTCAAAAACTTCGAATCAAACGCTCTTGGCAACAATTCGCCCATCTGTATTATCTCACTTTTCCCTTCCAAATTAGAGAGTATGACGGGAACGTCGCCGCAGAATTCCCAGATGATCTGGCGGCAGACACCGCAAGGCGGGGTGAGTTCTTCGGTATCGACGACGACGGCTATGCGCGTAAAGCGTTTTTCGCCGCACGAGATGCCTTTCCAGATGGCGACGCGTTCGGCGCAGACGGTCAGGCCGTAGCTGGCGGATTCGACATTGCAGCCGATATATATATCGCCGCTTTCGGCCTCGACGGCGGCGCCGACACGAAAATTTGAATACGGCGCATACGCACGTTCGCGGGCATCGGCGGCGGCTTTTATCAGTTCTTCTTTGGTGTGCTGCATTTGTACAACTATTCAGATGCTCCCGCGGCAGTCTGTGCCGCCAGGCGTTCGCGCACCAATCCGCAGAGTAGTTCCACGGTCACGCCCGTCTGGCCGCCTTCTGGAATGATGACGTCGGCGTGGCGTTTCGACGGCTCGACAAATTCGAAATGCATAGGCCGGACCGATGCAAAATACTGTTCGATCACGGATTCCGTTGTGCGGCCGCGTTCGGCGATGTCGCGGCGAAGCCTGCGAATGAAACGAATGTCATCCGGCGTGTCCACAAAAACGCGCACGTCCAGCAGGTCGAGCACACGCGTCTCTGCAAAGATCAAGATCCCTTCGACGATGACGACCTGTTTCGGCTCGATGATCTCAATGCGGTCGCTGCGGGTGTGCGTTTTGAAATCGTATAGCGGCATCTCGACGACGAGGCCCTGCTTCAAACGCAAGAGATGATTGACCAGCATGTCGCTGTCGATGGCGTCGGGATGGTCGAAATTCGCACGGTGCCGTTCGTCGAGCGGCATGTCAGCCAGGTTTCGATAATACGAATCCTGCTCGACCAGCACGACGTTTTCCGCGCCGACCGATTCGACCAGCTTTCGTGCAATGGTCGTCTTTCCAGATCCTGTCCCGCCGCAGATACCGATAAACATAAGAATCGTATTCTAACCGTAGAGAGGCCGAGACGCAGAGGTCAGAAATGAATTTCTCAGCGGCTCTGCGTCTCTGCGGTTCAATTTGTGTGAGTGATCACTCGCCGGAGCAGTTCCCCGAAAAATTCCGCCACACGGGCGCCGGTTTCCATTACCTCTTCGTGGTCGATATTTTGGCCGCTCATGCCGGCGCCGAAATTCGTTATGCACGAGATGCCAAGCACTCGCAGGCCCATGTGCCTTGCCGCTATAGCTTCGGGAACCGTTGACATACCGACGGCGTCGGCGCCGAGCTTGCGATAAAGCCGTATCTCAGATGGCGTCTCATACGTCGGGCCCGAAAGCGCACAGTACACGCCGCGGTGGAGCAGATCGTGCACCTTTTCATCGAGTCCTTTTTCAAAACGCTCGCGTGAGATATCCGCGGCGGCCTCTTCAGCGGTGACCATCATTTCGCGGTCGTAAACCTCCGTCATATCCGGAAAACGCGGGCCCAGCCTATCGTCATTCGGCCCGCGAAGCGGATTCACGCCCATCATATTCAGATGATCCGTGATAAGCATCAGCGAGCCCGGCGGCATATCCGTGTTCAGGCTGCCCGCGGCGTTGGTCAGAATGATGCGTTTCGCACCGAGCACGCCGAATGTGCGGACAGGCAGCATCACCTGTTCCATTTCATAGCCTTCGTAATAGTGAAAACGCCCCTGCTGCACCGCGACGCCTACACCGCCTATCTCGCCGATCACAAGCTGCCCGGCGTGACCCTCAACTGTCGAACGCGCAAATCCGGGAATATCTTCATACGGGATTCGGACGGCATTTTCTACGGTTTCCGCAAACGCACCGAGCCCGCTGCCGAGCACAACCGCCGTCTCGACCTCGCCGGCGTATTTACTCTTTATATATTCAGCGGCACGCGCCGCATTCTGGTAAGACATTTCGATCAAATCGCGAATAGCTTTCGCAGTCGTTCGTTCACGGCTTCAATTTGTGTTGCCGCCAGTTCGCCGAGTTCACGTTTTACCATGGTTCTGGATATTGTCATCAGCCTGTGAAGCCTGACGGCCGACGACACTTTCAGCCCCGTCGTTTCAAAATACGGACTGGTTGAGTCAATATTCAGGTCAGTTACCGACGGCTCGCTCGATAATCTACTGGTTATAAAAGCGACCACGATATGGCCATATGGCTCGATCTCGTCCGTGAGGCAGACGGCAGGGCGAACTTTTGCCGAGGAAAGATCGTCGAAAGGAAACGGGACCAAAACGATCTTATGTTTCATGGTCTATCGGCTTTCCGTCGTCCAAGGTGTAGATATCTTCGGCGTCATCGGCCAGAAACTCGAACGCAGAATTCTCTTTAGCGGCCGCTTGCCACTTGGAATCATCGATATCTTCGTCAAACAGCACAATTACACGCACCTTTTTCGACACATCCGGCGGAAGGTCTTCGTCGAGCAAAAGCTGCCTGTTCGGCCCAATTGTAGCTGTGGTCTCTAACGACGTTTGCATACTAGGATTCTACAATAACTAACGAAACAAGGGCTATAAGATCAGCTTTCCTTGCGATACGGCGTGCCGAGTGCTTTTGGTGCGCGGCTGAGGCCGATAAAGCCCGCGAGCACGATGATCGTGAGCACATACGGGATCATCTGTATGAACTGCACGGGCACGTCCTCGCCCGACGGCATCTTGATAACGCCCTGCATTTGGATCGCGAGAGCCTCGGTAAAACCGAAGAAAAGGCACGCCAGCAGCACCGGTATAGGCCGCCATTTTGCCAATATCAGAGCTGCAAGTGCGATATAGCCGCGGCCCGCGGTCATGCCGCGTGTGAAAAGCGACGACTGGCCGATAGAAAGGTACGCACCGCCCGCGGCGGCGAGTATTCCCGAGATGATAACGGCGGAATAACGGAGCTTCACCACACTGACGCCCGCTGCGTCCGCGGCTTCGGGATTCTCGCCGACCGCACGAATGCGCAGCCCGAAAGGCGTTTTGTAAAGCACGTACCAACAGATCGGCACCAGAATGAAAGCGAGGATCGAGGCGATGGAAAGCCTGTTCCAAAACTCGGGCAGCAGGAATTCCTTCGCTATCTGCTGCGTCGAACCCGCGGAATCGTAAATGCGGCTCGATATCACGGCAGGCAAGCCCAACATCAGCAGGCTGATCGCAAAACCGGTTACGACCTGGTCGGCCTCGAACTTGATCACGGCCACCGCAAACACCAAAGCAACTATTGCACCGACCGCCATTCCCGCCACGAAACCGATGTACGGATTCTGCAGTTCATACGTGACAACCGCCGCCGTAAATGCACCCGCGAGCATCAGGCCTTCGAGAGCAATATTGATCACGCCCGCGCGTTCCGAGAACATCCCGCCGAGCGCCGCGAAGATCAACGGCGTCGCCAGCCGAATGGTCGAGAACAGAAGGATCAGCAAAAATGTTGGTGTCAATACCTCGCTCATCTTACCTCCTGCTGAACCTCTGCAAAGATGCCACGAAAATGATGATTATGGCCTGCAGGACCTCGACCAGATCCTTTGATACGTATTTGGTCTCGATGTCCACAAAGATCTCGCCGCGTTTCAGCACCGCGAAGAAAAGTGCCGCGACAAAGATGCCGAGCGGGTGATTTCTGCCGAGCAGTGCGACGGCGATGCCTAAGAAGCCCCAGCCGTCCGAAAAGCCGTCGTAATAGCGATAGCGATAGCCGAGCACCTCGCCGATGGCGACCATGCCCGCGAGCCCGCCCGAAATGGTCATCGCGATGACGATCTGTTTTTTCGGCGAGATGCCGCCGTATTCCGCGGCGGTCGGATTTTCGCCGACGGCACGCAGCTCATAGCCCCACTTTGTCTTCCACAGGAAAATATAGACCAGCACGCACATCAATATCGCCAGCAAAAATGCGACGCTGAGCGGTACGAAATCCGGCATTCCGGGAATGTACTGGCTGATGCGCGGTATCTGTGCTGCCTTGCCGATCTCGGCGGTCTGCATGATCGGGTCGCCGGGAACCTTGAGATAATACTGTGTGAAATAGCTGACCAACGCGATCGCGACGAAATTGAGCATGATGGTGTTTATCACCTCATGCGAACCGAATTTCGCTTTCAGCAGGCCCGGTATCGCGCCCCAAAAAGCACCCGCGGCGACCGCCGTCAAGACGCATAGCCCAACAAGCAGCACGGCGGGCAGGCTGAACCAGGACCAATTCTCTTCCTTACCGAAAACCGTGACCATCGCACCGCCGAACTTGATGCCGACCCACGCCGTTGCGAACGCCGCTACGTAAAGTTGGCCCTCGGCTCCGATGTTCAGCAACCCGCATCGGAACGCAACCGCGACCGCAAGGCCGGTGAATATCAGCGGCGTAGCTATGAACAGCGTGTAGCCGATGTCGTTCATCGAGCCGAACGAATTCCCGATCAACTGGTAATAGGTTTGAAACGGATTGTCGCCGATCGCCAGCACGATGATGCCGCCGACAATGAACGCCGCAAAGACTGCGGTCAGCGGCCAGAGTATTTCGCGGAGGATCTTCATTCCCGGTTTGACGGCCCTGAGCTTTTCGCTTGCGAGCAATTGGCTGTCGCCATTGAAATTAAAGGAAACGTGCGAAATACAATATACATAACAATTATGACCGTGTCATCTGCGGAGGCCGACAGAAACGGACGATGCACCGTTAATGCGGCATAACCGGAATTCTCTTTGCTGCCTTTGCGTCTTTGCGGGAAACGCTCGCGTGATCATCCAAGTATCAAATGCAAACACTCGGCCTCCCGCAAAACCGCCAAGACGCAAAGCAACCGCAAAGTTCATCTCGCAGGTTCGCCGGCACTGCGAGTTCCCGTCCTTTCTGCCAATGGAAGCGGACTATGCTAATCTAACCGAACCAACTGACAGATGACCTTCGATCTCCGAAAAGACGCAAAATGGTATCTGCCCGTCGTCTTGGCCGCGATGCTCGTTTTCGCTAACGGCATCGGCGGCGAATTCGTTTACGACGACATGCGGCAGATCGTCCGAAATCCGCTTATTCAGGACATTGGAAATACATGGAAAGCCCTCACAAGCGACGTTTGGGCCTTCAAAGGCGACGGCTCGATCGCCGGCAGCAGCTATTGGCGGCCGACATTCACGCTGTGGCAGATAGTGAATTTCCAGCTCTTCGGAATGTCGCCCGCAGGCTGGCACGTCGGCAACATCGCCCTGCACGCTCTGGCGTGTTTTCTCGCTTTTGCACTGCTGCGGCGTTGGGAATTTTCGGCGCCCGCAGCGTTTTTGATAACTCTCATATTCGCCGTGCATCCCGTGCATGTCGAATCCGTAACTTGGATCGCCGGCGTTCCCGACATTCTGCTGACGGTCTTTTTTCTCGCGTCGCTGTGGTTCGCGACGTCATTTTACGAAACGGGCTCGACGAACAACCTGATAGTTTCCGCCATTCTTTATGCGCTTGTTCTCGGTTCAAAAGAGATCGGGCTGCTGTGTCTGCCGATATACTATTTTCTGTTTCTATACCTTGGTCGAGACAAGGAGAAGAAAAGACTGAAGGCCGGCACGACGACGTTCCTCGCCGTTCATACGGTTGTCGCTGCGGCATACTTTGCCGCCCGATGGGCCGTGTTGGGCAAGTTGAACTCGCCACCGCTCGATCCGGTGCCTTTTGGCAACGCGATACTTAGCATTCCGTCGATGGCAGCATTCTATCTGCGGCAGATGTTCTTCCCGTATTGGCTGGGCATCAACTACGACCTGCAGCCTGTCGAAACAGTTGGACTGACGAATTTCATCATTCCCGCCGCGGTTTGCATCGCGGCCGCTTTCGGTATCTACATTCTGGTAAAGCGCGGCATACGTGAACGCCTCGCACTGGCGCTATTAGCATTTCCGCTCCTGCTTGCGTTGAACGCGACGGCGTTTCCCGCCGACCAGATCGTCCACGACCGCTATCTTTATCTGCCGCTGTTGGGAGCGCTGATGCTCATCGTGCCTCTCGCGTTCAAGCTCGCGGAGCAGAAATTCGTGCTTGCCGCCGGCATCGCGATCTGTGCGGTACTGGCGTTTCAGACGGTGCGTTACAACACGGCTTACGCCAACGAAATGGCTCTGTGGCAATGGACAGCGAAGGTTGACAGCGGATCCTTTACGCAGGGGCAATTGGGAAGCGCTCTGGCAGAAGCAGGCCGCCATGAAGAGGCTGTCGCAGCCTATTCAAAGGCCATTGACGAACGGCCGACGCCGCGAAATTATCTTGGACGCGGCCGTTCGCTGATCCGTTTGAAACAGCACGACCGTGCGATAAATGACCTGAATGTCGGGCTGCAGTTTCCTGATGAGCAGATGGACATCTACGCCGCATATCAGCTTTACGAGGCTCTCGCAGTAGCCTTTTCCGAAACAGGGCGGTTCAAGAACGGCCTCGACAACCTCGCAAAGGCTCGCATCGAACTGCCGATGTACTTCGCCGCGATATCGAACAATATGGCGGTCATTCTGTATCAGGCAGGCCAAAAAGAGGCTGCACGGATAGAACTGGAAAACGCACGCGAGGCCGCTAAGAATGAGCTGCTGCCTGAATCTAAGAGCGTACTTTTTAGGCTTGGACTGCTCTACATGGAACAGAACCGAACCGACGAGGCCCGCACCGCATTGCAGGAATACCTCGCCCAAACAAACGGCCTGAGCGAAAAGTCGGTCCTGAATAACCGTGCACAAGCGGCGAAGGCGTTGGAAAGGTTAAGGTAAGGCCGACTGCCTTGACGTTCGTGCTAAAATTTTCCTTATGAGCCAGATCCTAGAAGCAGTTATTGACGGCAACGGCGTCCTGAAGATATTGAACGGCCATGACCTGCCGCGCAATCGCAAGGCTATAGTCACCGTTTTGGACGAAAGTCCGGAATCCGTCGCTGCCGACACTGCGTTGCTCAGTGAAGATGTGCTTTCCCGCGAGTGGCTATCTGAAGAGGAGGACAAGGCATGGGCCCACCTTCAGCCGGAGACGTCGTCCTAGTCAGGTTTCCTTTTTCCGACCTCTCAAACTCGAAACTCAGGCCAGCCGTCGTATTGGCAAACGCTGACCGAAACGACTGGATCTTGTGTCAGATCACCAGCAATGCTTTTGCTGACGATGTCGCGATCGCGATCGACAATGTGGATCTCAGATCGGGCGGATTGAAAAGGATCAGCTATGCTCGAACGGGGAAATTGTTTACTGCTAATCAAGAGATAATCTTACGCACCGCGGGAACACTCTCGACCGGCAAATTCAACGAGATAGTTGCGGGCGTTGTCAGCCGTTTCAAGACCTTGAATCGCGAATAAAAGGCTACCCCATCTCGCTCTCGTCTATATCAAAATTCGCATAGACTTTTTGGACGTCGTCGTTGTCCTCGAGCGCGTCATAGAGCTTGAGCATCGTCTTGGCGTCGGCACCTTCGAGCTTGATGTAGTTTTGTGGGATCATCGTCACTTCGGCGACCTGCGGTTCGATGCCGGCGGCCTTGACGGCGTCGTTGACCGCCTCGAAATTTTCGGGCGCCGTAAATATCTCAAAAACATCGCCGTCGTCCTGCATATCTTCAGCACCGGCCTCGATCGCTATCTCGAACAACTCGTCCTCGCTCTTCGCGGCCTTATCGACGACGATGTAGCCTTTCTTATCAAACATCCAACCGACCGAGCCGCTCTCGCCCATGTTGCCGCCATTCTTTGAAAAGATGTGGCGAATTTCAGCGACCGTTCTGTTGCGGTTGTCGGTCAGTCCCTCGACCATCACGGCGACGCCGTTCGGGCCGTAGCCTTCGTATGTCACCTCGTCATACGACGCTCCTTCCAGCTCGCCCGTGCCGCGTTTGATGGCGCGGTCGATTGTGTCATTGGGCATATTCTGCCCCTTCGCGTCCGAAACGGCCTTCCTCAAACGTGCGTTCGAATCAACGTCGCCGCTGCCGCCCGTGCGTGCCGCGACGGTGATCTCTTTTATGAGCTTCGTAAATATCTTGCCGCGTTTGGCGTCGAGTGCGCCCTTTTTGTGCTTAATTGTGTGCCACTTACTGTGTCCTGACATAAATGCTACTTAGTTACTGAGAATTTCGAATTGTCGAATATATCACGCCGGCAGCCGACGTTCAAAAATTTGGCACATCGCCCGCGAGGCCCGTGATACGAACGATCTTGTTCTTGGACGTTTCTCCCGAAACGATCTCGATGCTGCTTTTCCGCGTCGAAAAATGCTTCGCCAGAACGCGGATCAGTTCCTCATTCGCGGCGCCGTCAACCGGCGGTGCAGCGATCCGCACACGCAGAACGCCGTCCTGCATACCGACGACCTCACTCCGCGAAGCCCGCGGCACCACTCGGACATTGATCCTAACGGAGGAATTTTCTGCGGCAGGCATATTGAGGTTATGGTCCTTTGTCCTCTGTCTTTTAGGTTTTCGACTTTCGTATTTTGTCGCTTATCTCACAAACACATTCATCACGATCACTTGCAGGAATCCGATAAAAAGCAGCACGAGCATCGCTGAGATGTCGAACATCCCGACCGGCGGGATCAGCCTGCGTGCGGGGGCGAGTATCGGTTCGGTCACGCGGCCGACAAGGGCGAGAAACTTGTTCGGCTGAAAGGTGAACCACGACGACAAAAAGCGTATAAAGATGAAAAGTATCAGCACGCTCAAGGCTCCGTAGAGAATAAAACCGACGATCTTTTTCACGTCGCCCGTAGCGATGCCGGCCGTCAGTCCGTCGATGACGAACATCGCATTACCGACGACCTGCGTAAAAAAATACGTCAGCAGCAGCCCGATCAGCAGCGTCAGCAGCGGTGCCAGCCGCGTGTCGATCTTGTTTATCGCGAAAAAGCGTGCGGCGGGATATACCCATTTTTCGGTGCGTTTTCGCACCTTAAAGCCGAACCTGCCGACCTTGCCGAAAGGGTTCGGATCCGCGTAGTTAAACACCAACCGCAGCAGCATCACGGCCAAAAATACGCCAAAGACCGACCAAACGATCAGAAAAAACCACGGATAAACAAATGTCGTCAGCATACTTTTTTCACCACAGAGGGCACGGAGAAGCTAGAAGTCAGAAGACAGAAGTCAGCAACCGGAAGACAAAAACCGAGCTTCGAATCAGGAATTTGGCGTTTTATTTTGCCTTTTACCTTTTGCCTTTCGCCTTAGGCTACTGTCTTCTGGCTTCTGTCTTCCGACATCTCTTTAGCTAATACTCCCTTTCCCCGAATATCGCCGTGCCCACGCGGACCATCGTTGCACCTTCTTCGATAGCGACCTCAAAGTCGTGACTCATGCCCATCGAAAGCTCGCCGCCCGCCAGCAAATGATCGCGAATTTCCCGCAGCTTTTTGAAATACGGTCGCGTGGCTTCGGCGTCGTCAAAAAACGGCGGCAATATCATCAGCCCGATCAATTTCAGCCGCCCGCATTTACGCAGATAGTCTATCAATTCGCCAAGCCCATCTTCTGCGATGCCCGATTTCGTCTCTTCGCCTGCCAGGTCAACTTGTATCAGTACAGGCAGTTCCGCACGGCCTTCTTCGCCGCAGATGCGTTCCAGCCGATCGGCCAGTTCCAATGAATCGACCGAATGTATCACGTCAAAATGCTGCACCGCACGCCGGGCCTTGTTCTTTTGCAGATGCCCGATCAGATGCCACTTGGCGTCGCTGCGGCCGATCGCCGGAATTTTCGCGTCGGCTTCCTGAACCTTGTTCTCGCCGAAAACGTTAACGCCCGCAGCGATCGCCTCGCGCACGGTTTCCGCCGGATGCGTTTTGCTGACGGCGATCAGTTGTATCTCCGACGCATCGCGGCCCGCGCGTGCCGCGGCATCTGCGATACGAGTTCGCACCTCGTCGATCCGCTCTTTCAGCCCGCCATTCATCCGCACAACTATATTATCTGCAGCGACAAGTGATAAGTGTAAAGCGGATAGCTGTTTTCCCTTGTCACTCGTCCCTTGCCCCTTTCCCTTTCCCTTTCCCTTTTTTCCTTTTTCCTTTCCCCTCGCCCCTTTCCCCTCGCCCCTATCCACCGGACTTATCAGAGGTGTCTCTTGAAAAATCCAGGCGTAGTTAGTATCCTCAAAAGTTCGACGCGTGCGGACGTGGCGGAACTGGTAGACGCGCAGGTCTCAGAAGCCTGTTCTGGCAACAGAGTGGAAGTTCGATTCTTCTCGTCCGCACCAATTTTTCATTTCCCGCCCAACTTTGCGTTCTCAGCGGCTTTGCGTGAAACTTCTTTTCATGCAGAGCGAGTTTGCAGAAGCGATCAAACAGCATCAGACGGAATTCGGAGTGTCCCTTTCTGACGCTGTCGTAGAAAGGCTCGGGGCCTATTACGCGTTCATTCTCGAGCACAATCCGATGCTGCATCTCGTGGCTCCAAGCACGCCGGCGGAGTTTGCGACGCGGCACATTTTGGAATCGTTGACCTTGCTCGAATTCCTGCCCGAAGGGGCGAAGTTCGCCGATGTCGGCACGGGTGCGGGGCTGCCTTCTATACCGTGCCTGATCGCCCGCGAAGATCTGCATGCTGTCCTGATCGAATCGAAAGAAAAAAAGGCGAAGTTCCTTGAGCTCGCAGTCGAGCAGCTCGGTCTGACGGATCGCGTCAAGATCGTGAACAAACAGTTTCAGGAGGCCGATCCGGGAAACTGCGAATACGTTACCTGCCGTGCGCTGGATAAGTTTTCGGAGAAGCTGCCGCGGCTGCTGAAATGGGCGATGCGGCGGCATTTGTTGCTTTTCGGCAATCAAAAACTGGGCGAAATGCTGCAAGCGACAGGCCTTGACGTCGGTCCTAAGTTAATGCCGATGTCCGAACAGCGTTATCTTTTCGCCGCTATCAGGTAACGGTAAAAATTTCATCTCAAGGAAAAGGAGTCGTTGTGATGAGGAAATTCCCCTGGCCGCCGTCGTTCATATTGGTGCTTGCTTTCGCCGCGATGTCTTTCGCACAGACCGCCGATCATTACGAGATTCAGCCGGCAAAAAGCGTCGAACTCAACCCGCTCTTTTGCGTTGATAAGAACTCTGTTGACGGCCCCTTGCCGGCCCACGAAAAATGCATCACCGCGATCAGATCGCTGGACTACGACCTGCTGACGCAGACGCTCGTCCTGTGGGAAGCCCGCAGTGACCGCAATATGCGTGTGAAAATTAAGGTTTTCCGCAGCGACTCGGAACGCCGCATCCGCGTGATCATCAACAACATCTACGGCGGTTCAAAGGCGTCGGTGCAAAAAGGCGGTGCTCTTACGCTTGAAAAACCGCCCGCGGGCTACACCGTCTCGATCGAAGAGATCCGCGTTGACCGCATACATGACGGCGAAGACCGCGATGTCGAATTCATACTGCCCGACGATCTGAAAGGGAAAATTCCTGTAAGGAACGGCCAAATGACGCCTCAATAAAAACACTCCGGCTGTTGAAACCTTTACACGTTTCGGGGCATCATAGCGGCAGTCCCCGAAAAAGAAAAAAGGAGTTTTCCTTATGAAGCCGTACGCCCGTTTTGCACTTTTGCTCTCCGCCGCTCTCTTTTTTGCCTCGTCACTGCCGATCGCTGCACAGGACGACCTGAATCCGCGTGAGATGTGGCTGCGTGTTGAAACTCTGTTCGAGCAGAGCAATCGCGTCGATGCCTTGCCGTGGCTGGAAAAGCTGCTCAAGGCCGAACCCGACAACAGCGACGTTCACCGCATGCTGGCCGAAGCGCTGATGGCAAAGGCGTTTCACGTTGAAACCGATGAAGAATCAAAAGCGCTCAGAAAACGCGCGCGCGAATCATTTATCAAAGCCCGCGATCTGGGCGACACCAGCGAATACGTAAGGTTATTGATCGGCTCGATACCGCCCGACGGCGGCGGCAGGTCGAAATATTCATCCGTTCCCGCATCGGACGCGGCGACGCTTGCCGGCGAACAGGCATTCACATCAGGCAAGATAGACGAAGCACTCGGCCACTATCAGCGTGCTCTCGAACTCGACCAGAAGAATTATTATGCCGCGCTCTTTGCCGGCAATATGTACCTGCAAAAGAACGATTACAAGAATGCGGAAACGTGGTTTCAGAAAGCCATCGCCATAGATCCTTTTACAGAAACGGCGTATCGCTATTCGGCAACGCCGCTGATGCGGCAGAACAAATTCGATCAGGCTCGCGACCGTTATATCGAAGCATGGATCACAGAACCCTACAGCCGTTTTGCGATAAACGGAATGCTCGGCTGGGGCGAAGCGACGCGGCACAACCTCTCGCATCCGCGCATCGACCCGCCAAAGACCGAGACGGGCGAGGACGGCAAGCCGAAAACCACGATCAACGTGAATCCGCTAGCCGATGATGGTTCGATGGCGTGGATGGCATACGTTGCAGGTTCGGAGAAATGGGAAAAGGAGAAATTCAAGCAGCACTATCCGAATGAAACGGCATACCGCCGCTCGCTTGCCGAAGAGGTGGACAGGCTCCGCAGCGTGGTCTCAATGGCCAAGACCCTGAAACCCAAAAAACTGAACCCGCAGATCGAGATGATCGAAAAGCTCGACAAAGACGGTGTCCTCGAAGCCTTCATCCTGATGTCCTACGGCAATGCAGAGATACACCGCGACCACCGCGCATACCTCGCCGCAAACCGCTCTAAAATGCGGCTGTATGTGACGAAGTATGTGATCAAAAAATAGGGTCAGCGAGTATCCAGCCCGTATTCCCGCAAACGTCGGTAAAGCGTGGAGGGCGAGATGCCGAGCATTTCGGCGGTGCGGCCGCGGTGCCAGCCCGTTTTTTCCAATGCGCCAATGATCTGCCGGCGCTCGACGTCGCGTAGATTCGTCGGATGAGCGTGTGCGGTAACCGCGGCCGGTGCGTTCGCCGCATCGCCGTAATTCACAGAAAAGCTGGGCAGAGAAGTTTTGCCGAAAGCGACCTCAGGCGGCAGTTCACGCGGTGTGATGACGCCGTTGTCCGAAAGCAGCAGCGCTCGTTCCAGGCAATTGCGTAGCTGACGCACGTTGCCCGCCCAGTCGAAATTGGTCAGAGCTTCGATCGCCGCGGGCGACAGGTCGGGAGCGTTGGCTCCGGCGAGTTTGTAAAGCAGATGCCGTGCGAGCGGCTCGATATCCTCGCGGCGTTCGCGAAGCGGCGGCACGAATATCTCAAAACTGTTGATGCGGTACATCAGGTCGGCGCGGAAGATGCCCTCGGCGACCGCCTGCTCTTTGTCGCGGTTAGTAGCAGCGACCAGCCGCACGTCAACCTCTACCTTTTTCACGCCGCCGACGCGGAAAAACGTACGCGTCTCGAGCGCACGGAGCAGCTTGGACTGCAATTGCAGCGGCATTTCCATCACTTCGTCCAGGAACAGCGTGCCGCCGTCGGCTATCTCAAAAAGCCCGAGCTTTCGCTGCCGAGCTCCCGAGAACGCACCGGCCTCGTGGCCGAAAAGTTCGCTTTCGAGCAGCGTATCCTGCAGTGCCGCACAGTTCAGATCGATGAAAGGCTTGTCCGCACGGTCGCTCAGACGGTGTATCGCCTGTGCGATCAATTCTTTGCCGACGCCCGATTCGCCCGTTATCAAAACCGATGTTTCGGACGGTGCGACGCGGTTCACCAGCCGCAGTGCCTCTTTCATCTGCGGCGAATCTGCAACGATGTCGGGCAGCGGTGCAGTCTTTCGCTCGATCTGCGCCCGCAGCCGCTGATTATCAACCTTGAGTTGCTGTTTTTCGGTTGCGGCCGTAACGAGCGCCGAGAGCTCGCCGATGCGGTAGGGCTTTGTCAGATAATCATACGCCCCGAGCTTCATCGCCTCGATCGCGGTCTCTACGGTCGCCTGGCCCGTGAGCATTATCACCTCCGGCGGATCCTGAAGCTGCTCTTTGATACGGCGCAGCAGGCCCATTCCGTCGAGCCGCGGCATATTGATGTCGCACAGCACGACGTCGTACGACGCCGCTTCGAGCATTTCCCAGGCGGCCTCGCCGTCCTCGGCACATGCAGCCTCGTGGCCCTGCCGCGTAAGCTCCTTTTCTACGACAAGCCGCAGATTTTTCTCATCATCGACAATTAAGAGTTTAGCCATTATTCGGTTTTGAGAGCGGGAATTGATATAGAGAACACAGTTCCTTTACCAGGTGTCGAGCGGACGCTGAGGCGGCCGTTGTGTTCGGAGACGATGCCGTAACAGACGGCGAGGCCCAGGCCCGTGCCTTTGCCGACATCTTTTGTGGTGAAGAAAGGTTCGTAGATCTGCGACATGTTTTCCGGCGGTATTCCGACGCCGGTGTCTTCGACCTCGATGACGACGCGGTCGCCGCGTTCGGACACGCGGAAAGTGAGAATGCCGCCTTCCGGCATTGCGTCGATGGCGTTCGTCGCAAGAGCGATGACCGCCTGCTGTATCTGGCCCGCGTCCGCCGAAACTAGCGGCAGGTTGTCGGCGATCTCGACTCGCTGCGTGATGCCGTTGCCGCGTTTCTGATGCGAGATAAGGTTTGCCGCAGACCGTACGACCTCGCCAATGTCAGTCGGTGCCCGTTCGCCGGTGCGGACGCGGCTGAAATCAAGCAGGTCGGATGTGATGGATTTGCAGCGAAAGGCCTCGCTTTTCATCAGTTCGAGGAATTCTTTCAGGTCTGCCTCAGCTTCGGAATTTACAAACTCGCCGTCGGCGACGCGGTGCTCCAGCGATTCGGCACACGCGGCGATCGTCGCCAGCGGATTGTTTATCTCGTGCACGATACCCGCAGCGAGACGGCCGACCGCGGCCAGTTTTTCCGCACGGCTGACGGCCTGTACGGCTTCGACACGCATGGTCACGTCCTCACCTATGGTGATGACGTGCGTCACGTCGCGCGTATTCGGGTCGCGCATCGGCACTTTGCTGACCAGCCAATGCCGCGTCGATCCGTCGTCTGCGACCGTTTGCTGTTCGATGCGTTCGATACGGCCCGTGCGGAAAGCACGCTCAAACTCGGCACGATGGCGGCCTTGCGGATATTTCTCGAGAACGTCAAATACGTCGCGCCCGACGGCGATGTCGCGCGGTATGCCGAGCTGGCCTTCCTCGCGGTGGCGGTTCCACGCAACGATCTTGTAATCATGATCGACGACGTAAAGCGAGACCGGCAGAGCGTCCAATATCGCTTCCGTAAATTTGCGGTCCTCTTCACGGGCCTCGCTGATCGAGTTGTTTATCGTCGTCTCGTAATGTGCCGATAGATTCACGCTCATCGCAGCCATCTGCGTGGCGGCTTCGATCAGCCGTGTGTCGGCCTCGGTCAATTCAACGCCGTTCTGCAGTGCAAGTACGATCGCGCCCGAAATGCCGCCATTGATGAACAGCGGTGCGATGTATTCAGCACTGTGTGCTTTGCCGGCGATCAGAAATTCGTCTTTGTCAGTTTCCGCATGGGCGATCTGCGGCGGCATGAATGACAGCCATTTCTCGAATTTCTCACGGCTCAATTCCGCCTTGGTTTTGCCCTTCCTTGAAATGCTCGTTATAAGCCCCAGATTTTCGAGCTCGGCAGCAAAAGCGCAAACGGGCGCGTCAAAACGCACACGCAGAGCCTCCGCGACGCAGCTTGCCACCTTTTTGGGGTGGACTGTTGCAAGCAGGCTACGCCCAAGCTCGGAAATGAACTTTAGACTTTTTGCGGCGTCATCCGCATTCGGCATTGCAGCCGTTGCGTTTGCCGCTTTGCTGGGCAGCGACGGTGAAAGCATTGATGGTCGGGACCGACAGCCCGTTCAGCTTTGGAAGAAAAACGGCCCGCGAGGGATACAGTTGACTGTGAAAAACCCGACAGAGTTTTCCTCTTTAATTAGAAACAATTTTGAACATTGTGTCAACAGATTAAACACAGGTGGGGAAAAATTGTGCCGAAATGCAAAGGAGGCGGCATTTTCACACCGCCTCCGGAAATGGAGAACTATTGGTTGCTCAATATTGGCCGTATGCCTCAGTTTCGTCTGTGGTCACGCCACCATGGAGCATGCCCGCGGAGCAGATTGGTGAACGACATTGTCGGTGTCAGCACCGACCGAAGCATCTTTTTTGTAAAGGTGATGCTTCGCCGCTCGTCGCGTTCTATCCATCGATGAAGTACGTACTTGTCGATAGCATCTTCTGCTATCGTCAACGCGATGCCTCCGGTGGGCGTCACTACGATATCGCCCCACGTCATCTTGCTCTTACCTGTCGAATGTCGAACTCTGCCTACGTTTCCAATAGACGCTTCGCTGATCGGCCCGATCTCGAACTGTACATTCCACGCCGTTGCCCAAAGAAAGGCCTTTGCTCGCGTCTTCCAATACCGTGCGTCCTTGCCGAATTCGACACGGCCCGCCTGACGGTCATTGTTCAAATAGATCCGAGCCATTGCCGAACCTTCAAGCGGATGAGCTACATAGTTCGTAAAGAACTTGCCGCCGTCGTCCCAACCTTCGAGATTCTTTAATGAGTCCTTCCAGTCTTTGAAGAACGGCCCCTTCAATTCCTTACGCGTCTTCGGCTCAAGCAACCGGAATCCATGCTGTACACCGAGAAACATCAGCGACTGCAGGGTCGCCCCTTTCCAATTGAAATTCGGCTTCAGCGTTATCGGAGCACGCTCATAACTCTCATTACCGAGAAAATTGTTTTCCTCGTATCTTCTTCTCGGGTCGTCCACCACCTCGGTTTCGGTCACATCCGGACGGATCAGGATCGGTCTGACTTCCTTAGGTACAGCAATGGGAGCGGCCGGTTTTTCGACCTTTGGTTCGGCGGCCGGAACTTTGTCCTTTTGTTCCTTTTCAGCCGGGAGCGTTTGGGCACCGACAGCCAGTGTTCCTGCGGCCATAAGTGCGAACAGAATTTCCTTGAGATCCCAATTTCTCTCATTTCAAACACCTCCCGGAACCTCCCTCAAAGAAAGGTTCCTCGACCATACTGAAGGGCAACTTTTATGCCGCGGCGGTTATCAGATATTTGGTACATTTTCCGATAATGCACAGAGTTTATGGTTAGAATTTCGCGACTTGGTGTGTAGAAACTCGCAGACAGAGGACGGCACCGGCCCGGTTCGCTGATGTCGAACATTGACATCAATAGGACACGAGGCGAATATTTTCATTATCGACATGGCGAACATCTGCCAAAAAGTTCTGTTTTCCGCGATGCTCCTTTTCGTTGCGTCGGTTTTTTCGGCGCATTCTCAGGTTGAGGTCGATAAAACACTGGTTGTCTTGAACGACGGCGCCAGGACCGAACTTATCACTCTGTCCGACGTGATGTGGCAGATGGCACTGCAGCCGGGCACTGAGCTCGATCCGCCGGATGCGGATGATATGCAGCGGGCACTTCGCACCTTGATCGACCAACGGCTCTTCGCTCTGGAGGCCGAACGTCTGCCGCGGAACCCGCCGACCGAGCAAGAGGTGGCCGCGAAGATCGCCGAAACCGTCGCGTATTTTCGTTCGCCCGCTGAGTTTGAGGCAAGGCTGCGACGCGTCGGTTTCCGCTCAATAAACGATGAAGCCTTTCAGCGGCTGATGTCGCAGCGGCTGGCGATAGACAAGTACATCGATTTTCGTTTCGGGTCTTTCGTGGTCGTCACGGCAGAGGAAGAACAGCGTTTCTTTCAGGAACAGTACAGGCCTGATTTTCGAAGACAGTTCCCAGGCCTGCTGCTGCCGAACTTTGAAGATAAGCGTGCGGAGATACGCGAGATGCTGATCGCACGCAAGACAGGCCAAGCGATGGAACGTTTCCTGGAACAGGCACGTGAGCGTGTAGAGATCACCGAACTGTTGAAGATCTGAGAATTCCTCTCTTCTGTCTCTCACTTCTACTGCTTGACCGCTGTCGGTCGCGGGATTTAATATCTTAGTTCGCTGCCGGAGTGGCGAAATTGGTATACGCACCAGACTCAAAATCTGGCGGGCTTTACGCCCATGTCGGTTCGAGTCCGACCTCCGGCACCATTTTCTCGACGGCCGTTTCACCCAACGCAGCAAACCCGAATGAGGCTGTCCGACCTCGATTTTCATCTTCCCGAAGAACTCATTGCCCAGCAGCCGCTCGCTGACCGTTCGGCGTCGCGACTGCTCGTCGTCGACCGCTCGACCGGCACGTTTCGCGATTCTGTCTTTTCGGAATTTCCTTCTTTGTTGAAAAGGGACGATCTGCTGGTCGTCAACAATTCGCGTGTTTTTCCCGCCAGGCTTATCGGCCGCAGCGAAACAGGTGCCGCGGTCGAGATATTCCTTGTCAGAGAACTCGGCGGCGCACGCTGGGAAGCTCTCGCACGTCCGGCCAAGCGCCTGCAGCCCGGAAAACGCGTGCTTTTCGGCGACGAACTTTCTGCAGTCGTTGTGGAAAGAACCGACGAAGGCGGCGTCATCGTCGATCTGGAATGCAGCGGGGACGTTTTCGAGGCAATCGAGAGCGTAGGCCGCACGCCGCTGCCTCCATACATAAAACGGGAACGTGATTCTGATGACACCGACCGCGAACGCTATCAGACCGTTTACGCAAAGGACCGCGGGTCGATCGCCGCGCCGACCGCCGGGCTGCATTTCACGCCGGAAATTCTTGCTCAGATCGAGCAAGGCGGGATCAAAAGGATCGAGGTCACACTGCACGTCGGCTACGGTACGTTTCAGCCGATCCGCTCAGGGGACCTGACCGATCACCGCGTCGCTCCGGAAACCTACGAGATCTCCGAGGCCGCCGCCCGGGAACTTAATACCGCGTTGGATTTCGGCAGGCGGATCGTTGCCGTCGGAACAACGACAACGCGGACACTGGAGGATTGCTATTCTCGTTTCGGGCGTTTTGAGCCGGGCCGCCGCGAAGCGGAATTGACGATCACGCCAGGATTTCAGTTCACGGCGGTAAAGGCTCTGGTGACAAATTTTCACCTGCCGCAGAGCTCGCTGCTTCTCCTGACTTCCACATTTGGCGGGCGCGAACTTATAATGACCGCATACGAACACGCCGTTGCCGAAGGGTACCGTTTTTACAGCTACGGCGACTGTATGTTCATATTCTAGAAGGCTTATGGCGTTCCTGGACTCGATCCGAAGCATTTTCATTCCCGGCTTTTGGCCGGCCTATGAAGATGCGAGCCCGGCACCCGCGACCGAATATCACATCCGCCCTCTGACCCGCAGACAACTCGGCGAAGTGATCCGTCTGAATTTGCGGTGCTTTGCTAATGGCGACAATTATTCGAAATATACCTTTGAGTATCTTTTTGACGAACCGCTCTCTCTCAGCTACCGCATCGTTACGCCGGAACAGCGGATGGTCGCATTCGCATTTGCTCTGGTGAACGAGAACGGTTCGGCCCATCTGACGACAATAGGCGTCGCACCCGAACACCGTCGACGAGGACTCGCCGCAAGGCTCCTGGATCATCTTGAGGCCGCAATTGTCAGCCGCGGCCTCAGTACCATGGTGCTCGAGGTTCGTGTTAGCAACGTCCAGGCACAGGAGCTTTATCGTAAACGCGGCTACATCGCGGTCCAACGCATCTCAAAATATTATCGTGACGGCGAGGACTGTTTTCTGATGATGAAAGCCCTCTGAAAATGTGCCCTCCGTGAAATTTGACCTTCCGAAGATCTATCCGATAACTGACCGCCGTCTTTCCGGCATGCCGCACGCCGATCAGGTGCGCGAGCTTGCTCTGGGCGGGGCGTCATTGATCCAAGTTCGCGAAAAGAACTTGCCGTCGGGTGAATTCTTGACGATGGCTCGGGAAGCTGTCGCGGCAGGCAGAGAGTTTGACGTAAAGATCATCATCAATGACCGTGTCGATATAGCTCTGATGTCTGGGGCGGCAGGCGTACATCTGGGCCAAACCGATCTTCCGCCCGACGCGGCACGCGAAATGTTGGGTGCTGAAGCGATCATCGGCTACTCAACGCACAACATAGAACAGGCAACTGCGGCCGCGAAGCTGCCTGTGGACTACATTGCCGTCGGGCCAATTTTTTCTACTGATACAAAAGAAGATACTGAGCCTGTGGTCGGTATCGAGGGCATTACCGCGGTTCGGGCAGCGATCGGCGTCATACCGCTGGTAGCGATAGGCGGCATCAGCGAACTTCGAATTTCCGGGGTGCTGGCCGCCGGCGCCGATTCCGCGGCTGTCATATCAGCCATTTACGGCGATGATTCAGATATTTCCTCCCGTCTTTCCGAACTGATCAGAATAGCGAACAACAATTAACAACGCTGTTGACTTTTGTCTTGCATTCCGATACGGGCATCGGTTATCATTTTTCTGACGGCGTGTGCCGCTCGGCACGCGTTGTGGACATTCCTCACCAAACGCCTTCCCCGGTGAACCTTTGTTCAGGAGCAACACCTACAAATGAGTCTGCTTGATATAGCACCGATCATAGAGCAAATGCTGCTCACGTCTGAGAACGTCAGTGACCTCAATTTTTCGTGCGGTCAAAAGCCGCAGGTCGAGATCAACGGCGTACTCTATCCGACATCTCCGCTTGGGCTCGGTAAACTGAGCGCGTTTCAGACCGAGATGATAGCGATGGCGCTGATCCGCGACAATCCTGACGCCGCCGATCACCTCGCCCGCCTCAGAACCGCGGACCTCAGCTACGCTTTGCCGGGCAAGTGCCGTTTCCGTGTGAACATCTTTCAGCAGCGGAGCACATACTCGATCGTGATGCGTGTCATTCCGCATGAGATACCGAGTTTTGAGTCGCTCAGGCTGCCTCCGCAGCTTGCCCAGATCGCGGACATTCGCAACGGCGTAGTTCTGCTGACGGGGCCCACGGGTTCAGGAAAGAGCTCGACGCTTGCGGCGATCATCGACAAGATAAACGAAACAAAGGCGTATCACATCGTCACCATCGAGGACCCGATCGAATTTCTCCACTCTCACAAAAAGAGCACGATCAATCAGCGTGAGATCGGCGCAGATACGCGCGATTTTGCGTCCGCTCTGCGTGCCGCACTTCGACAGGCGCCGAAGGTCATCCTGGTCGGCGAGATGCGCGACCTCGAGACGGCTGAGATCGCCCTCGAAGCCGCCGAAACGGGCCACCTTGTCCTTTCGACCCTGCACACCATCGATGCGTCAAAGACCATCGACCGCATTATCGGCCTTTATCCCAAGAACGAAGAGCGGATCATACGCACGCGCCTTGCCCAGACATTCCGCTATATCGTCTCGCAGCGGCTTATCCCGACGGCTGACGGCCGCGGCCGCATAGCGGCGGTCGAGATCCTGAAATCGAATCCGCGAACACGCGAGTATATCGAACGCGGCGAAAGCGAAGGCAAGACGCTGCTCGACGCCATTCGTGACGGTGATCTGGACGGAATGCAGGATTTCGATACCGTCATCCGCGATCTGATCGAGTCGAAGAAGATCACCATGGAAGACGGCCTCGCTTTTGCTACAAATCAAAACAATTTGCTCCTTCAGCTTTCGGGCCTGGCATCGACAGAAGATTACATGCAGGTACATAGAAAAGAGGCTCTCTCTAAACAGGCCGTTGCTCCGCCGCCGCCGGCGACAAAAGACCCTGACTCGGTTTTGAACATGATGGAATAAAGGCCGTTTCGTGCCGGTAATACAGATATGATCATTAGATGCGATAGTTGCTCAGTCTCGTTACAGCTTGACGAATCAAAGATCCCGGCAGGGAGCTTCTCGGTTCGTTGTCCGCGGTGTCAAAACCTACTGCGAGTTCAGAAAGGTGCGGGCGGCAGGGCCGTTTCTCCGGTCGAACAACTCGCAGCCAATCAGCCTGCACAACCGACCGGCGACAACGCTGCCGAGTTCGCAAAGCGCGAGGTCGAAAAGCAGGTCAACGAATCGCTCCGGACGCTGCTTTCTGCACTGCACGGCGAAAAAAGCAAGCTGGATGACGACGATGACGACGAAAAGCCGCGCCGCGTCCTCCTGTGCCTCGGTGAGCAGCGGGACGAAGTGGCAAAACTGCTTGCCGGCTCCGGCTACAAGGTCTACGTCGCTCAAAATCCGGCACAGGCAAACGAAAGGCTTCGCGACGGAAAGACCGAGATACTCATATTCTCGCCTGACTTTGCACAGGAAAGCGGCGGTGCCGCCGTGATACAGCAGCGGGCCAATTCCATGTACTCGTCCGAACGCCGTAGGCTGTTCCTGATCTCGCTCGAGGATCAGGGTACGACGATGAACGCTCAGGAAGCGTTCATGCGGAACCTGAATCTCATCGTCAACAACAACGACATCAAACAGCTGCCGCTAATACTGAACAGAGCGTTAGGCGACTACAACGATCTCTATTTTAATTTTAATAAAGCTTCTGGATTGGAAGCGGTCTAGGCAAGTTCGCAGACAAGCATTTCCAGCAGCATACGGCCGCCCGCATCTCCGCCGCCGCCGATGGAAGTTTTCAGCGCGACGTCGGTCTCGGCGATGCGGATGACCGCCTTTCTGAGACGGTCCGCATCAGCACGTCTTGCGGCCGCCAAAAATGATTCCTGGTCGCTGTATCTGAGCTTGAGGACATTTGCGACATCGCGCCTGTCAGCGGAATGCTCCATCATTTCTTTGGCGATCAGCAGACGGCGGACATTGTAGGCTATCAGCCCGAGTATCATCAAAGGCTCTGCGCCGTCATCGATTATCTTCCGCAGGACACGCAATGCTGCCGGACGGTCGCCCGCGACCAGGTGTCTGCCGAATTCGAAATTGTCGAGCTCCCGCGTGAACGGCACGAGTTCGTCGACAAGCTCGGCAGTTATCAGTTTGTCAGGTAACGCAGCGGTAACCAGTTTTGACGCCTCATTCGTCACTCGACGCACGTCAGGACCGGCCCGTTTTACCAACAGGTCAAGAGCCGGTCTTTCTATTTCGCAGCCTGTTTCACTTATCCGGTCCGCGGCCCAATTTGTTAGCTCTGCGTCCGCCATCGGTTCAAAATCCACAGCGAAGGCTTTCTCACGAAGCAGTTTGCCCATGCGCCGGACGCCGTTCAGCTCGTCCGCCACAAAAATGACGATCGAATCCTTTGCGGGATCATCGAGATAGCTCCGCAGGGCGTTCTCATCTTCCTCTTCTTTGATAGTATCTCCGCGTCCTGATTGCGTGATCCTGACGTTCGTTACGCGGACGAGGCGGCGGCTTGCCATCATCGGCATCTGATACGCCGCAGTGAGCACACCGGCGAGCTCGCCTGCCTTTGCAAGAGCAAACGACGTTTCGTTGAAATCACGCGCGTCGCCCTCGTTAAAAGCCCGATCGGCTATCGTCTTTGCGGCAAGGTCGCGAAGGTAGGTCTCGGCTCCGAAAAGCACATAAACCGACGACAGTTCGCCGCGTTTCAGTTGAGCCCGCAGGTCTTCGCGTTTATAAGGCATGAAATTCTATTTCTTCTCTTCGCGTACGCCGACGCCATTGATGAAAGCAGAGACCGCAGCCGCCGCGAATGAACGCGCCATACGCTCTACGGCAGGGTCTTCCTCGTTAAAGAAAGATCTCGGATCATCGCTGAATTCGAACGAATCGCGGAAAATGAAATTCTGATTGTCGTAAATGATGTTGTTGTTTCGCAGGTCGCGGACAGTAACGGCGGTGACAATGGTCACCTCGTAAACGCGTGCTCTGCCTTCGCTGTCGAGCAGCACACCCGTGAAACTGAAATCGCGAATAGTTCCTTCGATCACAGCGTCGGCACGGTTCAGCGTACTTTGAACCTTGATGCCGCCGCCGCGGCGTATCAGCTCGCGGCTGACCGCTTCGGTGAAGCGGGCTTCCACACGATAGCGCACGCCCTGCGCCTCAAATTGGAACGCCGGCACGGCGACGACCTTGATATTCTTCAGAACGCCTGAGCCCGTGACCGGCTTGTAGCATTCGGTAAAACCCGCCGTCGCGAGCAACAGCAGCGTGAGCGAAAGAACTGTGAAATACTGCCTCATCTTGTTTTTGTCATGATATCACGAGCGTACGGAATTCGGTTCGCTCTGAGATATTGCGTGATGAATTCGTAATGCATCGGCGGTCTCTTTCACATCATGTGTGCGGACGATCGCGGCACCGCGTTCGACAGCGTAAAGAGCGGCGGCAAGGCTGCCTGCGAGCCTCTTTTCCGGCGACGCGTCGCCCAATATCTTCCCGATAAAGGACTTTCGCGATACGCCGATCAGAAACGGTATGCCGTCAAATCCGCGGGCGATCCCGGCGTGACGCGCGAGCAATTCTAGATTTTGCTCCAACGTTTTTCCAAAGCCGATGCCGACATCGAGCACGATCTTTTCAGATACGATGCCTGCGGCCTCTGCTTTTTCAACGCTGGCGGTAAGCCCGCTGCAAACCTCGTCAAATATATTTGCGACCGCCGGCTGCGAATGCATATCGGCAAAATCGCCGCGTGAATGCATCAGCACAAGCCCTGCTCCCGTTTCTGCGGCCGCTGCTGCCATATCGCCGTCAAATCGAAGGCCGGAAATATCATTTATGATCTCAGCTCCTGCGTCGATCGCGGCACGGGCGACCGATGACTTGCTTGTATCGACCGAGACGGGCACGTCAAAATGCAATGCGGATCCGATCGCAGGAATGACACGCCGGATCTCTTCATCCGCATCGACCTGTTCGCTGCCCGGCCGCGTTGACTCGCCGCCGATGTCGATGATGTCCGCCCCGTCAGCGATCATCTGCTCGATGCGTCTCGAAGCGGCATCGGGAGCATTAAATCGCCCGCCGTCCGAAAAGCTGTCGGGCGTGACGTTCAAAATGCCCATTACCAACGGCCGGCCGAGGGCGATGGTTCGGCGTGATGTCTGCCAGGAAAGCATAGGTCAAAAGTAAAAAGGCAAAAGGCAAAAGTAAAGCACTGTGCCCACTTTCGCCTTTCGCTCTAGGTCTTTAACCTTTTGAAATTATCCTTTTCCTTTTTCCTTTTTCGCTCCGCTTAAGCCGTCACCGGATCATTGCCGGTTATCGGCGGCAGTATCGTGTCGGTCAGACGCGACCCGCTCTTTTCTTCGGTATCGGAAGGCTTATCGTCGTCCGTTGATGCGGGAGCTTCAACGTCGAGCGGCAGCCCGGCGACGACACGCCTTATTTGCACGGCATCCAGCGTCTCGTATTCGAGTAGCGCCTCAGCAAGACGGATCAGGGCGTCCTTGTTCTCTCGAATAATGGTTTCGGCACGAGAATACTGTTCGTTGATTATTTTCTGTACCTGTTCATCGATCCTGATCGCGGTATCTTCCGAATAATCACGATGCTGGGCGATCTCGCGGCCGAGGAAGATCTGCTCTTCCTTTTTGCCGAAGGTCAGAGGCCCAAGCTCCGACATGCCGTATTCGCACACCATCGCACGGGCTACCTCTGTCGCTTTTTCGATGTCGTTGGCCGCACCGGTAGTGATGCTGCCGATAAAGACGTCCTCAGCGATGCGTCCGCCCATCGCCATTGCGATCTGGCCGAGCAAATACTCTTTCGACGCGCTCAGGCGGTCTTTTTCCGGCAAATACATCGTCAGCCCGAGAGCCATCCCGCGAGGGATGATGGTGACCTTGTGCACAGGGTCGATGTTCGGCACCTTGAGCCCGACGAGCGTATGGCCGGCCTCGTGATATGCAGTGATGCGCTTTTCCTCATCGGAAATGACCATCGACTTGCGTTCGGTGCCCATGATGACCTTGTCTTTGGCGACCTCAAAGTCGTTCATCGTGACGACCTTCTTGTTGTAACGCGCGGCATTCAAAGCCGCCTCATTGACGATGTTCGCCAGATCGGCACCCGTAAAGCCCGGCGTACCGCGTGCGATGACGCTGACATCGACGTTCTCGTCGAGCGGGATCTTTTTCGTGTGAACTTTCAGGATGCCTTCGCGGCCGCGGACGTCCGGACGTCCGACGACGACACGGCGGTCGAAACGGCCCGGGCGAAGCAGCGCCGGATCGAGCACGTCCGGCCTGTTGGTCGAAGCCATCAGGATGACGCCGTCATTCGATTCGAAGCCGTCCATTTCGACGAGCAGTTGGTTCAACGTCTGTTCACGTTCATCGTGTCCGCCGCCGAGGCCTGCCCCGCGATGACGGCCCACGGCATCGATCTCGTCAATGAAGATGATGCAGGGGGCGTTCTTTTTGCCCTGTTCGAACAGGTCGCGAACGCGGCTCGCTCCGACACCGACAAACATTTCGACAAAATCCGAGCCCGAAATTGAAAAGAAAGGAACGTTCGCTTCGCCTGCTACGGCTTTAGCAAGCAAGGTTTTTCCTGTCCCCGGCGGGCCGACCATCAGGACGCCCTTCGGTATCTTGCCGCCGAGCTTTTGAAACTTCTGCGGATCTTTCAGGAACTCTATGATCTCCTGCAGCTCATCTTTCGCCTCATCAACGCCGGCAACGTCCTTGAACGTAACGCGTTTCTGCTGATTGTTCAGCAGCTTCGCTTTGGATTTACCGAACGAAAGTGCCTTATTCCCGCCTGCCTGCATTTGCCGCAGCGTGAACAGCAGAAAGCCCATTAGCAGCAGGAACGGAAGCGCGTTGACCAGTATCAGCCAGCCAAAACCGCTGGACGCAGGTTCCAGCTTGATGACCGTATCTGTATCGGTCGACGCAGCATAGATCTGATCACGCGTGGAATCGCTCGAATCGAGCTTTGCGGTCATCTTCACATCGCCTTGATTTACAAGCTCGAGCGAATCTGACTTGATCGTGACCTCTTTGATGTCCTTGTTCTTTATCTGCGTCAGCGCCGCGTCAAACGACAGCTCTTTCGGCGGAGTGGTCTGCTTTGACTGCAGATACCACACGAAAATGAGCGCCGACGAGATTATCATCAGCCAAAGAAAAACTTGCTTTCCCTTAGAATTCAATTTAAAACCTCCAACGCAAGCCACTTTCCAACGGGCGTGCGTTCAGCAGCAAAGCATTTTAGATGATTGCCGCGTCCCTCGCGTTGTGCTGAATACGGTACGGCACTTATCGCAGGGGCAACTTTCGATTCTAGTGGGCGCAACCCGTATTTTCAACCCTTTCGTTGCTATCGCGCATACGCCGCACGGTCACGATCCTGCGTCAGCGAACCTCAACTTCCCGCCCGACCGTATCACGCGGCCGCCGCCCGGCAGTTCGACGACACGGCCGCTCTTCGTACTTTTGACCAAACGCTCGACGGCCTGAAGATGTTTCATCCCGAGCCGCCGCCGCGTGCCGCGGCGTTTTTCCAGCCAATCGCGAAGCGCATCACCGAGAGCATTGTCCGGCAGCGATCGCAGCTGCGTCACATAAAGGCTGCCGTCCTCGGATTCTGTGACGGGCGGCAATTCACGCGGAACCTCTCGCTGCAGCAATGCGGCGGTATTCGCGAGCGTTTCTATGATGTTGGGGTTCATATCAGCAAGCAGCGGGAGCAATATCTTGCGGATCTTCACACGTCGAAAAGCCGTGTCGTCGTTCATCGTGTCATAGCGATATTCGATGCCGGCATCGCGGCAATACATCTCGGTATCGCCGCGTTTCGCCCAATGCATCAGCGGCCTGACCAATTGCAATTGAGGAGTTGAGGAGAAGGGGAGAAAAGGAGACAAGGAGACAGGGAGATGCGTAGAAAAAGGATCAGTATCTGATGTCTGACCGACAAAAAGGAGCTTCGTCTTCCGGTCTCCTTGTCTCCCGGTCTCCTTGTCTCCTTGTCTCCTTGTCTCGGTTGCTCCGCGGCTGCCGAAAGCATCGATCGCTTTCATCCCGCTCAAACCCGCAGGGCCGCTGCCGCGCACAAGGTTCATCAGCAGCGTCTCGGCTTGGTCGTTCATTGTGTGGCCCGTCAGCACGGCAAATGCACCGACGCGTTCCGCCGTTTCGCGCAGGAATGCGTAGCGGGCACGACGGGCGTTCTCTTCCAGATTGCCGTCGCTCGCGATCAGGCCGCGGCCCGATGCAAATTCGACGCGGAACTCTGTCGTAAGCTCGCGAACGAATTCCTCATCTTCATCGCTCGCCGCACCGCGAAGCCCGTGATTGAAATGCGCCGCGACAAGCCGCAGTCTTAGCTTTTCCAGTTCTCGCAGTTCATACATCGCCCCGAGCAGGCTCGCCGAATCCGCGCCGCCCGACACGGCGATCACGACGGCCGCATCGTCCGCCGGCAGGCCGAGACGCCGCCATTCCGTGACGAGACTGCGAACGAATTTATGCATATTTGAAGTTTAGCCACGAATAGCACGAATTGCACGAATGATCAGCTATTAGTGATATTCGTGCAATTCGCGGGCTGATCTATCTCGCAGGTCGCAGATCTACCTAGCGGGGCGGGGTTGGATGAAAAGGGTGATGCGTGATGTGCAGATGAGCTTGCCGCGGTCGTTGGTTATGTCGATCTTCCAAACGGCCATTTTGCGTCCGGAATAGATCGGCGTCGCTTCGACCGTGAGCAGCCCGCGGCTGACCGCACGCAGATGATTGGCGTTTATCTCAACGCCGACCGGAGCAAACCTTTCAAGATCGGTTCCCGCGACAACGCCGACCGAAGCTGCCGTCTCAGCCAAATAAAGCGAAACACCGCCGTTCATTATGCCGAGATATTGATGGACCTTTGGAGTAACCTCCATCGTCAGAACGACGCGTTCGCCGCTCGCCTCGACGATCTCGATGCCGAGAAATTTGAAAAGCTCGTTGTCAGCGACGTCTTTTAATAATTCTTGTTTGTCCATCTGTTCAACGCTTCGCGATCTTGCAAAAGCCCGCGCGTCAGCAAGGGCGATATCCGACCGTTATACCCTGCAATAGCCCGCGGGTCAGCAAGGGCGATAGCGAACCTATTTGCAAAAGACCTGAACGCAAGTATTTTCTACCATAAGATTTTCGGATAAGCCTGCGCTCCATTTATCGCCCTTGCTGACGCGCGGGCTTCTGCAACGCACTCTTTGCGGTCCCTGCGTTAAGAGACCCTCGCTATCGCCCTTGCTCACGCGCGGGCTTCTGCAACTTCGCCTTTGCACCGGCCAGCTCAGCACGCACACGCTCCGGCGAAGTTCCGCCGATCGATGATTTGCTTGCCAGCGTCGCCTGCAAACTCAACGCTTCGAAAACGCTGTCGTCGATATCAGGAATACGGGTACGCATTTCTTCGATACTCAGCTCGTGCAGCTCGCGGCCGCTCTCAATGCCCAGCAAAACAAGCCTGCCGACGGCATCATGCGCATCGCGAAACGGCATTCCGCGTTTAACAAGATGGTCGGCGAGTTCCGTCGCGTTCAAATATCCGGACGAAGCGGCCTGCCGTGTTGTGTCTTCATTAACCGTCAAATTGTCGAGGACTATCGCTGCGATCTCCAGACACACGCGCACCGTATCGGCCGCGTCAAATACAGCCTCTTTGTCCTCCTGCATGTCTTTGTCATAGGCGAGCGGCAAGCCTTTCATTATCGCCAGCATAGCGGTCTGATGCCCAAAGACGCGGCCTGCTTTTCCTCGGATGAGTTCGAGCGCGTCAGGGTTCTTTTTTTGCGGCATCAGGCTCGAACCGGTCGAAACTGCGTCGCCCAATTCGACAAAACCGAATTCCTGCGACGCGTAAAGTATCAGGTCCTCAGCCAGCCGCGACAGGTGTACCATCACCAGCGAACACGCCGCGGCGAACTCGACCGCAAAGTCGCGGTCCGAAACCGCGTCGAGACTGTTTCGCGAAACAGAATCGAATCCGAGTTCTTTCGCAACGGCCTCGCGGTCAATATCGAACGAAGTCCCCGCCAACGCAGCCGAACCCAGCGGAAGCACATTGACCCGCTTTCGAGCATCGGCGAAGCGCTCGATATCGCGGCTGAACATCTCAAGATACGCTAGGCACCAATGAGCCCACAGCACAGGCTGGGCACGCTGCAGATGCGTATAGCCCGGCATGACCGCGTCTATGTGCCGCTCCGCGGCGGCGACCAATGCCGCCTGCGTGCCTTTCAGCGTTTTGGCAATGTCGTCGATCTCATCTCGGAGCCATAAACGAAACGCCGTTGCGACCTGATCGTTTCGGCTGCGGCCTGTGTGCAGTTTTTTCCCGAGCTCTCCGACCGCCGCGACCAATTGCTGTTCGATATATGAATGCACATCCTCGGCGTCCGCGGATATCTCGGCGGCGGCGATGGTTTTCAAAGCATTAGAGATCTTTTCCGCATCGTCCGCTGATAAAACGCCCGTGCCTACCAGCGCATTTGCGTGGGCGATGCTCGCTCGAATGTCCGCGTCGAGTAATCTTTGGTCAACCGTGAACGAGCTGTTGAAACGGGCAAATTCCTCATTCGCCTCGCCCGTAAACCGCCCGCCCCATAGATTGCCCGTTCGTTCCATTATCTCGCTCTATCTCACTGCAAAAACGCGCCCCACGCATTACGACTGTATTGATTAGGGCACTTTTAGAAAGTATCATTAAAGACCAATCCTTGACACCTGACGCGGAGGAACACGCTATGCGATCGTCAACATTATTTTCCTTGGTATTTTTGGTCGCCGTTCTTCTGGTGCCAAAGGCTTCGGCACAGGCTGACGCGATCTGCAGCGAATTCGGCGGCGGATTTATCTGGGCGACCGTAAGTGTCGTTTACGGCCGGGTCGAATTCAGCGGACTGCAGGATCCGAACAAGTTTCCTAAGGTAACCGTAACGCTCAACAACCAAGGGCGAACCATCGCCAGCACATCGGTCGGTCCTAGCGGCAACTATTGTTTTCGCAATCAGAGCGGCAACGGAGCGACCTTGGTCGTTGCCGTTGAGGACGTTGAGGTCGGCCGCAGAGACCTTCCGTCCGGTTCAGTGACCATCAACCAGGTCCGCCAGGATTTTCAGATAGATCTCGGCACCAGAACACCGCGGGCCGGCGTCATATCGGCAAAATATTTTTACGAAAGATCGGGAAAGAACGCAGAACTTTTCGCATCGGCAAGCGCTCACTTGCGTGACAAGAAGGCGGACAAGGCCATACCGCTGCTTTCGCAGATCGTCCGGAGTGATCCGAAAGATTTTGTTGCGTTGGGTCTGCTCGGTTCCGCGTACTTTGAGAAAGGCGACCTGCCGAGCGCCGAGCGAGCCTATTTGGGCGCTCTTGAAGCGAATCCGCGTTTCGCCCCCGCGATGGCGAGCTTGGGCCAGATATACCTGATGCAGAAAAAGCTCGAACTTTCTATCGCAGTGCTGCTGAAAGCCACTCAGAATGAGCCTGAATTTGCCCGCGGTTTTCGGCTGTTGGGCGAGGCTTATCTGCTATCAAAACAAGGCCGGCTGGGCCTGGAGGCACTTTACAAAGCTATAGAACTCGACCCGATCGGTATGGCCGAATGCCATCTGCTGGCGGCGAAACTGTTCGATGGCGCCGGTGCAAAGAACTACGCTGCCCGGGAATATAAGCTATTCCTCGAAAAGGTGCCTAACCATCCGCAGAAGAAACAGTTTCAAAAATACATTCAGGATAATCCGCCGGCAGATAACTAACCTTCGATGGAGAAGAAGATAGGAAAGGTCGTACTCGCGTATTCGGGCGGGCTTGATACGTCGGCGATGCTGCTGTGGCTGAAAGAGACCTACGGCTGCGAGGTCGTCTGCTATTGTGCCGATGTCGGCCAGGGCGATGAGCTGGACGGGCTGGAAGAAAAGGCTCTTGCAACGGGTGCGTCGAAACTAGACGTCGAGGATCTGCGCGAAGAGTTTGTCCGTGATTTCGTCTGGACCGCCGTAAAGGCGAACGCCGTTTACGAGGGCGTTTATCTGATGGGAACTGCACTCGCACGCCCCGTCATCGCCAAATGCCAGATCGAGATCGCACGCCGCGAAGGAGCCGACGCCGTCGCCCACGGAGCGACCGGAAAAGGCAACGATCAGGTGCGTTTCGAGCTTTCGTATTACGCTCTGCAGCCGGACATTAAGGTCGTCGCACCGTGGCGGCATTGGGATTTCAAAGGCCGTGCCGACCTGATAGCGTATTGCGAAAAACACGGAATTCCCGTTACCGCGTCCGCCGAAAAGCCGTATTCGATGGACCGCAATCTGATGCACATCTCATACGAAGGCGGCATTTTAGAAGACCCGTGGGAAGCTCCGCCCGAGAATATTTTCTTGCTGACGAAATCGCTCGAGAATGCATCGGACAACCCTCAAGAGATCACGATCTCATTCGAAAAAGGCGTGCCCGTAGCCATTGACGGCGTCACTCACGGTGCGGTCGATATGCTCTCAAAGCTCAATCATATCGGCGGCGAACACGGCATCGGCCGCGTCGATCTGGTCGAGAACCGCTTCGTCGGAATGAAGTCCCGCGGCGTCTATGAAACGCCCGGCGTTACGATCCTACAGGCCGCACACCGCGCGCTCGAATCCATAACGATGGACCGCGAAGTGATGCGGCTGCGCGACGGCCTCGGCGTAAAGTTCGCAGAGTCAATATATTACGGTTTCTGGTTCGCACCCGAAACGGAAATTCTCCGTTCCATGATCGACCAAACGCAGGAAAATGTCACCGGCGACGTCCGACTGAAACTTTACAAAGGCAGCGTGATCGTGACCGGCCGCCGTTCGCCGAATTCGCTCTACCGCGAACGCATCGCGACATTTGAGGACGACGCCGGAGCCTACGACCAACACGACGCAGAAGGGTTTATCAAGTTGCAGGCGTTGAGGTTGAGGTTGAGGAATATGGAGTAACGATGACACCCGTCAAAAGCTGGCACATTGTGGTCCGAGATCGTGATCTGAGAGCGTTGGAAGCGCTTTTGGCTGACGACGTTGTGTTTTACTCACCGGTCGTCCACACGCCTCAGGCCGGCAAACAAATAACTGCGATGTATCTGACGGCGGCGATGCACGTCATTGCGAACAACAGTTTCCGCTATGTTCGCGAGGTCGTCGGCGAATCAGATGCCGTGCTCGAATTCGAGACCGAGGTCGACGGAATCACCGTCAACGGCGTCGATATGATCCACTGGAACGCCGCCGGACAGATCACCGAATTCAAAGTGATGATACGCCCGCTAAAGGCCATCAACCTCATCCACGAGAAGATGACGGCTATGTTAAAGAGATAGGTTGTTTGGCAGATATTGACAGTTTTTGCCATTTGTGCCCGAATTCTAACTGACGTAAATGACCATGGGTGCTACTACGATGAACGTCTCTCTGCCGGAGTCGATGAAGGCCTACGTCGATGAGCGCGTCGAGCAGGACGAATACGGCACCGCAAGCGAATACATCCGCGACCTGATCCGCTCGGATCAACGGACCAGGGCCCAACGCCAGCTCGAGAAGGTGTTGCTTGAGCGTATTGAATCCGATGATTTCAGAGAATTCTCGATCGACGACGTAAGGAAAGAACTCGAACGACGTTTGGAAGCCCGCAAGTGAGGATCTAATATAACGACTCGGTTCAGAATGAGTTGGTCGAGCAAGCCACCTACTACGCTGATGCCGAAACCAATCTCGCCTTGCGTTTCCTTGACGCCTGTAATTCAAGCTTCCGCTTTCTTCTCGAAAACCCATACGTGGGAAGCCTCCGCGATTTTGAGGTCAACAAGTTAACCGCCGTCAGAATGTGGCGGGTGAGAGGATTTTAAAAACACCTGATCTTCTATTACCCGGATGATCGCGGGGTGACCATTCTTCATGTCATTCATTCGGCGGTAGATTACAATCGTATCTTTGAACATGACTGATGTGCATTACTCGGTTTTCTCTTATCTTGCTAATAGCATTTCTACGGTTATAGACTAAGCGCAAGATGCGTGAGGAACTTGTCAGGCTGATTCTTGAGCGGCTCGAGCGTGATGCGGAGGCTATCCGCGAGGATTTCGCCCGCGACAAAGGCGTTACGGCGCATTACACTGCCATCGACAACCTTTTGCCGGACGACATCGCCCGCCGCATCGCCGCATCATTCCCGCCGAATGATGAGATGCGGCTGCTCTCGAGCTTTCGCGAACGCAAGCACACTTCTAAATCGCTGGACAAATACGACCCTCTGATCGCGGACATCACGTTCGCATTTCAGGATGAGCGTGTTATTCGTAAGGTCTCTGAATTGACGGGAATAGAGGACGCCGTCGGCGACCCGCATTTATACGCCGGCGGCATAAGTGCGATGTCGACTGGCCATTTTCTGAACCCGCATCTCGACAATTCTCACGACGGCGAGCAGAAAAACTACCGCGTTCTGAATTTGCTCTACTACATCACGCCCGAATGGAAAGCCGAAAATGGCGGCAATCTCGAGCTGTGGGACATCGATGTGACGCGGCCGGTAGAGATACCGAGCCTGTTCAATCGACTCGTGCTGATGGGCACCGGCGACAAAACGTGGCATTCCGTCAACAAAGTAAAAGCGGACGGCACTCGCCGCTGTATCTCGAATTACTACTTCTCGCCGCACTCGCCTAATGGCTACGAAACTTTCCACGTAACTTATTTTATGGCGCGGCCCGAGCAGAAACTTCGCCGCTTGGTGACGCGTTTCGACAGCGACCTGCGCACTTACCTGCGCAAGATCAAGAAAGACGGTTTTGCGAAAAAAGATATCTACGAAAATAGCGACATTGCGGGCCGTTAACGCGAAGCGACCATCTTGACGTTCCGCAGCGATGCCTGGCCTTTTCGTGAAAAGTCTATTGATTCGCCCAATATCCTTGCCGCTTCTGCCGGTGCGTGGAATCCCATGGAATTTTCCGCCTCGACAAAATCCAGATAGAACTGCGCAAGACGCTGGTTCTTCCTTGCTTCCGCCAACTCCGCGTCGCCGGCTCCGCCGTCGCGTGCTGCCTTGATGTCTTTGATCAGATCGACCAGCGCATCCATCGCTATGCCCCGCAGCTTGTATGTTCGCTCCTGGATCGCCTCGGCCCGGTATTTCAGCTCGCTTTCCGGAGCTTTGTGACACGTCTGACACGAGATGTTTATGTTGAGCAGCGGCGAACGCACGTGATGGCTGCTGACCTTCATCGCGCCTTCGCGGACGTAGGGCATATGGCAATCTGAACACGACACGCCCGCGCGTGCGTGGATGCCCTGGCTCCACCTCTCGAATTCCGGATGCTGTGCCTTCAGCACGCCGGCGCCGGTCTGTTTGTGCGTCCAGTCGTTATGCTGCACCTCTTCGTAATAGGCGGTCATGTTCTCGATCTTCAGGCCTTTGTGCCACGGATATGTGAGCGTTTTTTCCGGGCCTTTGAAGTAATATTCCACGTGGCATTGCGCGCAGACGAATGAGCGCATCTCCTGACGTGTCGCGTCGCGGTTCACGTCATAGTCCTTCTTGCCTTCTGATTCTTTCAGAACACGCATACCTTCCATGAACGCGGGCCGTGTCACCCGAAGTGCCATCGAAAGCGAATCGTGACAATCGATACAAGCGACCGGATGTTTCACATGTTCTCTTGCCTCGCGATACGGCATCTTGTTCAATGCGTGAAAGCCTTTAACTATGTCGCCGCCGCCTAGTTCCTTATACGCCGGATAGGCAGATGCATGACAGTTTATGCAGGCTCCGGGCTGCTGAACCACATTCTGGCGTTCAGTGAACGTCTGATCCTCGAGCATATACGCGTGCCCGCGTTCCTCACGAAAATCGACGGCGAACGCATAGCCGTCCCACATAGTTACAAGCCGCGGATCCTCTTCCAGACGCGACTGCGAGACCACCGACCGCGGATCCGCTCCGCTGGGCGTTCGGTGAATTGCCTCACTGCCGCCAAAACGTGTGCGTTCCTGATCTACCGTCCTCAGGTAGCTGTCATACTGCATTGGAAAGTTCTTGCCCCAAACGGCCGGATCATAGGTTTCGTCATTGAGCTCGACCACGCGAAAGAAAGGATTCTGCGCTTCCTGCTTACGCTCCATGATATTGGTCAGCAGAGCGAGCCCCAATATCGCCGCAGCAAACGCGGCGACCGCGACCACCGTCAGGACCTTTACTCCGTACAGCCGGGGTTTGCGGGCAGGTGCTTCTTTTGAATCAGAAGTTTCAACATTTTCAGTTTTTTCCCTTTCTTCAGTCATTGACGTTCTCTCTCCTTTTTTCACGGTCAATCGCCCAGATGCGGATGGCCGACCGAGCTGTGGCAGCGTATGCACGACATATCGCTCGGGTGCAGCGTGTCGCCGCCGCTGACGATGGCGTCAACGATCGGCTGATGGCAATGCCGGCAGGATTGTTCTGCGATCTGCCGGTTTCGCTCGGTGATCATTATCGGTTCGTGAAAATTGTTCGCGGTGAAATAGTACGAATGCCAAAATCCGTTCCAGGCCTTTGTGAAGTATTTGTTGGCGAAATTTTGCGGTGTGTGGCAGTCGTTGCAGGTAGCTACCGAACGGTGGCTCGATTTTAGCCAGCCTGAATATTGCTGCTCCATTATGTGGCAGTTGGCACACGAGCCCGGGTCGTTGCTCAGATACGAGTAACCTTTTGCGTACCAGAACGTATACAGGCTGATGCCTGCCGCCAAGCCTAGCCCGACGCCCGCGATGATCAGTTTTGTCAGATAAAATGACACAGTTGCGAGGGCCGTAAGCCCGTCCGATCCCCGATCGACTGTTTCCCTGCTTGTCCAGAACTATGTTATAGCACGTTAATGAAAGCCGCAAGTTCTTTAGGTAGAGCAACTTCCAAAGACAGTGTTTCTGCCGTGGCGGGATGTGCAAAAGAGAGCTTTTCAGCGTGAAGGAAGAATCGGCCGAGTTTTTCGACCGCTTTGCGTATCTCGATGTTGGCTATGGTATTGTCGCGGCCCTCATTATAGACCGCGTCGCCGACAACGGGATGATTTATTGACGCGAGGTGGACACGTATCTGATGCGTGCGGCCGGTCTTGATATCGACCTCAAGAAGCGCAAATTTTTCGAACCGCTGCCGGACGCGCCAATGCGTCAATGCATAGCGTCCGTTCGCGGCGACGGTCATCTTTGTCCGGTGCCAGCGGTCGCGGGCGATCGGCCGCTCAATAGTACCCGAATTGTCCCGCGGGCTCCCATGAACTAGAGCAATATACGATTTCTCGACCTTACGCTTTCGGAACAGCTCGGACAGCTTTTCCTGCATTTCCTCGGTCTTCGCGACAACGATCAGCCCTGACGTGTCCTTGTCCAGACGATGCACGATGCCGACCCTGTTAGAACCTCCTGCGTCAGCGGGCGGCGTCTTGTCAGAACCGCCTCCGGTAGGAGGTGGTTGAACGTAAGCGGCACCCGATCCTAAACCACCCGCTACCGCAGTTGGTTCTGACATGAAATACCACGCGATGGCATTCGCAAGCGTCCCGCCCGAAATGCCCGCTCCGGGATGGACCACCATTCCCGCAGGTTTGTTGATGACGGCGAGGTACTCGTCCTCGTAAACAATATCGAGCGGGATGTTCTCAGGCTCGAAACGGACATCGGCGGGCTCTGTCAGATCGATGTCGATCTCGTCGCCTGCGCGGAGTTTGTACGAAGGCTTTGCCTGCTTGTCGTTGACGAGAACATCGCCGTCCTCGATCAGCCGCTGCAGCCGCGAACGCGACCAGCCCTCGATGCGCTCCGCTAGGAACGCGTCGAGTCGCGTGCCGGCCTCAGCGGCGGTTATTATGAGATCGAGAAGTGCTGGTGAAGACACGATATGTGCAGTGGATAGTTGATAGTGGTAAGTGACAAGTGACATCTATCCGCATGTCATTTGTCACTCTTAACGGGGTTTTCAGAATCAACAGCTTCGCCCGTCGAACGCAATCGAATTATGAGAAACACGATACACGCCGCCGCTACCACAAGGCTGATCAGCTGCGACGGCGAAAGGCCCGTCATCGCGGACGTGCCGAAAAGGTCGCCTCGCTGCGGATCGTCGCGCAGGAATTCGATCAAAAAGCGGAATATCGCGTAAATGATGCCGTAAAGTATCAGTATTTGGCCGTCAAAACGCTTGCGTTTGTGCAGCCAGACCAGCAGCCAGAACACGCCGAACATCGTGAACGATTCAATGAGCTGCGTCGGGTGCAGATGTACGCCGTCGGCAATTGGAACGCCTGTATATTCGTGGCCGAGTTCGGAAAAATGCACGCCCCACCAATTCGTCGTCGGCTTTCCCCAACAGCAGCCCGCCGCGAAACAGCCTTGGCGGCCGAACGCCTGTCCCAGTGCCACTGCGGGAGCAAAAGCGTCCGCCACCTTCCAAAACGGCAGTTTGTAATACGGCACGAGTATCGCGACAGCCAGAAAGCCGCCTATCAGGCCGCCGTAATACACGCCGCCTGATCGAAGGAAATCAAGCGAAAAGACGTTGATGTTGTCCTCGACGAAAAACATCAGCACCTTCGACCCGAGCAGCCCGCCGAGCAGCGTCCACAGCCCGAGGTCGTAAACGCGGTCACGAGCTATGCCGTCACGCTCAGCCAACCGCGACGCCGCAAAAAGCGCGACCAGCATCCCCACTGCCAGCCACACGCCGTAGCTGGTCAAAGGAAAATCGCCGATGCGGTAAATTTCGGGGTACATAAAGGATCAGGAATCGCTTTCGAGGGGTTCGGTCGGCCTTTTCTTTGTTAAGAGCATATCGATGATCAACAGGCCGGCTCCCATAACTATCGCCATGTCTGCGACGTTGAATGTCGGATAGTGCCACGAGCCGAATTGAACGTCGATGAAATCTACGACAAACCCGAGCCGGATACGGTCGGTCACGTTGCCCGCGATGCCCGCAAGCAGCAGAGCGAGAGCTCCGAGCACTCGGTCGTCCGTTCGCGGCGTCCGCCAAAAGAAATAAAGGATCAGAACGCCCGCTACCAATGCGACCGCAGACAAGCCCCAACGGCCTGCGTCGCCGTGATCGTCCAGCATTGAAAACGCCACGCCCGTATTGGTGGCATATGCAAAATTCAGCAGGCCGGGGATTACCGAGATGTCGCCGTCGAAACGAAGGCGTTTCACTGCCCACGCCTTCGTCGTCTGGTCGATCATAAAGATCCCGCCGGTGATGGCGAGATAGCCGAGTTTCCACAATAGATCGCGTCCGGTCACTAGTTTACTCAGTATAGGGGAATATCGCCTTTGGCGCGCGATGCCGCCGCCACCAGTCGGCATAGCAAACGTCCGTGCAGCCGATCGCATATGTAACGACACGCCAGCGGCCGCCGGTCTTTCGCAGAACGGTGAAGAAGTTGTTGTCGAACATATCCGCACGAACAGCTTCCCAATATCGCGTACCGCGGTAATTCGGTTTGCCGCCTTCCGGCGTCTGCGGATCGCCGCCCAGAAATGCCCAGTTCGCCGAGACGTTGAAATATTCGGTGTTGAAAACGATCTTTTGTTTCAGATCCCGCTCCACCGGCACGCGGAGAGCGTCCAAAATAGCTTTGCGTTCAGCAGAACCTCTCTCAGGCGTGTAAACCTTCTGCGCCGCGACCTGCGTTGCCGCAGCCGAAGCCAACAACATCACGAATGCCGCAAATATCATTTTTCGCATGTTCGAACTCCTCCGTGTCTCGCTTTTCTAAATTTGCCCGGCATCAACCGAACGGAAAGACCCGTTTCGGAGCTTTGTATTTCGTCGGCCAATCCAGATAACAAACGTCCGTACAACCAAGTGCGTGCTTGACGACACGCCATTTGCCGCCGGTCTTTTTCAACAGCCCAAAAAAATTGTCGTCGAAAAGATCTTCGGCATCTGCCCACGCCGTGCGGCTCAGGTTAGGCCGCGAACCGTCGGGCTGCGTCGGCTGTCCGCTGACGAAAGCCCAATTGCCTGAGATATTGAAATTATCAACGACAAAAACGATCTTTTGCTTCAGATCGCGTTCAACCGGCACACGAAGCGCCTCCAATATCGCTTTTCGATCGGGTGAATTCGGCTCCGGCGTACGCACGGCCTGAGCGGACGCTTCGCTGCCGACAAGCGCCAAAAACATAAAAACAGAAAAGGTCAGGATCAAGTTTCTATTTCTCATAGGTTCATCATTTCCAGAGCCTCGACACAGCGTTCGCAACACGTCGGGAAACGATCATTTTCGCCTACGCGTGTGGAGTAATTCCAACAGCGTTCGCATTTTTCGCCATCCGCCCTCGCGATATTGATGCCGAAAGCATCGCCCTCGTGCACCTCGACCTGCGACACGATAAAGATGTATCTCAACTGCTCGTAATAGCCGAGCAGGAACCGCGTCGTCTCGGCGTCCGTTTTCAGAATGACCTTTGCCTCGAGCGACGAACCGATCTGCTTGTCGTTCCTCGCCGTTTCGAGAGCCCGAAGAACTTCGTCGCGTATCGTAAATACGCGTTCCCATTTTGACAGCAGGCTGCCGTCGGACCGCGAATTTCCGACGGACCGCAGGCTGCCAGCCTGCTCTCTATTTTTCCCTGCAGGCAAGCTGCCTGCGCCCCCAACGTCGGATCGCAGGCTGCCAGCCTGCATTGCGTCCCTGAATTCCGCCAAATGCACCGACGCCTCGCGTTCGCCCGGCAGATTTTCCCATGCCTCGTCCGCCGTGAAAGCGAGCAGCGGAGCCATCAGCCGGCAAAGCGTATCGGCGATAGAGTACAACGCCGTCTGCGCCGAACGCCGGCCAACCGACGACGGAGCCATGATGTAAAGCCGGTCCTTGATGATGTCGAAATACCGCGCCGACAGCGTAACGGTGCAGAGGTTGTAAAGCGCGTTATACGCCGCCTGAAAATCATATTCGCGATACGCCGCGATGACCTTTGCCGCGACCTCGTCCAAGCCGGCGAGAGCCCAACGGTCGATCTCGAACATCTCGTTTTCGGCGACGGAATGTTCTTTCAGATCAAAGCCGTCGAGATTGCCGAGCGCATACCGCAGCGTATTGCGCATCTTGCGGTATGCATCGACGACACGCTGCAGTATCTCGTCCGAACACCGCACGTCCTCGGTATAATCGACAGCCGCCGCCCACAGACGCAGCACGTCGGCACCGGATTTGCCGATGATCTCCTGCGGAGCGGTTACGTTACCGAGCGATTTCGATTGCTTTTTGCCTTCGCCGTCAACGACCCAGCCGTGCGTGATGATCTGGCGATACGGGGCCGCATCATGCGCCGCGATGCCGCAGCTCATGGACGAATTGAACCAGCCGCGGTACTGATCGCCGCCCTCCAGATAAACGTCCGCCGGAAAACGAAGCGTATCGCCGCGTGTTTCCAGTACGGCGACACACGACGAACCCGAATCGAACCACACATCTAGAATATCGGTCTCTTTGCGGAAATCCGCTCCGCCGCATTTCACGCAGGCAAAGCCTTCGGGCAGCAGTTCCGCGGCCTCGCGTGCATACCACGCGTCCGAAGTTTCCTTCGCGAAAATATCAGCGACGTGATCGACGATCTTAGGATCGGCAACTGCCTCGTCACAGCCTGTGCAATAAAAAACAGGTATCGGCACGCCCCACGAACGCTGCCGCGACACGCACCAGTCGGGCCGGCCTTTGAACATATTCGCCATGCGGCCCTCGCCCCACGAGGGATGCCATTTCACATCGGCGATCTCTGCAAGTGCGCGTTCACGCAGGCTGCGGCCGTCAACGGCCTCGTCCATCGAGATGAACCACTGCGGCGTCGCTCTGAAAATGACCGGTTTTTTGCAGCGCCAACAGTGCGGATAGCGGTGCTGATAATTCTCGCTGAAGAGCAATGCTCCGCTCTCGCGCATGAATTCGACGATCTTCGGGTTCGCGTCAAAAACGCGCATTCCCGCGAAATGCTCGACCTCGGGCGTGAACGCGCCCGAAGCGTCAACCGGCGCATAAACCTCAAGCCCGTATTGTTTCGCAATGTGAAAATCGTCCGCACCGTGCCCCGGAGCCGTGTGGACGCAGCCGGTGCCGCTCTTTTTCGCGGACTTGTTCTCAAAACGCACGTCGAGCTCTGATTCGGCGTCTGCCTCGCCAAGCGTGACGTGCTCGCCGTTCATTATCAGCGACGGGCGATCGATCCAGGCATGCCGAGCTTGCATACGATCGAGCTTCGCTCCCTTAAAACGCGCAAGCTCTTTTGCGCTCTCAAAGCCACACGTTTCATTGAACGACGGTGCAAGCTCGCTCGCGACTATATAAACTTCGCTGCCAACCTCCACCGCCGAATACTCGAACTCAGGATGCACCGCAATGCCGAGATTTGCGGGCAGCGTCCACGGCGTCGTGGTCCAGATGACGACAAAAACCTGCTTGCCCGCGAGTGCCGGATCGATCTCGGCCGGATCGGTAACGAGCGGGAACTTCACATAAACCGAAGGCGAGGTGTGTTCGCGATACTCGACCTCTGCCTCAGCGAGGGCCGTCTGATCGTGTATGCACCAATAGACCGGACGCAGGCCTTTGTAAACAAAACCGCGTTCGAGAAACTTGCCGAACAAACGAGCGGTCGAAGATTCATATTCCGGAGACATCGTCAGGTACGGCATTTCCCATTCACCTAAAATTCCCAGCCGCTGAAAATCGCGCGTCTGGTTGTTCATCGCCGTCGAAGCGTGTTCGCGGCAAATGCGGCGAAAACTCGCCACGGGAATATCCGCTTTGTTCTTGCCTTTTTCTGCGAGTTTTCTTTCGACCAGCGTCTCGATGGGCAGTCCGTGACAGTCATAGCCGGGAACGTAGGGCGCGTCATAGCCCATCATCGAGCGGCTCTTGACGACGAAATCCTTCAATATCTTGTTCAGCGCCGTGCCGATGTGAATATCGGCGTTTGCATACGGAGGGCCGTCGTGCAGGATGAATTTCTCGCGCCCGCGTCTCGCTTCCGCGATCTGCTCATACAGCTTCGCTTCCTGCCACTTTTTCAGCCGTGCAGGCTCCATCTGTCCGAGATTCGCTTTCTGCGAAAAATCGGTCCGCGGCAAATTTACTGTCTTTTTCAACTCAAACTCTTCAGACATAAAAATCAGAATTCTAACATTTCTTGTTCAACATCAAACCAAGTTGCCAAAGCCCGCGCGTGAGCAAGGGCGAGAGCGAACCGCGATCAAGAAAACTGCCAACCGGCAAACAAAAAGCCCCAAGCTCGCTTTCAAGCTTGGGACCCATGGCAAACCTCGCCTTTTCGCCGTTCAGCAGCCGCCGAACGGTGTCCCTGATCTATCGGTAATAATGGGCGATGGCCTCCGCATAAACGTTTCTGATTTTATCACAACAACTGTTTTTTCAAACTCTATAGCCCGTTAATTCACGCCTGATCGTCTCGATCCTTTTCACTATTCTGAGGCTGTCGCCAAGCCTGATAAATCCATGCGATCCATTCCATCCGGCAAGCCTTTCGTTCCTGGCATCCAGAACTACCGCTCTTATTCCCACTATCTCGGCAGTCCGCATTGCCTTTGCCTGGGCGTCAACCAGCAGCAATTCGCCCAATCCGTTGCCCTGATGTTCTCGATCAACGCCCAACTGGCCGAGAAGTACTGCCGGTATATCACGCTTGATCTTAGGCCGGTCACCGGGTATTGCCTCCTGCGGGATATGGATCGGCGTGATGGTAAAGAATCCGAGTATCCCCGCAGGTTCGGACGTATCAGCGAGAACATACGACCTGCTCAGATCGAGATCCTGATCCTGCATCGCCTTTTGCTTCAGGAAAATATCGATGTCCGGATCGGAGCAGGAGAACCTTTTTCGGTCATGATCCCGTGACAATGCGACTATGTACAGCGTCATGCCCGCAGTTTGTGATCCTTTTTCAACCGCTTGTATCGCCGCGCAGCATCGAGCGCTGTTTTTGTCGGCTTTGCGGCCGGCCGGTCAAGGATCTCAAAAAAAGCATCCTTTTCAGCCTGCGTCAGCTCAAAACGTTCACTTTCATCGATCACAGCGATCGCCTTTTCGTTGAGCGTTGAGACGGTAAATTCCGTCAGGTCTTGACCTAACAGGCTGGCTGCCCTGGATACACGTTCCTTTACCAGCGGTTCAACACGCACGTTGATCCGATCGAAGACTCGTTTTGGTTTTATTGAACGTACCGCCATTTCATTAGGTGGCAAACTGCCACATTAGTAATCACACCGATCATCGGCGACGTCAATCTTTATTCCTCCTCAACCGTACACAGCAGCGGATATTCGCGGGCTCGGGCAAGGTTTATCGTTTTTTGCGATTTTTCGCTTGCGATCTCGTACGGATAAACGCCGGCGACGCCAATGCCGCTGTTGTGGACGCTCAGCATTATCGTCACGGCCTCGGCCTCCGAGCGTTTGAAAACATGCTGCAGTATAAAGACGACAAAATCCATCGTCGTGAAATCGTCGTTATGCAGCAGCACCTTGTACAGCTTGGGCTTTTCGAGGCGCGTCTTTTTCTCCGGCAAAACGCCGACGCCTCCTTCTTCGCTGTCAGTCCATTCGGGCACGAAAAAAATTATAGACTTCGCGGGCGTGATTTGCTACATTTCAACTGCGCTGTTTACTTAGTATTCAATTTTATCGATCTTGACCGGCTGAAAACTGAATTTTTCAGCGAATTGCACGTTTTCTGGTGCAGTTGTAATGCCAATCAGCAAGGCAAAGGGCCGCTCGGCATCTGCGAAAGGTGCGGCTGCGTTCCCAGCCGCAAACATGGACGCTCTGTTTCGCAACGTTGGGCAAAAGCTCCGCGAAGGGCTTTCGGGCGCCGCGGAAAAGATGCTCCGCGACGCACTCGAACGCGGCGGACACACGCCGGACGACCTTGCGAATCTGCACCGGCTGCTGAGCTTTACGTTAGAAACAACAGGGCGCTACAAGCAATCGCTCGAAACTATCCTTCCATACGACGCCGCTGAAAAGCTCAGTGAACTGGCTCTGGAAACGCAGATAAAGGTAACTGTACAGCTTGCTATCGCCTACAACAACACCGGCGATCAGCCGAAAGCAGCGACGCTCCTCAAAGACGCCCGCCACCGATCCGAGGAACCTGAACTGAAGCATCTGCTCGGTACCATCGACATCGCACTGGCACGCGTTTACCGCAAGCTGAACGAATTCCCGATCTGCCGTGACCATGCGGAACGGGCGCTGGATCATTTCCGTGCCGACGGCAACTGGCTCGGTATGGCTGAGGCATATCGGGAGATAGCTAACAGCCACCATCAGGAAGGCAACAGCGAAAAAGCGGTTGAAAATTTCCAACTCGGTATCGACATCATCGGCAACAACTCAGCTCCGTTCATGCTTGGAAAACTTTACACCGATATGTCCGGCGCATATTGGTTCCTACGCCGGCCGAAGGACGGTGTCGCCTGCCTCGAACGCTCGATCGAGTTTTTTGACCGCACCGAACATGCGCTCAACAGCGTCATAGCCTACAACAATCTGGGGATCAACCTGTATCTGATCGGAGATTTTGAAAGATCTGAACAAATGATCGTGCGTGCTCTCGAGCTGGCTGAAAAGGAAGGTTCGGCTCACGTTGCAGGCATCTATGATTCCCTGGGTGAACTTAATATACTTCGCGGCGAGCTGAAGACCGCGGAAAAGAACTTGAATAAAGCCGTCGAGCTTGCCGAAGAACACAAGCATCAATGGTACCGGCTGCAGTCACTGCGAAACCTCGCCCGGCTTTATCTAGCTCAGGACAAACTCGACAAAGCCATCAAAACGGCAAACGAGGCGATATCGTTGTCGGCCGATGTCGGCGACAAACACTATGGAAACATGGCGTGGCTCGTGCTTGCCGAGGCTCATTTGCTTTCGGGCGACAGGGAAGCCTGTGCGGATGCCTTGCGCTCGGTCGAAGACAACGCTCCCGATGCTGATTTCTTTGTCCTTGGCAACATTCAGCGAATTCGCGGCATGCTGGCCGCGGAACAGAACGACCTGGAGCTCGCGATCCATCATTTCAGCCGAGGGCTGACGATTTTCGAAACTGTCCAAGACCTATATCACACAGGCATGATGCATTCGCTTCTTGGTTCAAGCATCGATGGGCGCAACTATGTCCGTGCACGCCGCCATTTGGAATCCGCGATCGGTATCTTCAAGAAGCTGGGCATCAAAGAGTTCGTTACCGCGTCGGAAAAGCGCCTGACCGAGATCGCCGAAACCGCCGAAACGCCGCGCCGCGAAGGCCGTGCGAATTCAGTCGTTTCCCAGCTTTTGACCGTACGGCTTGCCGAAGCGACCGCCTCACGCGAGCTGCTTTTCCGCGAGCTTGTCGCCGTGCTGCAGCAGGACAGCAACGCGAAAAAGATCATCATAGCTCAGGAAAATGACCAAAAGCGGCTTTATCCATTCATCACACATGGACTGTCACCCGTAGAGAGCAATGAACTGGTAAACAAACTGAACGCGGCCGGGCCTGATGACGATCGGGCATTCGAACGCTCTAAAAATGTTTCGATCATGCGGCTGCGCGGCACGTCTTCGCCGCCGGCAGTTTTGATATTGTCTCCGCGGGCCGGGGCAGAATTGGCCGACGGCACTTCGCTCGATCCGCTGCTGCGCGTGGTCGAACTAGGGATGGACGTGATCGCACTTCGCGATGGCAGCCGCCGCTCGGCCGCAGGTGCAGAGGTCAGCCCGTACACATCGAACAGCCTAATGCCGGGCTTCATTCACTCTTCGCCGGCGATGACGGCTCTCGTTGAAGAGGTCTACAAGATTCGCTCGTCCGACGTGACAGTGCTGGTAACGGGCGAATCCGGCACCGGTAAAGAGCTGGTTTCGCGTGCGATACACAAACTGTCGAACCGCAAGGACGAGGCGTTCATACCATTCAACTGCACACTCGTACAGAAAGAAATGGCCGAAGCGACACTGTTCGGTTACCGCAAAGGCTCATTCACCGGCGCAGTGCAGGATTCGCCGGGACTTATACGCTCGGCTGACGGCGGCACGCTATTCCTTGACGAGGTCGGCGATCTGCCGCTCGACATACAGCCGAAACTGCTGCGTTTTCTGCAGGAAGGCGAGATACAGCCGCTGGGTGAGAAATCGCCTATCAAGGTGGACGTCCGCATCATCGCCGCGACGAACATGCCGCTAGAAGAGAAGGTCGCAGACGGCACATTTCGCGAGGACCTTTTCTATCGACTGAACGTCATTCGCCTGCGGGTGCCGCCGCTGCGTGAACGCCGAGCCGAGATACCGCCGATTGTAAATTATTACGTCAATCACTATTCCGACCGTTTCGGAAAACACGACATCACCGTCACGCCGCAGGCAATAGATATGCTGATGGTGTGCAATTGGGAGGGCAACGTCCGGCAACTGCAGAACGAAGTGCAGCGTTTTGTCGCACGTGCCGAAGACGGCGAGGTCATCACGCCGGCGCACATCTCGCCCGAACTAAAGCCAACGGGCAAGCCGCTGCAGACATTCGGCGGCGAATCGGCGCACGAACCGATCGCATCGTATGAAGGCACTTTCTCGCCCTTCGCAAATATCTCGGCCGGCGGCACGCTGGAAGATGCCGTCTCTGACCTGGAAATGCAGCTTATCCGCGCGTCTCTCGCTCGTCACAACTGGAACATCTCGCGCGTCGCCGGCGAACTCGGCCTCACACGCCGCGGCCTGTACCTCAAGCTCACACGCTACGGCATCACCAAGGCGGCGTAGGTTCATTTGCCTGCAAAGGCACGCACTTTTCTAACGACTTCCGGAATTATCTTGAGGGCGGAATCGACCTCTTCTGCGGTGTTGTAGCGGCCGAGCGAAAGGCGAAGTGATCCCATCGCGTAGGAAAACGGCACGTTCATCGCTTCGAGAACCGCAGAACCGCCGCCCTTTGAATGGCACGCCGAACCGGTCGAAACACATATGCCTTCTTTGTCGAGCAGGTTCATCAGCATCTCGCCGTTTGCGTTCTCGAAAGAGATGCTCGACGTATTCGGCAGCCGACGGCCTGCATCGCGTGAGCCGTTCACGCGTGTATTCGGAACAGCTTCGAGTAATCCGTTCTCCAAACTGTCGCGAAGCTCGCAAACCTCTTCCATTCTTGTAAGATCAGACACTAGCCCCGCCGCCGCACCGAGGGCCGCGATCTGATGAACGGCCTCAGTTCCTGCACGCCGTCCGTGTTCCTGTCCAGCACCTGTGATGAACGGCGGCAGAGCGACGCCGCGGCGTATATACATAGCACCGATGCCTTTCGGTGCGTAAAACTTATGTCCCGAAACCGTCATCAGGTCCACGCCCGTTTTTGCCGCATCAAGCGGAACCTTCCCCGCCGCGGAAACTGCGTCAACATGAAACAGTGCTTCCGAACGTTCTTTAACGATCTCAGCTATCTCGGCGATCGGGTGAATGACGCCGGTCTCGTTATTCGCCAGCATTACCGAAACGAGCGCAGTGTTTTCGTTTATCGCGTCCCGCAGTCCGCCGAGGTCGAGCGTGCCGTCCTCAGCGACGCCGATCAACGACAGTTCGCAGCCGCGAGCCGCCATGCGTTTGCAAGTTTTCAGGACAGCGTCGTGTTCGACGCGAGTCGTTATGATGTTCTTCTTTCCGGTGAGTTCTACTGCACCGAATATCGCCCAATTATTGCCCTCGGTGCCGCCGGACGTAAACACAACTTCGTCCGCGTTCTCGGCGCCAAGCAGCTCGGCAAGCGACGCCCGTGCTTCCTCGACGGCGCTTTTCGCTTCGCGGCCCAGGCTGTGAGCCGATGAAGGATTACCATAGCTGCCGTCGAGAAACGGCATCATAGCCTCGACCGCTTCCGGGGCGACATGCGTCGATGCATTGTTGTCAAAATAGATCGTCATTTGCAGCTTCAATGAAAACCGTCAATTTACCATTTCATCGTAACCCATTACAATTACGATTGCCTTGAGAGGAAAACTTCACATTACGGACGCATCGGGCGCATCGTGGACGCACGAACTGCTGCCGGACGCCGGCTGCACTATCGGCCGCATGCGCGGGAACGATGTCGTGCTCAATGACCGCCGCGTCTCGCGCAAGCATGCATTCATCGCACCCGAAGGCACGGCGTTCAAGCTGATCGACGGATTCCTCGAGGGCGGAGCGATCATCCGCAGCGTCAATCACATCTTTGTCAACGGCGAGATGCAGCTCGAACGCATCCTGCAGGACGGCGATTCGATCACCATCGGCCAGAGCACGCTGAAATTTGAGGCGATCGCGGAAAAACCGGTAACGCTGCGTTCCATCGAAACGCTAAAGCCGGCGGCGGAGACCGGACCACTAAATAAGAAGACGGTGAATTTTGAGGACGCACCGCTCGGCCACACGCAGATGCAGATCTCTGTAAATGAGATCCTTGGGGCTACGAATGTCTCTCTTGAATCGGCGCTCGTCACGCCCGGCGAGATAAAAACGCTGCGGCGCAAGGCAAAGGTCCTCGAACTGCTCTACGAAATGAGCAAGACGCTCGGCACCGTTTTTGACATCGAAAAGGTTTTTGAAAAAGCTACTGACCTCATTTTTCGCGGCACGCCTGCCGACCGCGTCGTTGCGTTGCTGATAGATGACACCGCAGACGGCGAGGGACATTCACTGCATCAGGTCGCCGCAAAGATGCGTGACGCTACGTCGTCAGTTCTGACCGCGAAACTCGGCGTCAGCCGAACCATCACCGAAAAGGTGATCAACGCCCGCGTCGCATTGCTCTCGCAGGACGTATCCGCCGACGAATCCCTGCAGGGTGCGGCGTCGATCGTGTCGCAGGGCGTGCGGTCGACCATCTGCGCACCTCTTATCACGCAATCCGGCGTTCACGGCGTCATCTACGCCGATCGGCTCGATCCTTTCGCGGCTTTTACCGAGGAACACCTCGCCCTGATCAGTGCGGTCGCCGCACAGGCCGCCGTAACGGTCGAGACCGTAAAGGCTCATGAGCGGCTCGCCCGCGAGGAGGTCGCCCGGGCAAATTACAGCCGCTTCATGCCCGAATATGTTGTGAAACAGCTCCTCGAAGACCCCGATTCGTTCCGGCTCGGCGGCGTCAATCAGACCATCACGGTTCTGTTTGCGGACATTCGCGGATTTACCTCGCTGTCGGAAACGGAGCAGCCTGAAAAGATCGTCGCACTGCTAAATCGTTATTTTTCAGTTATTTCCGAGATAATTTTTGGCAATGGCGGCACGCTGGACAAATACATCGGCGACGGCATAATGGCGTTGTTCGGTGCGCCGACCGCTTCTCCGAACGACGCACGAAACGCCGTCAAGGCCGCCGTAGAGATGCAGCGAAAGGTCGCCGAACTCAATCCCCAATTAAAGGCCGACGGTTTTGCCGAGATAGCCATCGGCGTCGGGCTGCATACAGGCGTCGCAACTGTCGGCTATATCGGCTCCGAACTTCGTTCCGAATACACCGCGATCGGCGACACTGTTAACCTCTCTGCACGCCTCGAATCCAACACCACAGGCGGCCAGATCCTCATCAGCGATGCAACGGCTGCGGCGGCCGGCGACATCTTTCCACTTGTCAGGCGGGACCCGCTTGCGGTCAAGAACCGGCAGCAGCCCGTCGATGTTTTCGAGGTCGTCTGGAACGCGTGAAACATGTTGTCGCTGGGCCGTGATTAGTCGTATAATTTAGCGAAACCTCCGACGTTGAACAGGCCTCGTATGCTGAAGAATCTAAAGAACTTCGTTACCGACTCGATGGCGATCGACCTCGGCACCGCGAGCACCATTATCGCGGTGAAAGACCGCGGCATCGTTCTCGACGAGCCTTCGCTGGTCGCTGTCAACGAAAATACGGACGAGATAGTCGCATACGGCCGCGAAGCGGCAGATATGGCAGGCCGCGAAGGCCGCGACGTCACGGTCATAGCACCGATGATCGGCGGCGTTGTAGGCGATTTTGACCGCACTAAACGGATGCTCACCCATTTTGTTCGCGAGGCAAAGACCGGGGGAAAGAACGTCGCTCTGCAGGCGGTGATGAGCATCGTTTCGGACGTTACACATGTAGAACAGCGAGCTTTGATGAATGCTGCCGACGACGCCGGCATCGGCAAGATCTTTCTGATGGAAGAGGGCCTCGCGGCTGCGTTCGGTGCGGGAGTGCTTCCGTCGGACAAGCGGGCGGCGGCCGTCGTTGATATCGGTGCCGCGACCACGAATATCGCTTTCGTCGCAAAAGGCAGCATCATTTTTTCAACCTCCGAACGTCACGGCAGCAATGCGATCAATGAAAGCATTGCCACACATCTGCGCCGGCATCGCGGTATTCAGGTCGGTGAAGAGACGACAGAACTGCTGAAAACAAAGTTCGCTTCCGCCTATTTGCCGGACGATATTTCGAAGACCGTTGAGGTGCGCGGCCGCGACGTGCAGACACGAAGTCCCGCCGCGGTCGAGATCACTTCCGGCGAAGTGTATCCCATAGTTGAGGGCATCGTCCGCCGAATCGCCGAGCGCATCAAGGATTCGCTGACCGAACTCCGTCCCGAGGTCGCCGCTGACATATATGACCGCGGCGTGATACTGACCGGCGGCGGAGCATTGCTCGACGGCATCGACAAATATCTCCGTTCATACATCAACCTGCCTGTGACCATTGCGGACGAACCGCGATATGCGACCGTTAACGGCCTCGTGAAGATGTTCGAGGATCACGAACTCCTAGACCGCGTTTCATTGAGCGAACTCCGCGTCCTGCAAAATGCCGAACCGCATTTTGAGGTCTAGGACCTTTAGGCTTCTGCATTCACCGTTCTTTTGTGTCGATGACTTTTCGTCGGCAGCGGCCCCGCTTGCCTGTTCAGCACCTCAGATATGATATTCTGTCGAATCAGATAGAGTTTCCGATGGACCTCACGGGTTACATTCCGGCAATTTCAACGCTGCGCAATGTCGTTGACATCGCACTCGTCTTTATCATTGTCTATGTAGTGCTGAAACTCCTCCGCGGGACGCGTGCGGTTCCGACCGTGGTCGGGATAATGATCCTGGCGATACTCTACTGGATATCGGTCACGCAGGAACTTGCGACGCTGGAGTTCGTTCTACGCTACGCGGTCGGCTTCATCGGCATTGCGATCATCGTTCTGTTCCAATCGGAGATACGCCAGGCACTTATCTATTTCGCGAATCGTTTTCGATTTCCGATACTTCGCCGCCAGCGGGGACAATTCGGCGGCAGCGTCTATGACGAGGTCGTGCTGGCCATCACAACACTGTCTTCGGAAAAGACCGGTGCGTTGATCGTCATCGAACGCAAGGTCGGCCTCCGAAATTTTGTTGATTCCGGCGTACAACTCGACGCACGCATCAGCTACGACCTACTTGTTTCGATCTTTCACCCGGAAACGCCGCTGCATGACGGCGCGGTCGTCATACAAAATGAACGAATAGCCGCCGCATCGGTATTTCTGCCGCTGACCAAAAATCCCGAGATCTCACGCGAGCTCGGCACACGCCACCGAGCGGCTATCGGCATCACTGAAGGCTCCGATGCAATTGCAATAGTGGTCTCGGAAGAAACAGGGCTGATAACGTACGTTGAGTCGGGCGTCGTTCACAGAAGTATCGATGCACCGAAACTGCGCAAATTGCTGCTTGAGGCTCTGGAAATTCCGTTGGTCGAAGCTCAACGCGAATCCGCCGCGATCAAAGAGGCCGAGAATGAAACGAGTTAGGAATTGTGCACCACAGAGTACGCAGAAAGCACAGAGGATAGTGAATTAGTACTCTTGGAACAAGCAGGATCGATCCACTCAATGTTCGTTGATTCATCTCTGTGCTCTCTGTGTCCTCTGTGGTAAAACGTCTTTGATGTCATCAGGGAAGGAAACAAAACTTTTCGCCAAGCACATCCTGCGCAAGGTCTTTCTTGAGGACTGGGCGCTGAAGCTGACCGCGCTCGGCATCACGCTAGCATTGTGGCTCGGCGTTACCGGACTCAGCACTCCGACGACCCGCCGGATCACCGTTCCTCTCTATCTCAATGTCGCCAGTAATGCTCAGGTGGTGAACGAACCGCCGCAAGAGGTCGAGGTCGAGATCACAGGCGACAAACGCAAGGTCGAGCAATTGAACCGCGGCGAACTCGTGGCTTCCGTTGACCTTTCCGATACGGCATCAGGTGAACGCGTCGTCTCGCTCTCACCCCAGAACGTTTATATGGAACTGCCGCAGGGCGTGAAACTGACGGACATCGCTCCGAGCCGCATTGCCGTAACTATCGAAAAAGTAGAGGAACGCGAGGTCGAGGTCCGCGTAGAGACAACGGGAACTCCGGCCGCGGGCTATGAGGTTTACAGCACCACGGCTCTGCCGCCGCGTATCCGCGTCCGCGGGCCTGAAAGCATAGTCCGCATGGTCGAATACGTACGAACCGAAAAGATCAACATCGCGGGCAAGACCGAAGACCATACCGTTCGGCAGGTTCCGGTTGCAGCGTCCGACCCGAAGGCCGCCGTGCTTAACACCTTTGTCGATGTCGTCTACAAAATAGGCGAACGCCGCGTCGATCGGCCCGTCACAGTGCCGATGCCGGGCGTGGCAGGCAAAACGGTCTCGTTCATTCTTTACGGTCCGCGTTCCGTCGTGAACCGCATCGCCGCTGCCGATATTCGTGTCGAAATGTCACTGAACGGCAACGGCGAAGAGGAGCCGACGGTCACGCTGCCGGAAGATGTTCGCAATTCCGTCGAGGTGCGGCGCGTCCGCCCCAATTGACTTTGACCGCAGGGCGAATGAATAATCTCTCTGTTCTGAATTTCTCAAAAAAAGGAAACCGCGTTTTCCGCAGCCGGCCTTAGGCTTGCGGAATGCCGCCGATATCTTATGACACTTCGACGCACGATCTCGCTATTTATTGTAATTGCAGCACTTACGACCGTCGGCTTAGCTCAGGCAAAACGGCAGTTCACGATCGACGACATCTTTAAGATAAAGAACGTCGGCGATCCGCAGCTTTCGCCCGACGGCGAATGGGTCGCTTACGTTCTGTCAAACACTGATACCAAAGCCGACCGTTCGCAGAGCGACATCTGGATGATCCGTTATGACGGCACCGGCGAACGCCGCATTACGTTTACCGAGACCGAAAGCGAGAGCCAGCCGCGTTGGAGCCCCGACGGAAAATATCTGTCCTTCGTATCGGGCCGTCCCGGACCGAACCGCGGCAGCCAGATCTGGCTGCTTGAACTGGGCGGCGGCGAAGCTCGTCAGTTGACCGACATAAAAGGACGCCTGCAAGGCTATGAGTGGTCACCCGATTCCAAACGCATGGCGATGGTCGTCGGCGATCCCGATCCGGACGAACCCGCGGGCGACGCACCTGCCGGCGGCACGCCGCGTGTCCCGAAACCGATCGCCATCGACCGCTATCGTTTCAAACAGGACGGCCAGGGCTATCTGCTCTCCAACCGCAAGAGCTATGTCTATATTTACGATATCGCATCCAAAAAACTCGAACGCCTGACCAAAAGCAAGTGGGACGAAGGCCAGCCAACATGGTCGCCGGACGGTACGCGGATAGCGTTTTTCAGCAATCGCCGAGAAGATCCCGACCGCGACTCGGGTGCGCAGCTTTTTGTCGCTGACGCGAAAGCAGGCTCAACTGAGAAGCAGGTCACGCCGACTGCGAACCGTGCTACGCGGGCGCGGCCTGAATGGAGCCCAGACGGAAAATGGCTCGCCTACATCGAAAATGACGGCATCGAGATCGACGCATATCAGACGCCGCACCTCGCGATGGTCGCTGCTGACGGCAGCGCCGCTCCGTATCGGCTGAAGGCAGCTCAGGACATCGACCGCGGAGTTTCTCAGGTTCGCTTCAGCGGCGACGGCAAGCACATACACTTTTTCGTGACCGATGACCGATCCGTTTATCCTGCACGTGCGGCACTCGCCGGCGGGCCGGTCGAAAAGTTGATACAGCCGCCGTTCGTCGGCAGTTCGTGGAGTTGGTCGAAAGGCCGAATCGTGATGCTTGTCGGAAAGCTCGACCGCCCGAATGAGATCTACGCATTTGAGAACGGCAGAGTGAGGCAACTCACACGGCAGAACGAAGAACTGTTCTCGCAATTCGAAATGCCGCTGACGGAAGGCGTCGAATTCAAAGGCGAGGACGGAACGACCATCGGCGCCGTCATCACATATCCCGTCGGCTATCAGCGCGGGACAAAAGTTCCGCTGCTTCTCCGCATTCACGGCGGCCCGAACGCTCAGGATCAGTTCAGCTACAGCACCGAGCGTCACTTTTTCGCCGCGAACGGCTACGCCGTTTACGCCGTAAATTACCGCGGCAGCTCGGGCCGCGGCAAGGCGTTCTCGCGAAAGATCGCGGCCGATTGGGGTAATTGGGAGGTCCGCGACCTGCTCGCCGGAATGGATCACATCGTGAAGGCCGGCGTCGCCGATCCTGAACGCCTCGGCCTTGGCGGCTGGAGTTACGGCGGCATTTTGACCAATTACCTGATCGCATCGGACAACCGTTTCAAAGCGGGCGTCAGCGGTGCGGGCACGGCGTTCACAGTGTCGTTCTACGGAACGGACCATTACATCACGCAATACGACAACGAGATCGGCCCGCCCTGGGACCCGAAGGCATGGGAAACATATCAGAAGCTCTCGTACCCGTTCCTAAAGGCCAACCGGATAACGACACCGACGCTCTACATGGGCGGCGAACGTGATTTCAACGTGCCGATCGAAGGCAGTCAGCAGATGTATCAAGCACTCAGAAGCCTCGGCATCGACACGCAGTTGATCATATATCCCAACGAGAACCACGGCATTCAGCGGCCCAGTTATCAGCGCGACCGCTGGGAACGCAACCTCGGCTGGTACGACAAATACGTGCTTGGCAAACCAGCAACCCCGCCGGCGATGATCGCCCGCTGGCAGGGAACGTGGAAAGGAGAGCTGAAAGACCTTCCCGCAAAACCCAACGCACCTAAGGTCGAAGTAACGATGGAGATCGGCCCGATGCCGTCGGCGGACAATTCCTGCACCGCGTGGAAAACGACGTACCTTGAAGACGGCAAAACCACTGTGAAGGACTACAAACTCTGCCGCGGCACCGGCGCGGAAGACCTCTACATCGACGAAGGCGACGGAACACGCCTGACCGGCCGCATCATCGGCGAAACGTTCGTCGTTCCGTTCCGCACCGCCGGTCGCCTCTTCGTCAGCTCTATGCGTATGCGCGGCGAGGTTCTGGAACAGGAGATCCTTACGGTCGATGACAAACCTGCAGCAGACGGCGTTCAGCCGCTGACGCCGCGGGGAACACAGCGTGTCGAACTCCGCCGCGTGCCCTGATCACGCGTGTTCCAGCAAGAAAGCACGAATGTCGTCACGCATCGCGTCGGTGATCTCGTGCTTTGCGGTGTATTGTTTTGAGGTGTAATTCGGGAGCAGCGTGCGGAGCTTTGCATCATGGCCCGCGAACTGCTCCTGCGTGTAAAATTCGTCAACGTCGCCATATAGATACAGCGTCTCGGCATCGAATGGCCGATACATTTCGTTCGTATCAATATCGCCGGGAATGCCGCCGCATACGCCTATCACGCCGCGGAGAATTTCCGGATTAGTGAACGCGAAACGGAAATTCAGAGCGCACGCCTGCGAAAATCCGTAAATGAAAACACGCCCGCGGTCGATCAGGCCTTCGCTGTCGAGCGCTTCGATCACGTCGAGCACGAATTTGTGATGCAGCCTGATGTGCTGCTCGGGTTTCTGGTCTGAAAGCCATCCATAGCCAATGCGATAGCCTTCGGCCGTCTGCCTGTAATGCGGATGAGGAGCCTCGATCGACGCTATCAAGAAACGCTCGCCCGCAACGGCACGAGCTTCGCGCATCATATAGCGTTTGTGCGCACCGTAACCGTGAACGGCGATCAGCAGCGGCAGTGGGCCGTCCGAGCCGTCCGGAATGTGAACGTCGTAGTAAAGCTCGATCTCTGCTTTTACTGTAAGGTCCGTTCGTGTCATCGCTTCGTCTTTAGCTGCTTCACCCACTTATTCGGATCAACGCGTCCGTGAGGCACTAGAAACTTGTAAAAGTTATATTTTTCTTTCTCAAATCGCGAGAGTTTTGCCGGATAAACGTGATACGGGATCATGCGAGCGAGCCGGCGATAGAATTTGATCTTCTGTTTTGTGAATTCCGCGGTGTCGCCGTCCGCATGAAACTGAGCCCAACCGATCGAGCCGGAAAACCCAAAAGCTCCGAAATGCGGCGAAAGTAGTATGTTCTCCGCGAAAACGCGAATGCCCCCATCGTACCTGTGCAATACGTCGTGAAATGCGACTATCGCCCCGTCGGCCAAGTGCGGCATAAACCCTTCGATGTCGGCTCGGACGCCTGCATACAAATGATCGCCGTCGATCCAGAGCAGGCGGAGCTTGCGGTCCCACGTCGGTGCAAGCTCCTGCGAGAACATCTGATGCAAGGTAATTGCGTCTTCGACGCCGGTCTTTCGGACATTTTCTCGAAAATCCGCCAACGTGCTCAAGGCGCCTTTCAGATCTGGATCCGTAATCGACGGAGCCGTCATCGGATCTACGGAATGAACCATCGCACCGTCACTCAACCGAGCGGCCCGCGCAAGAATGACCGTCGATTTGCCCTTAAATGCACCTACTTCAAGGATCTCGCCTTCAGTGGTCGGAATAGCTCCGACGATGGCGAGAAAGCGCTTTTCATTTGGATGTAGATATCCCTCGACCGTATCGGCGACAAGGCATATCTCATCAACCGCATCGTCGATGCCGGGCGGGATCGTATAGAGGCTTGAGTTCATACGGTCAGCGGGCTAGCTTCATGTCATGATATGTTTCATTGGAATCTAGCCCGAACTGGAATACACTATTCTAAACCATTAACACAAATGTAAAGACGGTCGTAGAACCATATTACGGGTTCGTTCGTATATAAGACTTATACATTTATTGGGGAAATTATTTTGTTGAAAATGAGATACCGCTACCTTTACACACTTTCGCTCGTTTTTGCCCTGATGATGTCGGCGATGCCACTTGCCGCACTCGGACAGACCGGAACCGCGACAGCGGCAGCAAATCCATATGCCGCACGGCTTGCGTCAATCGAAGAACGCGCCGAAAAACGCCGTGCTGAGCTCGGAATTCCCGGAATGTCGCTGGTGATCGTCAAGGACGACGAGGTCATTTACGCAAAAGGACTCGGCTACAAGGATCTCGAAGGCAAGGTGCCCGTCACGGCCGACACGCAGCTACCGATAGCGTCGGCGACCAAAGCGTTCACGGGCCTGTCGGTTTTGATGACTGCGGAGGACGGCAAATTTTCGCTCAACGATTCTCCAAAAAAGGTACTCCCGTATTTCAAAATGGCTGACCCCGACACGGACAAGAACATCACCATACGCGATCTGCTGACGCATTCTTCGGGGCTGACGCGCACAGACCTGGCGATGATCACCGGCCGTCTGACGCGGCAGGAACTGATCCGCGTTGTTGGCGAGGCAAAGCCCGACGCCAAGCTCGGCGAAAAGTTCGGCTATCAGAACATAATGTTCGCCGCCGCGGGTGAGGCCGTCGCAGAAGCGCAAAAGATGCCGTGGGAGCGTTTCGTGCCCGAGCGGATCTTCAAGCCGCTCGGCATGACGAACAGCAGCATGACCGCAGCCGATATGCAGAAAGCGAAGGACTACGCGTTCGGCTACAACTACAACACCGACACCAAAGAACACATACGCGTGCCGTTTCGCGAGATCACCGACACGGCGCCCGCGGGCTCTATTAATTCATCGGCGAACGACATGGCGAAATGGCTGCGTTTTGCGATGAACCGCGGCAAGGTTGGCGACAAACAGCTCATTTCCGATGCGAGCTTTGCAGAATGGATCAAGCCGCATATGAAGGTAACGCCAACGGGCTCAGTAGGTTACGGGCTCGGTTGGTTCGTCCAAACGTGGAACGGCATGACCGTCGTCCAGCACGGCGGCAACATCGACGGCTTTACGTCGCTCGTCGGTTTCATGCCGGAAAAGAAGCTCGGTTTCGCTCTGCTGATGAACGTCGGAAACGCGCCGCTCGGCAACGAGCTGATGGACGTCATCTGGGACCGCATGCTCCGCGATCCGGCGGCGATGCCGTCGGTTACGGCCGACGAGATGCAGAAGCTCGCGGGCAAATACAACCTGACGCCGACGGTCGAGATCGATGTCAGCATAAAAGAAGGCAAGCTCGTGATGACGCTGCCCGGCCAGCCGCCTTACGCGCTGGAGCCGACAGGTCCGCGTAAATTCAAACCCGCGGGGCTGCCCGACGGTTTCGCGGCGAACTTCTCGCCCGCCGAAGGCCAGGCCGCCGAGCTCGAACTCGTTCAGCCCGGACGTACGAGCAAGGCACCGCGTGCCGGCGCAGAGCCCGCAAAAACAACGGCCGAATCAGGCGCGAATCCCGCGAAAGAACTCGTCGGCAAATACGACGCTCCCGGAGCCGCCGGCCTGATCGAGGTCAAGGACGACGCCGGCAAGGTCACGTTCAACATCCCCGGCCAGCAGCCCTACGAACTCCGCGAACGCAAAAAGGACGAATTCGCGATGCAGCCGCTGCCCGACACGTATTTTCTGACCGTCAAACGCGATGACAAAGGCGCCGTGGCGGCCGTCGCGGTGAATCAGCCCGAAGGCGTGTTCGAATTCAAACGCTCGGCGGCCGCCGGCACTGTTGACTACGGCATAACGGTTGACGAGCTGATGAAAAAGGCCATCGACGCTATGGGTGGCGAAGCGAACATCCGCCGCATCACGTCGCGTGTGATTGAAATGGACGTGAACCTGGAAAATCAGGGCGTCCGTGCAAAAACGACCTCATGGGCAAAGGCGCCGAACCGCACCGCCACCGAGACGAAATTCACCGCCATCGGCAAAGACATCGGCCAAATGTGGAGCTATTTTGACGGCAAGAACGGCGAGGAGATATACACATTTGCCCCCAACGAGAAACTGACCGGCAAACGGCTGGCCGACACGGCACGCGGTGCCGATCTATATGCGGCGCTCGAGCTTGAAAAGTATTTCTCAAAGATCGAGATCACCGGCAAGGGCAAGGTCGGCGACGAAGAGACGTGGATCGTCAGCTTTACGCCACGCGACGGCACGCCGTATCGCGAGCACTATTCGACCAAGACGTTCCGCCCCGTCCGCCGCGAAGGCGTCATCGTCTCGGGCACCAGTTCGATCCAGTTGCCCTACACGTCCGATTTCGCCGATTACCGCGAGGTTGACGGCGTCTGGCTGCCGTTCCGCACCACGACCGAAACGCCGTCGATGGGCCGCAACGTCGCCGTAACGACGTCCGTCCGTCACAACGCCGCGATCGACGACAAGCTCTTCGCCCCGCGGAAATTGGACTAATGGAACGCGGGCATCCCTGCCCGCATCTTCAGACCGCACGCCGGGAACGCGGGCATCTTGCCCGCATCTTCAGACCGCCTGCCGGGAACGCGGGAATCCCTGCCCGCATCTTCAGACCGCACGCCGGGAACGCGGGAATCCCTGCCCGCATCTTCAGACCGCACGCCGGGAACGCGGGCATCCCTGCCCGCATTTCATTGCCGGACCGCAGGCTGCCAGCCTGCATCTCATTTGCCCCGCTTCCATTGGGAATTGCCCCGCTCTTCAGAGCGGGGTCTTGTTTGCCCACAAATGATGGGCTTCAGCCCAAACCGGTCATTGGGCTAAAGCCCGATTTCTTTTATGCCCATCTGCCCCCGCTCTAAAGAGCGGGGCAATTCCAAACACACAAACCCCGCCGCTACGCATTGTATGTTGATCGCCTGCATACAATGCGTATAGTGTGATCTCACGCGTGCGGTCGGAACGCGGGCACACTGCCCGATCGTTTTTCCTGACAACGGACCACCGGCCACCGACAACTGCCACATATGGCCGACAAAGCCCTACTCAAAGCCTTCGGCAAAAAGCTATTTAGACAGATATTTCTTATTCATCAATTGATACTCAGAGATAATCTTCGGTTTACCCTTAAATGAGTCGCAACGACAGAGGTTCATAAATGCGGAGATCATCATAAACTCTATCTCAACCCGAAAAGGCTCAAGGAGGGGCGGAAGGATATCGTATCGAAAGTGCGTCCAAGTCGGGATTTCTGGTCTTTTGGCGGAGAGCCTTGATTTCAACGAACTAGCCTCTCCAACATAGATTTGTTGACTAGGTTCATCGAGCAGAAAGTAAAGAACATTTTTTGCGTCAAAATGATTCTTTAGCTCTGATCTAGGATACCACTTGCTGTTAATTATTCGCTTCTCATGCTTGCTTTCAAACTCTAATTCAATACGGCTTAGAATAGTAGAATCCACTATCTTCTTGAACAGATGAGAGAAATGTGGTCTTTGCCGATAATGGCAAGTAAAAAATATCTCATTCTTTATGTCGTCATATTCGACATCGAGGAATTCCCAAAAAGGTATGAGATCTTCAATATTCTCTCGCCTTTCATCATTGGCGTAGTCACCAAGCTTGAACTCGAGATCGCGCATAAAGGACATTGCGAATGTATCCTTCAACTTTTCAGCTAGATCGGCACCATATGAAATGCGAAATAAATTGGATCTGGTCTTGTGTCCCGTGATATTACCTGCGAACTTTTCACCTTCAAAAAAGATTGGGACGATACTTTTTTCGTCTCTCTTAGACCGGATCCCCGCAAACCGTCTTTTAAGCTTCCAAAAGCCAACAAACGAGTTTGGAACAGTTATCATTCGCTCGTTAAAAATGGAACCATCTACTTTCTTTCTCCATATAGGAAAACGAATATCGTCCCGTTCCAGTTTGAATACTCTGTTGCGTCTCGCATCTGGCATAAAAGTGTTGAAGTATTATTGTCTTGCCATAGTGTGCAAATTAAGAACGGTCTTTGTTCCCCGTTCCTCATAACTAACGTAGAAGTCCATATCTTCGAAAACAACAATAAAAAGCTGTAAAGAGTATTGGGGCTTCAATATATCAACAAACTCATCGTAATCATCGCAGATTGAATCGAAGGTCATTGTGGATCCATCCAAGAGAAATTTGCTCTTGAATTCCCTTGACTGAGTAATCAAGAGAAAGTCGACCGTTCTATTTTTGTGTGTTTCTCGATAGAGCTCAAGAAATTTGCCGGATGTGTCATTCCGGTGCTGAAACATCCAGGAAACCCCATATTCTTCAGAAATACCTGGATCGATTCCAATATTTCCATCAACAAATTTCGGTCTAATTGTTCTGCTTAGTGTGTTGGCTATTGAAACATCCGAACTGCGGTTGGTTCGTTCTTGCCACATTTTATAAACTTCGGATTCGCAATCTTCAAGATACTTGGCGGCGGAAAGCTCAAGAAAATCGAGCCTTCTGATTCCACCGCTTGTTCGTCTATAGCAGCTGTATCTCATCGGCTTCATTCAGTTCTTTTTGCCAATTCTCGCCCGACCATTTCTACAACCCCGACAACTAGAGCGTTACCCATAAAAAAAGCTCTCTTCACATCAGAAATCCCTTCCACTTTCGTATGGCCGGGCGGAAACATATTGAGCCTTTCAAGTTCTTCGGGAACAAGCCTCCTCAACGAACCATTTACCTCTACAACGTGTTTGAAGCGAGACGGTGTTGCTCCGCCTTCACCAGTAATGATTGTCCTAGACGGTCGATCGAGCGGATCAGGAAATGACATTGGTCCTTCGTTGTAATGATAAATGAATCCTGATTTCGATTTTCTCGGATTGTTTTTCTTTGCACCTTTAAGGTACTTCCAGACATCAAGATTCTCTTCCGACAGAAAGAATGAAGAATCTATATCAAAGGACCCATTTCGGTAAATTACTTCACCCAGAGTCGTCCTTTTACCGTGAAAATCCGGCTCAGTTCGAAGCGTGTAAACATTTCGCCCCACCATAACTCCGCTGTTCTCAAATGGGCTGCTTTCCGAAGTAGTCACCTCATGGTTATCCTCATGAAGGTCCATTGGAAATCGATTAGAAATTGAATCTAGCGTACCGTTAATTTCAAATTTAGTTTTGATTGTATTCGATACCTCTTTAACAGGGAACGAACTTGCGAAGATGCCGTCCCTTTCTATCCAATTTGTAAGATCTTTTGTCTTAGTTAGCTCTTTCCAAATCTTTGAATTCCGACGATAGGCCAATATGAAGACTCGGCGGCGGCGCTGAGGCATCCCGTAATCAGCTGCATTAATCACTCTCCACTCAACTGCGTAGCCCAAATCACTAAGCGAGGCAAGCATTACTGCAAAATCTCGACCTCTTTGCTTTGCAGGAGATTTAAGCAGCCGATCCACATTTTCTAGAAATACGAATTCCGGCTTTCTACTCTTCTTTTGACGAAGGATTCTCTCAATTGCCCACCACAATACCCCTTTCTTTCCAGCCAAACCCTCGGCCTGATTCAGAGTTCGTGCGACTGAATAGTCTTGACAAGGAAAGCCGCCAACCAACATATCGTGATCGGGAATCTTTTCGATTGGATATGGAAAAATATCCTCGTTTACATGATTGTCGGAACCAAATCGTTCCTCATAAACTTTGGAGGCATGCTGAATCTTGGTAGATGGCTCGTACTGATTGGACCAGATCACTTTGAAAGGTGTCTTGTAGGGTTTCGTGTAGCCGGACGACGGTGATTTCCCCTTCCAGCCTTCAAGGCCCAATCGAAAGCCACCCACGCCGGCGAAAAGTTCTACAACTCTGATGTCTTTTCGGCTCATAGCGTGTCTAGTGTTCGTTCGATCTTTGCGACGAATTTTGGAAGGTCTATTCCGATCGCGTTGCAAAATGCTCTGAGTTCGACGATGTCGATACGGCGTTCGCCTCGTTCGACCTTGCTGACAAAGCTTTGCGTCTGGCCAAGCCTTTCGGCTACTTCGGTCTGAGTAAGTCCCTTTTCCTCGCGGGCCTTTCGGAGATGCTCAAGAAAAAGGGAGTACTCCTGCGAATAGATCGATTTTTCCATAGGAATTTTCTGCTAACTGGAAGGTATAGTCCGATTTCGAATAGTCCAAAATCGACTATTCCAACGGCGTCAAATTAGGGTGTTTGTGGTTAGCTGAGGTGAGAGATAATGCGGGAAAGCGTGCGGTCAAAACGGCGTTTCAGATCGCATTCCCAAACCGCTATGACCTGCCAGCCGGTTCGGCGTAGGTCACGCGTCTTTTTTCGGTCCCGGGCAACATTGCGGTCAAATTTTTCCTGCCAAAATGCGGTGTTGTTCTTCGGCAACGGATACTTGCATTTCGGGCAGCGGTGCCAGAAACAGCCGTGGACAAAGATCGCCAATCGGCGTGAAACAAAAGCAATATCGGGACGGCCGGGGACGCGTTTGTAGTGAAGGCGATATCCGCGAAAGCCTCGCCGCCAAAGTGCCTTTCGCAGCAGGACCTCGGGGCCTGAATCCTTTCCGCGGTTCGCGCTCATCACACGGGATACGGCCTCGCTCTTGGGAACCGGCGAACGTTTATCGCGAATGTACATAACTAAGATCCGAATCCTATCGCATAGCGATATCTGATTATAGCCGTGGGTGACAACCCACGGACGAGATACGTTAGAATGTTTGCGTCGCGTCAGCGACGATTGAAGACGCGCGTCAAAATGGCAAACACATATTCGCAGATATACCTGCATTTTGTTTTCAGTACAAAAAACAGGCAGCCATTGATTCATCCCGGGATCGAGGAACGCGTTTGGGCCTACATCGCGGGCGTCGCAAAACATCATGGGATGACGCCGATCCAGATCGGCGGAATTGAAGATCATGTTCATGCTCTCATCGGGTGTCCAACGACCATACCACCGAGTCAGATAGCCAAGGCGTTGAAAGGGGACTCTTCATATGGAATGAGACGGGAGTTTGAGGGATTCCATTCTTTTGGTTGGCAGGATGGTTATGGTGTTTTTTCCGTTTCAAGGTCGGCCCTAACATCGGTTGCGGATTATATCCGAACCCAACGTGAGCACCACTCTAAGTTGTCATTCGAAGATGAATACATCGGACTTCTGCAAAAGCACGGTGTGGAGTACGACGAAAAATATTTGTTCGATTGACATCAACCGTCGCTGACGCGACGAATCTTTGATTTACTTCCGTTACCGTCGGTTTCACCCACGGCTACAGTCAATTGCCGCGATGCGGCAAAGGCAAACCTGAATCAACCTCTGATCCTGTGGGTTTCACCCCGTCCCATGGCTTGTAACCCACGGCTACAATCAGGCGTAGCTACGCAACGAAGAAGATGGCGGATCCAGGCTATTGCAACACGGGAAGAGCATTTGGGCGGTGCGATTCGGGGGCGAAGGCGGCTTCGGAGTGGTCGAATACGTCGTCCAGCTCGCGCATCACGGAGCCGTGGCCGGCGGGAATTGCCTTTATCATCGGCTCGAAATTGCGAAAATCGTAGAGTTCATTGTCCAGCAGGTGCGAGCCCGTGACGTTCGTCATCGCGGTCAGCATCGTCTGGCGGATGTATGGTGTCTCTTTTTCCAGCTCGTTGACAAGCCGCTTGACGCGTGCGCGTTTCAGATTGGGCTGCGAACCGCACAGATTGCAGGGGATTATGGGAAATTGCTGCTGCTCGGCATACGCCGCGATCTCTGATTCCTGGGCGTAGGCCAGCGGGCGTATTATCGTATTGCGTCCGTCGTCGCTGCGCAGGATAGGCGGCATCGCCTTTAGCTGGCCAACGTAGAAAAGGTTCATCAAAAACGTCGCGATGATGTCGTCGGCATGATGGCCGAGCGCTATCTTTGTACAGCGTTCTTCGACCGCCGTCGTGTACAAAATGCCCCGCCGCAGTCGGCTGCACAGCGAGCAATAGGTCTTGCCCGCAGGGATGTGCTCTTTGACGACAGAGAACGTGTCTTCCTCAACGATGCGATACGGAACGCCGCGGCTTTCGAGATATTCGGGCAGGACGTGTTCGGGAAAATCGGGCTGCTTTTGGTCCAGATTTACGGCCAATATCTCAAACCGCACAGGCGCACGCCGCTGCACGTCGAGCAGCAGATCGAGCAGCGTATAGCTGTCCTTGCCGCCCGACAGGCACACCATCACGCGGTCGCCATCCTGGATCATCGAAAAATCCTCGATGGCGCGGCCCATCTTTTTGAGCAGTTTGGTCTTTAGTTTCGTTTCAGCCTGCATCGTAAACGCCAATTTTGAAGTGTGCCACGCCGGAACGGGTTTTACAACCTTTGGAAAAACGCTAGACATATCGGCGGTAAGTCCTCTATTATAGTTTGGACAGTAAAGATCTGAACCGAAAACGAGGGCCGCAGGATGCAAATTGCCCCGCTCCGCACGCCGTTCGCAACGAGGGTCTTTCCCGCAAAATTCAATTTTAGTGAGGATTTGAAACAATGATCAGAATGGGAAGAGGCAACCGGCCCGATAACGCCCCCGCCGAAAACGAGACACAGCAACCCGCACCATACGCCTACGCGACCGAGACGCAACCCGTCGCCACACGCGCGATATCCGAGAGCGATTCGATGGCCCGTGATATCAAGGAAGGCCGGCTGAGCGGCTTTGTCGGCCACGGCACGACGCTGACCGGCGAGACCGTATTTCACGCGATGCTCCGCGTGGACGGGCACCTGATCGGCACCGTCAGCAGCGATACGGGAACGCTGATCGTCGGCACGAACGGCCAGGTCGATGCCAATGTTTCGGTTGCCGCAGCGATGATAAACGGTTCGGTGAATGGCGACATACTTGCAACGGAAAAGCTCCAGCTCGGCCGCACGGCACGCGTCATCGGCAACATCCAATGCCCAAAGCTGATCGTCGAGGACGGCGCTATTCTGGAAGGCAACTGCACCATGCTGCGTGCCCGCGAGACTCAGGAAGAGGCCGCTGCCGCACCTGCCGTGCAGTACGAGCCTGAACCCGAACCAGTTGCAGAAGAGCCGTTCGTAGCGGCATCAGAGACCGAAGAAGAGGACTCTCTGCTCGACGGCATCAACGACGATGAAAGTGTCGAGGCGGCCGGTGCTTAAAGGGTTTTCGGATATTTGAAACTATTTTGGGCTGTCGTTTTCGGCAGCCTTTTGTTTGAGGAGAAGAGGAATGATCAACGATTTTAAAAAGTTCATAGCCCGCGGAAACCTGCTGGACCTATCCATCGGTTTTATTATGGGTGCGGCGTTTACGGCTATCGTCAAGACATTGACCGACGGGATAATAATGCCCATCGTCGCGGTGTTGACCGGAGGCATTGATTTCAAAAACAAGATCTGGGACATCAGCGGAACGATCCCGGCAAACGCTACGCCGGAACAGATCCAGGCAGCCGTCAAGGCCGGAACGCCTGTTATCCTGTACGGTCAATTCATCAACGACATCATAACGTTCTTGATCGTAGCGGTGGTGATGTTCTTTTTGGCACGTTATGCCATCAACATTTTCAAAGCCCTTGAGGCGGAGGCAGATCCGACGCCGCAGGAAGCTCTGCTGACTGAGATACGCGACATACTAAAATCGAAATAAGCGGTTCGGCGTAACGCAGGCATCAAGCGGGATGTCGTTTTCTGTCGTGTCCGAGACCTCAGTTTCCGGCGGGAAATAGCTGACGCCGACCTTTTGGCAGTCGGACCTGCATCGGGCTAGGAAACGGTCGTAGAAACCTTTTCCATAGCCGACGCGGTGGCCTCGTGTGTCAAAACACAGCAGCGGTACGATGACAAGGTCCAGTTCTGCGGAGTCCGCCGCATCGCCTAAGGGTTCTCGAATGCCCCAGTCGTTTTCCGTGAAATCGGTTTCGGCGTCAAACCGCACGCTCTCGAGTTCGCCGGTTGCGGCATTCATCCTAGGCGCGAATGTTTTTAAGTGGGGATGATCACGCCACAGGCGGAAATAGATATTCGAGGTATCTATCTCGTTGAATTTGCGAAGGCGGATGAACGTGTGAACATTCCTGACGGCGGCCAGATCTACCTCGGCAAAGAACCGCTCAGCGATCGCTCCCGACATTTCGACAGTTTCCGCAACGGTCAGCCGCGACCGTTTTTCGAGATACTTTTTTCGGAGCTCGGATTTGGTCACGGTTTGTCGGGCCTTTCTATCCAGCCGCCGCCGACAACCTCTTCGCCTGTCTCGATGTCGTAAAAGATCGTCGCCTGTCCTGGTGTGATGGCGCGTTGCGGCTCGTCGAAAACGATGCGGGCACGTGAATCGGGAAGTGCGTGGATGGTGGCCGGAACCGGATCATGGCGATAGCGCACTTTGACGAGTGCTCGGACGGGTTCGGCGGGCTCGTCAAATGCGATCCAATTCACGCCGCGTGCGGTAAATTCCGGCGAATCAAGCTCATCATCTTCGCCGACAATTATCTGATTCTTGGCCCGTTCGATCTGCACGACGTAAAGCGGCTTTTCGTGAGCGATGCCTAGTCCCCGACGCTGGCCAATGGTATAGCGGTGAATTCCCGTGTGCTCGCCGACAACCTCGCCCGCGGTGTTCACGATCTCGCCGCGTTCGGGTATCTCATCTTCGCGGCCTTCGTGTGCGAGAAATCGATCTATGAATGCGGAATAATTCCCGTCAGGGACGAAACAGATCTCCTGCGATTCCTGCTTTTCGGCTGTAAAGGCGTCGGTCCCGCGGATAATTTCGCGAACCTCTTCCTTCATCATTTCACCGAGCGGAAACATCGCACGCGATAGCTGATCCTGTGTCAATTCCCAAAGAAAATAGCTCTGGTCCTTCCAGTGGTTTCGTCCGCGGAACAGGCGGTAGCGGTCTGCCGCTTCGTCATACTCAACTCGTGCGTAATGGCCTGTCGCGACCTTGTCGCAATCCAATGACCGAGCCATACGGTCGAGCGATGCGAACTTCAAACGCGAATTACAGGCGACACAGGGAATAGGCGTTTCGCCCGCAAGGTAGCTTTGTATAAAAGGTTCGACGACGTCGCGGTCGAAATCTTTTTCGAGATTCAGAACATAGAACGGAAAACCCAAAGTTCCCGCGACGCGGCGAGCATCGTAAACGTCGTCCAAGGAACAGCAGCGGCTGGGCAGCGGATCGCCGTTCTCGTCAACGTTCACGTGCCGCCGCTGATCCCACAGCTGCATCGTAAAGCCGACCAGCTCGTGGCCTTGCTCCTTTAACAGTGCGGCCGCAGCGCTGCTGTCAACGCCCCCGCTCATAGCTACCGCTATCTTCATACAGTTCGAGTATAACCGTTAGGCACGGCCGTCTGAAAAGAAATTAAGCGGTCGAAGTTAGCGAATATGGCCGGAAAGCTTTGCGATGATGGCATCTGCATACGCACGCGAGCCTGCTTGGTCGGGATGGCCGATGGCGGCGGCTTCGCAAAGACGGACCGGATAGTCGATGCCTGTCGAACGTTTAAGCTCGGGCAGGGAAATGCGGCAATCATTGATCCTCTGACGAGCGACAGGGTCATCCACGATGCCGCCCTTGCGCATTCGGAACAGCCTTGTTTCCGGTGCTTCGATCGCATCCTTTTCGGTCAACGGTGAGCCGATGAAAACGGCACGGGTCGCTCCGAGTTTTGCGTTCAGCCGGTCTACGGCGGCTTGCTGGGCAATAGAAGATTCTTGGTGCCACACGCGGGAACGTTCAATAGCTCGACGCTTCAGTTTGTTGAAAAATAATGCTCGTCCGAGCGAATTATTGGGAACGAATTTAAGTGCTCGCGGGAACTTCAGTATCTCGAGCCACGCATTAAAGAGTTTCTTTGCATCGGAATATTGCGAGATGGCGTGGAAATAGCCGACGACCGCGATCAAAGAATTATGGTGCAGCCGCACGGCGTGCTCAAGCACATCATAGGTCGACCCGTCCAGATGCTTTTTGATCTGCTCCCTCAGCAGCTTCATATCACCGTTCGGGTTCAGAACCTCGGCGGTCGATATGTCGGTTATGCCGCCGGTCATCATGATCAGGTCCGCACCCGAAACACCGTCGCGGCGATATTCGTCAGCCGCGACCTCGATCTGTTTCCAAACGCTTGGCATCCCGATGTTGACCTCGGGCGGATACGGATGGGTTTCGTCCCGGCCGGCGATACGATATTTTTCGGCCTCGTCTTCCTGAAATTTCAGCGTAGAGCCGGAGTGTGCCTTTACCTTCAGAAGAACATCGCGGCCGTTCGTGAAGACGTCTCGCCTCAGCCATTCCGCTGTCAGATAGTAGAACTTGTCCTTTTCCTCCAGACCCTGTCCCCAAACCAAGGAATCGCCGGCTACGAGAAATTCGTAGGGTTTCGTCTGCGAGAACAACCTGCCGAGAGCGGGTACAGGCAGCGCTGCCGAACCCGCCGCACCTGCAAGCAGCTTTAAAAGGTCGCGTCTGGAAATGTGATTCATGGGCTGCCGAGCGGATAAAGCCGGAACGCAAGAATCTTAACCCCAATTGCCGCCCCGCGACAAGGCAAACTGCGACATTCCCGCACTTTGCGGTACGGCGTGGCCGTATGATATCTTCTCAAAACTATGCTGGCCGACTTTAGCTAGAACATCCGCACTCAATTGCCCGTTTCTTTAGGCGTATTGCGTCTTTGGAATGGGCGTCTCCGGCACCGCTCGTATGCCTTGGTTTAGCCTTTCAAATTAGTTATGCATTCGTCGGCCGAGTCTCCGAAAAAGGAGCGATCACATAATTCCATTCGTACTGTTCTCCGCGAGGCGTTTCGCGGAACGGACCGCGATTTCACCACAGGACCGATACTCGCGGGCCTGATAATCCTTGCTATTCCGATGACGTTCGAGATGGCGATGGAGGCCGTTTTTGCCATTGTCGATACATTCTTTGTCGCAAAACTCGGCGCCGAGGCCGTAGCGGTCGTCGGGTTTACCGAATCGATCCTCGCACTTGTTTACGCTGTTGCGGTCGGACTCAGCGTCGGAGCGACAGCGACCGTGGCCCGTCGAGTCGGAGAAAAGGACCCGGACGGCGCATCGCGAAGCGCCGCACACATGATATACCTCGGGCTCGCGGTCTCGCTGGCGATGGCGGTTCCGGGCGTTATTTTCGCCGCTGACATCCTGCGTCTGCTCGGCGCGGAACCCGCAGTGGTCGAACTCGGGACGCCTTTCATGCAGATAATGCTGGGCACGAACGTGGTGATCGTATTCCTGTTCCTGCTAAACGCCATATTTCGCGGGGCCGGCGACGCCGCGATCGCGATGCGTGTGCTGATCATCGCTAACGGACTTAACATCATGCTGGACCCGCTGTTCATTTTCGGTATCGCCTTTTTTCCTGAAATGGGTGTGACGGGTGCGGCCGTTGCAACGGTTTTCGGGCGCGGTATCGGCGTCGCTTACGCCGCTTGGGCACTGTTCTTTCGCGACAACGGCGGCCGCATAGAGATCCGCCGGGCACATTGGAAATTCGATCCGAAAATTCTCGCCGATCTGGTCCGGCTGTCTTCGGTCGCCGTGCTGCAGTTTCTTATCTCGACAGCGAGTTGGAGCGGGCTTGTAGTTATAATTGCGGGCTTTGGATCGGTTGCGATGGCAGGCTATCAGATCGGGCTGCGCGTGATAATTTTCATTATTCTGTTGGCCGCCGGCATCGCGAACGCCTCAGCAACGCTGGTCGGGCAAAATCTCGGTGCCGGCAAGCCCGACCGCGCAGAGCGTTCTGTGTGGATCGCGGGCGGCATCAACGCGGCATTGCTCGGCCTGATCGGATTTTCGTTCGTTCTCTTTCCGGAGCCGGTGATACGGATCTTCACCGACGATGCAGGGATCATTACGTATGGCGTCGATTGTCTGAGAATTATCGGCTACGGTTATGCTTTTTACGGGCTGGGAATGGTCATGGAAAGTTCGTTCAACGGGGCCGGTGACACGGTGACGCCGACCTATCTGAACTTCTTCGTTTTTTGGCTTTTTGAGATACCTCTTGCATACGTTCTTGCCTATAGATTCGAGATGGGTCCGCAGGGTGTTTTTTGGGCGATCACCATCGCATTCTCCGTACTCGCGGTCGTTTCGGCAATGCTTTTCAAACGTGGAAAGTGGAAGCTGAAGCAGGTATAGAAAAAAGGCGTCAGAGCCTGAGAGCCCTGACGCCAAATTTTTTCCCTCTAATAATACTAGAAGGAAATTCGGACCTGAAGGTCGATCACGCGGCCGCCCGGATCGTTGGTCGTGTTGTTGTCACGATAGGCCGATCCGCTCGGCAGCTGCCCGAACGTCGCACCGCAGCATCCGGATGTGACAGTGTTGGCCGCGAACCCGCCAACACGGAAGTTGGCATGGTTGAGCGCGTCGAGGAAGTTCGCACGGATCTCCATCCTGAAACGCTCGGTCAGCGGAATAGCCTTGTTCACACCGACATCCAGCTTGAAGAAGCTGGGGCCGTAGAAAACGAGGTTATTGAAGCCGCATTGGCCGCCAACTGGTGCAAGGCAATTGTTGTATCCGGCAGGTGCGATAAAGCGGCCTGTCGGCGGCCCGCCAAATGCAGTACTATAACCGTTGGGCTAAGTAATGCTCGTGGCGAACGCTCGCTGTGTGTTCAGGATGATGTCATCCGGAAGCCACGTTACGGTTGTAGGATTCTTGCGAACCTTGATCTCCTTCTGCAGTTCCTTAACGGTCATTCCGACCAATTGAGCATTTCCAAGCTGTATCGGAGCGCCGCTCTGCCAGGTGACGACGGGCAGAATGCTGAAACCGCCGACAAGTGCGTCCAGCCAACGGCCCGCTCCCGAGAAGAAGGTACGGCCGCGGCCGAACGGCAGGTCGTACGTGCCGTCAAACTTGAAGTTGTGACGGATATCGAACGCCTGAACGGTCTTAGCAAGCTGAAGCCCGAACGGACGGTTCGACATGCTGCTGTTCACGATGGCACTGACCGCAAAGAAGTCGGACTGTGCTTTCGAGAACGTGTAGCTCGCCTGTACGCGGAGCCCCTGTGCAAGGCGTCTGCGAACTTCGATAACTCCGCCGTCATACCATGAGTTTTGGGTGTTGTCGAGGATGAACGCACCAGCAATGTTGATCGGATTGACGAACATGAAGTTCGCGGGGAGTCCGGCAGCCAGAGCGTTCGCCCTTCGCGTCGGGTCACCCTCAAGCGCCGCCGCCCAACCGATGATGTTGGCTGCTACATTGTTGAGCGGGCTCGTGAATGTGGTGCTGCGGAAATTCGCGCTTCCATAATTGGAAGCCATCATTGCCGCTGCGCCGGTCACACTGCCGTTCTGGCCGAGTGCTCCGGGAGTGAGCGTAGCCTGAAGAGCATTAAAGTATGCAAGTGTGATCGGCAAAGGGTTGGTCCCTGTGCCCGGGCCGAAGTATGCAAAGTTGTATTGGCAATTCGCCGCGGTCACGCCCGTCTGGCAGCGATTGGCGGCGATATTCGCATACAGGTTCTGCTGAGCAAGAATGAACTCGGCCGCAACACCGTTTTCGAGCGTGTTGCGTTCGTTCACGTTGCGCAGGCGTTCCATATCTTTGCCGCGGTTGCCGACATAGCGAAATTCGACGACCGTGTTCTTATCAATTTCGCGCTGATAGCCGAAACTGAACGAATCGACATATCCCGTTTTGAGGTTTTCATCCACGGCAAACGACTGATTGGATGTCGTATGTGTGAACGGGAAATTCGGTGTGGGCGAGAAAGGAGCCGGTGAGAGCATCGGATTGCCCGGCGTTCTCAACAGCGTACCCGCCGTCATCTGGCCGTTCGTAAAGGTGCGGCTGACATCGATGCTGCCGCCGCCCGGATTGGCTGCCATTTGAAAAGCGACGTTCAGGCCTTCGCGAACGAATGACCGCGACCAGCCGCCGCGGAATACGCTCTTGTTGGCGCCGCCCATGACGTACTTTAGCAGCGGAACGTTACCCGCATTCGGCGACCAAACGAAACCGAACGAAGGTGCCCAGTTCTGCCATTTGTCCGGAGTGATCTTTTCACCGATAGCGTACGAAACGGAAACGGGAACCGGGGCATTCATCGGCGCTCCCGGACGGAACTGAGCGTCAGGAGTTCCCGACGTGCCGTAGAGCATATTGGTGCCGCCCGGCAGTTTGGCAAAGTTTGCAGTTTCTGCCGTAACACCCAGCCTTGGCTGCCAACGAAGTCCCAAAGTAACTGTGAGGTTATTCCTCATCTTCCAGGAATCCTGCGCATAAACGCCAAGCGTCCTTTCTTTCAGTTTCTGGAACAGATTTCCGCCTGCAGCATAAGTACCGTCAGCGGTACGGACCGCCGATCGGGTATATGATGTGATGCGGCCGATCAGTGCAGCGTAAAAATTACGTGCTAACTGGATCTGTCCCGGATCAGCTCCGGGCATCGTCGTTGCGTTGAACGCGTTGTATGCATCCGCATCGCGAACCTGATCAAGACCGAATCCGACCGTGGGACAGCAGACCTGGTTCGTATTCTCCCAACGGATGTCCTTGTACTGTCCTCCAAAAGAGAACGTGTGGTTCTTTTGCGTCCAGACCATGTTGTTTGTCCAGTCTCTGGTAGGCGTTGTACGTCCTGAAAGAGTGGTGACCTGACGTAGATTGACCGACATCCCCAGAGGAGCAGCAAGGCTTAGCTGTCTGCCGTTCTGGCTGTTGAAATCGTTACCGCAGCAGCCCTGTGCAAAGTCCGTGCGTCCGCCCGACCATGCGAAGCGTGCTTCATTGATCAGATTTTGGCGAAGCGTGGAACGCAGTGCTACTGTTGCAGATCGGCGAATGCCGCCCTGTCCATATTGCGGTCCGCCCGGCCACGGTGCGTCGTTGCCGTTGATGAAGTCGATCGACGGATAGAACTCCTGCCGATGAACAACGAATTCGGCGCTGTGGTTCTTATTGATATTTCCGTCAAACCGAAGTGCGAGAAACGTTCGGCGTGCCTGTCCCGGATTGCTGAACGTAGTGGTCTCACGGTTGGGATCGTTGGTGATCGGTGCGAGGGTTCCCTGCTGCGCCGCTGATCGGATCTCGTTCAGGACATTGCTGACGGTCGGGTCGATCGTCGTCGGAAGCCCCGGAACGGTGGAGGCAATGTTGAACAAGTTGACCGAATTCGTTGTACCGCCTGTGATATAGCGGAACGTTCCTGCGATCACCTCAGGCTTGATCACCGTACGGCTGCGGCTCTGCGAACCGGGGAGACGAAACTCTTCGTAATTGACGAAGAAGAAAGTACGGTCCTTGCCGCTGTTGATGGCCTTCACGCCCTCACCGAACTGAAGGAACGGCAGCGGGCCGCCGAATGAGAAACCGGGCTGATTCAGGTTGGTCCTGTCCCTCTGTTTCTTTTGGTTGCCGAAAGGCTTGTCGCGGTTGTTGTACCAATAAGCAGCGTTTAGCCAGTCATTTCGGATCTGCCAATATACAGTGCCCTTGTAGTCGTTGGTTCCGCGGCGCGTAGCAAAACGTACCTGAACGGCACCGTCACCCGTGCTTTCTGCACCGGGGCTGGCGGTGGAGACCACGACCTCTTCGATAGCATCGACACGCGGCCTTACATATGTAAAGAAGCCGTCAGACGAGCGAAGCACGTTGTCCTGAATGTCCACGCCGTCGAGCGTGAGCTGGAGCGAGCCTTTGGGAAGTCCGTTGATCGACGATTGTCGCGGAGCTCCTACTGACGAAACGCCCGGCAGACGCAGGATCAGATCGAGAGCGTCACGCGAGGCGATCGGCGTCTGGTTGATCTGTCGGCCTGAAATGGTGTTTCCGACCGTCGCGGTCTCGGTCTGTAAGACCTCGCCGCCGGACGAGACCTCAACGATCTCGCTGATGTCTCCGGCCTGCAGAACGATGTTCACGGTTGACGGCGTACCGATGTCGACCTTGACATTGTTGACGACGGATCGCCTAAATCCGCTCAAAGTGACCGACACCGTGTAGGTACCGGTCGCAACCGCCGGAACGCGATAAACGCCGTTATCGTTCGTCACCACGGTGAACGTTTGGCCGCCGGCACCCCTTACCTCCACCGAGGCATTGGGGATGATAGCGCCATTATTGTCGGTTACCATACCGGCGATCGAACCGGCTTGGCCCAATGCGGTAAGGCTGGCAAAGGCTAAAATGGCCACAGAGATGACCAAAGCCTTAAAGTCTATCTTCATGAATTTCCTCCTGAGTGAGGCATCTCTGCCTCGTGTTTTTTCTTCGAGTAATATGGGACAGCAATACAACGTATAAGTGCGCTGACCTACCGCAAAAAAACCAATAAAATTCGGAAATACGGATGTATAAGAATGAATCTGACTTTTTTAAGGCAAAACGCGTTCCCTGGCGCATTCATCGGCGTAAGTGGTTTATTAATAGACAGTAAACGCTTTGGCGGCTTTTCCGGCAGTAAGGGGTTTGCAGATAAATTTGGATTAAGTTCAGAATTTTGTACAGAAAGCGTTGGACGCCGCGTTGTTTGCCTGCATCCCTTTTCCGTTGACCCAACTCTGCAGAAAGCACTTCTGCTGTAAAATACCGCTGTGACGTTTCCCGATCCGCAAAGGTATGATTTTCCCGAATGGGTACTCCACGACGGATACTTTTTCTCGGCAGAGGACGTTATAGCTTTCGGCGTCGAGCCCACGGTCGAGAATCTGATCAAGGCCTATTCGAAAGGCATTTTTCCATGGCCTATGGAGGGCGTGCCGCTGCCGTGGTTCTGCCCTGCAAAGAGAGCGATCCTCGAATTTTCTGACTTGCGAATTCAACGAAGCCTCGCACGCGAACGCCGCAAAGCACCGTTCAAATTTACCATCAATAGGGCCTTTCGCGACGTGATAACCGAGTGTTCTCGTAGCCGGCGCAGCGGCCAAGCAGGCACTTGGATAACGCCCGAATTCATCGAACGCTATACAGAGCTGAACACACTCGGCTACGCGCATAGCGTCGAGGCGTGGGACGCGGACGGCAGCCTCGCCGGCGGGCTCTACGGCGTTGACGCAGGCGGTGTTTTCACAGGCGAATCGATGTTCTACAAAAAGCCGTTCGCATCAAAACTCGCTCTCCTTTTCCTCATCGATCACCTCGCCGGCCTCGGCGCAACTTGGCTTGACGTCCAAGTAATGACCCCGCATATGGAGGCTCTGGGTGCAAAGGAGGTTAGTCGCCGAGAGTTTCTGCAGAAGCTCGAAGATTCAAGATCATCCGGCGGCCACTTTTTAGAACAAGATGAACAACGGCCTACCTGATTGCTTATCCTGCGTATCCTGTTTATCCTGTTGGCACTAATGAACGATGACTTTCTGATATACGGAGCGAATGGCTACACAGGCGAGCTGATCACGCGGTATGCGGTGAAAAGCGGGATGCGGCCGATCATTGCCGGCCGGAATGAGGCAGCGATCGAGGCCTTGGCAAAAAAGCACGGGCTCGAATCTCGCATCTTTTCACTCGATGAAACGGAGAAGCTCGACGCGGCGTTGAATGAGGTCGCTACGGTCATCCATTGCGCAGGGCCTTTTTCGCTAACCTCGAGGCAAATGGGCGAAGCTTGCCTCAGGACAAAGACACACTACACCGACATTACGGGCGAGATCGCCGTTTTCGAGGCATGTGCCGCCGCAGACCAAAAAGCAAAAGATGGCGGCATTATGGTGATGCCGGGCGTCGGTTTTGATGTTGTACCTTCGGATTGTCTGGCACGTCACCTGAAGGATCGATTGCCGACCGCGACGAATTTGACACTCGCGTTTTATGGTAAGGGCCGCCTGTCGCACGGTACGCAGGCAACCATGACAATGAACGCCGGCAAAGGCGGAGCCGTTCGCAGAGACGGAAAGATCACGCCCGTTCCCGCGGCATGGCGGACGCGCTCGATCGATTTCGGAAACGGCGAGGTGAAGACCGGCGTAACCATTCCGTGGGGCGACGTGGCGACAGCATATTATTCGACCGGTATTCCCAATATCGAGGTTTACACCGTCGCGCCGCCGTCAGCATTAAAGGCCATGAAACTCAGCCGCTATCTCGGTCCGCTGCTGGAAACTCGGCCAGTCCAGAAATATCTGCAGTCGCGCATACCGCCGGGCGGCCCTTCGGACGAAGAGCGTGCACGCGGGAAAACGCTGCTTTGGGGCGAGGCTTCGGACGAAGACGGCAATCGTGTGGAAGCACGCCTGCAGTGTCCCGAAGGCTACACTATGACCGCACTATCTGCTCTGCTGATCACCGAAAAGATACTCGCCGGCAATTTCACGCCCGGATTTCAAACGCCTGCCAAGGCTTACGGCGCCGATCTTGCGCTCGAGATCGACGGCGTAGAACGGCAGGACGCATAGCCCTCACGCCACGGTCCTTTAGCGAGGTCTTCCGTTAAAAACAAGATCGTCGCGGTCGCTGTCCGCGTAAACGAAAACGCTATCGAAAATGAACGCTCGCGAGCTGACCGTCACGGCGTAATTCGATCCCGCGGCAAGCCCTTCGATCCTGAAATATCCGAACGAGCCAGTAACGGCTGTTCGTACCGTGCCGTCCGGAGCGGTCGCTGTGATCGTCGCGTTTCGTAAAGCTCGCCCGTCGGGAGCGAAGACCCTGCCGCCGATAGACACGCTCGCCGCCGTCGGCGAAAAGAGAACGAAATCCTGACCGATCAGATCGCTCGAGATCCGGGCGACGAATATCGACACCGGAGTCGGAGTGCCGCCCGCTGTACGTGCAGTGATCTCGAAAGAACTGTTCGCCGCAGCGTTGGCAAATGAATATTCACCGTTGGGATCCGTCGTTGTTGTCTGCTCGCCATCGCCGGACATCGTCACCTCAACCCCGGCGAGCGGCGTTCCGTCACCCATTCTAACGCTGCCGCTTACCGTGAATTGAGCCGCCAGGCCCCGGAAAACGACCGTGTTCTCGCCGGAAATATCGTCAAAGCCGGCCGATGAAATATCGAACAGATACCCGTGCTGATTGGGTGCGACGCTGTAGCCGCCGCCTGTGTTCAAGTTGGTAAATGCGAAGAGGCCCTCGTGGTCGGTCCGCGTCATCCGCTCATCATCGCCCTTAAGCACGACGAGATGGTCCGCAATGGGCTCGCCATTTTCATCGACGACCTGGCCGGCGATCGAAGGCATCGCGGGATCTATCAATTCGGCCACTGCAAAACCGCCCAGCGATGATGCATCACCGCAGATCGTTCGTACAGCCTCATTATTCGGCAGCGAAGTTATGTCAACGAACGAACCGCCTGTGAAATGCAGCAGCCGAAGCCGTTGGAATTGTGCACTTGCGCCGTAGCGTTCAGCAGGTATTGTTATGCAGACGGTCGCCGGCGGCGTAAAAGTGCCTGTGATGTCGAGTTCGTAGCCGGTCTGTGTAAAACGATATCCCGACGGCGCATCACCGAGCGATTCCGGGGCGATCGCATCAAAGGAAACTTCACTCGAGCCATCGGTCGTAAATGGAATGCCGCCGAACTGTATCGACACATTGCCCACCGCGGCGTTGACGCCTGTACCGGCAATGACCGGTTGTGAATAGTAATTCGCCCAAGACCTGTGTCCGCCGGGGCCATGTTCAAATTGGCCCGTTCCCGTCGATAGGTCGTACGAACGCATCACAAATCCGGAGGTGTATTCTGTTGAAAGAATTCGTAGACCGGTCGGAGAAAGTCTAAATTGTCCGGTGCCTGACAGGTTTGGTGTCTGCTGTTGGCCAGATCCATCGATGTTTGCTTTCCAGATCCCCGATGCATCCCGAAATGCTAGCAAAGAAGCGTCGGAAGATTCTTCTGCGTCATAGACTCCCCTATTTACCAGCAACTGTCTGTTATTGTTTGCCAGATCCAGCCGGTAAAGCTGGTCACCGCCGCTCGCAAATCGCCGCAAGAGCAGGGAATTGTTGCCTGACCAATTATAAAAGACCTCGGGAGTTGGTCCGCTGTATTGTGTCAGTGTCCCGGATGACGAATTGAGGGCACACACTTTAATGCTTGCCTGCTGACAGGTAGTTCCCAAACGGGATTTATCCGGGGACCACTTTAGTCCTTGTATGAAAATGCCATCCGGAAGAGTTCGGATCTTTGTCTTCCCGCTGCCGTCATAATTCATTGTAAATACGCCATCAGCCTGGTCGACGAAAGCGACCTTCGAACCATCCCGCGAGAGGTCTGAATGGGAAATATTATTTGGACTTCCGTTGGTCGCCAAAGTGACGACCCCCGAGCCATCCGCATTCATAGTTCGAAGTTCGCCGCCGTTTGAATGAAGTATCTTCCCGGTGATCTGATTGGCCGCCGCAAAATTGAACGTAGTGTTGTTGGAAACGGCCTGGGTCGATGAGCCGGGTGTGAATGTGAAACCGGTCCGCGACGGCGTGACGGTGTAGATACCGGCAAGGAGGTTTGAGAAAGCATAGTTGCCTGCGCTGTCGGTCGTCGCGGTCCGGCTTGCAGTACCGCTCAGAGTTACGGTAACGCCGGAAACGCCGACGCCGTTCGTCGAAACCTTGCCGCTGATGGTCAGATAATTTACGTTCGCCGTGTAGTTATCATCAACAGCTGTCGTGAGCGCCGTATAGGTCCGCGTCGGCGGCGAGAAAGTGTGATTCGCCTTTGTCATGCTGACAAAATAATCGCTGCCGGGATTCAGTCCTGTTAGCACAAATCTGCCTGCTGAATCCGTTACCGCAGTGCGGATGATCGGCGATGAGATAGTATTTCTCAGCTGCACTGCAACGCCTGACACCGGATCGTTAGACCCCTTACGAACGGTTCCCGCGATCGAGATCAGAGCTCCTCTTGCCTGTGAGAATTCTGAGGTGCGGCCCTCCGAGTCGGTCGCCGTCGCAGTGATATTGGTCGTGTCCGCCGGTACCGAAGGTGCATTGAACGTAAATGTGCCGGTCGAACAATTCGATCCTGTAGTAACGCTCTGCGAACCGATCCACGTTTTACCTTCGCCATAGCCTGCCGGATCCGCGACAGGATTTGCGTAGTAGTCAATGGTAAAAGTCTGATTCGGTGTGCTGTTGAGTGATGCCTCGATCTGCGCTCCGCCGCCTACCAGATTTACCGACGAGATGACCGGGAAATTCTGCTTTCCATTTGGTCCGGTATCTGCATCGCAATTGTCGTTGCCATTGACCCCTAATGGTTGCAGATCTATTCCCGGTCCGTTATTTGAGTGGATAGAGTTACCATTGACACGGGCTGATGCGGCATTGATCCGAATTCCATCCTGAGTATTGAAGGCAATTTTATTGCCGTCACCGAACGATGTGCCACCGATAATATTATTTTGTCCGGATGTCATCCAGATACCGACGAGATTCGGCATCGGCGCGATACCATCGGGAGCGGTGCCAATAAGGTTACCCTTTACAATGTTGTTTTGATTTCCCGAAAAAAAACTGATCCCAACATTGTTGCCTGTGATGACATTCCTATCCATCGGATCTGATCCGCCGATCAAGTTTCCGCTCGAGCCTACGGAGATCCCTGTGTGATTGCCGGCCGAAATTCCCAAAGGGCTCAGACCAAAATAGTTGCCGATTATGATGTTGTTGCTCGAGGCAATACGGAGAGCAGTCGAACTGAAACCGGTGAAAGCCAACCCCTTGATCGTATTGTTAGGACTCTGAGAGACGAGAGCGGTTGCATTAATTGCGGTATATTGCGACCCATTTATTTCTATCACCGGAGAGCCCGGGTAGCTGGGTTGGGTCGTGCCGTCGATCGTTACGGAATCAGTGATCGTTATAGGATCGCCGACCCCGACGTAGTTTATGGTATACGGCGGAGCGCCGGGGATGTTGAATGAAATTATCTGGTGTCCGGGAGTTGCATTAGCAGATCCTACTGCTGACCTTAAAGAGCCCGATCCTGAATTGTTAGTATTCACGACGATGAACGGAGAGAGTACGTCAAACGACTGACTTGTCGCAGTCGGCAACCCCGGAGATGTCGCCATAAGCGTATAGCCGGATCCGAAATTCAGGGCTCCTTCGATCCTGCATGAGAAAGTAGCGTATCCATTTATTGTGTTTTGGGGGCCTCCATTGACCAGGGTTCCCCCATTCGGATTGGTTTCGATAGTAATTGTTACAGGGATCGTTGCATTTGATGCCAAATTTCCAAACGCATCAAGGACGGCAACTCTCACAGATGGCTGAATCGTGGTGCCCGGGTACACATTTGTTGGCTGTTGATCATAAACGAGCTGAGCCGGTGCACCGGCGGCAATATTGAAGGCTTCTGAGAGAGCGCCCGAGAGCCCGTTCGAACCCGCAGTGAATGTGTAGCCGTTCCCGACCTTGTTCAGGCTGATGTCGTTGAATGTCGCTATGCCATTTACGGCGTTTCTCGTGATGGTGCCCGAGAGCGTAGAGCCGCCCGGATTGTCGAGCAGATTCAGCGTTACGGCATTTGTCGCATTGGGAATCGTATTCCCGTTATTGTCCTGTACCGCTACCTGTATCGCCGGTGAGATCGCCTGTCCGGCACTTCCGTTGGACGGCTGCACGCTAAATACAAGCCGCGTCGGCGGGCCGGGAATGACGTTGACCGTCGCGTCAGCCGTGGATCCGAAAGCGTCGGTGACGCGGATCGTGTCGGTAACGTTCATCGTGTTGCCGGCGGTATAGAGGCCGTTCGATGAGTTTATCGATCCGCCGGAATTATTCTGGACGAAGCTGAATGTCCGCGGCGCGAATCCGCCGCCTGCCGTGAAGGTCTGTGTCTGGTTTCGGTAAAGGCTGACCGTCTCGGGCGAGATGGACAAAGAAGCAGGACAGCCGCCGTCGAACGTCCAGTTGGCGCCTACGTTGCCGCTATTCGTGCTGCTGAACGCAGTGATTGCCGCCGATCCCGCCATGTCCTGAATATCGGTATCAACAAGTCGGAATGCACCGGAGCCGTTCCACTGCCGCTGTGTTCCTGAAACACTCGAGCGGATCAGGATCAGGTCATCACCCGGACAGTCCGCTCCGCCGCCCTGCAGGTCTATGCGGCCGCTGTTCGACACATTGCCGCCAAGAGTAATGGTGGTGGAGGAATCATTGACCAGCCGGCCGCTCGTTCCAATTGTAAGATTGCCTGAACGCAGGTCGCTGCCGTCAGCAAGATACAAAGCCCCCGATACGATATTCAACGCCTGCGAAGTGCCAAGCAGCATGTCCGACGCTGCCGTGACAGTGCCTGTAGGTTTATCGACGGAAAATGTGCCAGTCGGATTGACGCCGCCGTTATTTTGAAATGCCTGTGCCGCCGTTCCTGAAAAGCGCACCTCTGCATTGCCGCCGTCCGCTCCGGATTCGACCGTGAAGTTGCCCTCCGGCCGCAGAATACCGAATCCGATCTGCCCATTACTGACCGTTATGTCGCCGCTCGCTACCCAAGTGTCACCGCCGAGAGTCAGACTCGCATTTTCCGTCGTAAGTGCGAATACCAAATTGTGAAACTGACCTGTTCCGGGATTTCCGGGCAGGTTATGCCCAAATGCCGGATGTGAGCTGTCAAAGATCAGCGTTCCCTCATTGTGATTGAACGTGCCCGCGGTGTGGTCAAAGTTGAAGCCGACAGACATGTTCCCCGACGGCGCATTGAATGTGCCGCCGGAGAGATTGAAGGCCCCATTGACATCGACCGATCCGGCTCCGGAAGCAAAAAGGCCGCCCGACTGATTAAATGATGTGTTCAACGACAGACCGAAGGTGTTCGATCCGGTCGACGGTGTGAACGTACCGCCACTAAGGCTGAACTGCCCGCCGCCGAGGGCCACGGTTCCGGAACCCGCGTTGAAGGTGCCGTTGCTCAAACTGAAATTTCCGGCGGTGTTCCAAACCACATTGCCCGTAGTGATATTGAAGGTGCCGCCGGTCTGAATATATTGCGAGCCTGAGACGGCGGTCGTATATCCAAAGATCAGATCGGTATTTCCGATCTCGACAGTTCCTGCACTCAATGTTACGTCGTCAAGGTTCACCGTGCCGGGACCATCGGTGTTGACCGACACTTGGGGATCATCAATTACGAGAGCAGGCAGTTTTGAACCTGCGGGAAGCGTAACGGTTCGCGGTCCGGCTCCGTTTCGCAAAGCGATCGTACCTCCTCCGCCGCCGGTAGAGTTTCCAAACGTGGACTCAATGACGACCGGGCCTCTTGCCTCAAGCGTTCCGGACCCGCCATATATACCATCGATGAGTGAGAGTGTGCCAAGTACAGCGACCGTGCCGACACTACTGATCCCCAGCGAATCGGGTTTGTTGACGGTAAGGTTATTGACACTACCGTAGATGCCATCTAGGCTTTGATTCAGGCCGCCCGCAGCGATGATCGTACCGTTGTCAAAATCGCCCGTCCCCGCACTTCGGAAAAAGCTCCCCGTGATGGTCATTGTCCCCGATGTAAAGACAATATGGCCGCCGCCCATTACGATATTTGCAGCATTATGGACGGCTCCTCCTACGTCGAACGTGCCGCCGCTCGGGCTGATAAAGCCGGTGGTCAAGCTCCCGCTGCCGCCGTTGAAACTGCCGCCGGTCATCGTGTAGCTGCCGGCGACGGAGAGCGAGCCGGTGCCGATGCTTACCGAGCCGGACGCCTGTTCAATGTTGCCCGCCGCGATAGAATTGAGATCGGCGACGGACAACGTACCTGAATAAGCAGGAAGGATCTTCAATGTCGTAACCGAAACATTTGAATCGACCAGCGCATCCTTGCTGCTAGTCCCGTCGAATTGGACAACAGAACCTGAGATAGGCAGTTGGTCGCTGCACCAGTTCGCCGCCTCGGACCAATTATTGGTCGAGCCGCCGCCGTCCCAAATACGTTCGGAACCCGGACACGTGATGTTGATCATGCCGGAGCCGGCAGCCGATGAAGGTTGGATGGTAACCCTAAGGATCATCGCGGAGCCCGCGATCCCGGCTAACATTACAAATATTGCGATAACGTGAATCTTTTTTCTCATGGCTCTATTTCGGGTATCTCATTTTCGGCGGTATATGAAGGCGTCTGTAGATCAGACAGCATTCCTGATACGGCAGCAAGTACCTCATACTGCGGCTGAACGGTAAGGCCGATGTTCTCATCAGACACTGGTCGAGATGATCGGGTGAACTTTATCGTTATCGTCTCGACGGTCTCGGTTGTGATAAGAATTTTCTTTGCTTTTGAACGCATTTCGTCTAAAATCGCGCCATTAAAGGAAAAGCTTGGCCGGCAATTTGGCGGAGGGGTAAATGCCGGCGGCGGTTATTCATAGGACCAGTGGAACCGCGACTGCGATATCCTAGGGTTCATTCCAATTGAAAGTCTTTAAGAAACTTTCAATTTTTTCTCAACGTTGCGTTAGCGATCACTATGTCGTTGAAGAACAATGATTTACGCAGATTCGGACGATTTCGGCTCGATGCCGTATCCAAGGTGTTCTGGGCTGATGAAAAGCTCGTTCCGCTGCCGCCTAAAGAGGTCGAGATACTTTGTGTCCTAACGGAAAGCGGCAATGAGGTTGTGTCAAAGCGATTGCTGATGGACCGCGTTTGGCAGGATGCCTTTGTTGAGGAAAGCAATCTCTCGCAGCACATCTATCGCCTCCGACGCACCTTTGAAGAGTTTGGAGAAAGTGGATTCATACAGACTGTACCGCGACGCGGTTATCGCTTTACCGTTCCGGTCGAAACGGAGACGCCGGCCGACATTGTCATCGAGCGGCGGTCAGTGTCGAGCACGCTGGTCGAAGAGGTCGAAACTCCCACGATTTCTTCATTAGCGATCTTCTCAAGGCCGTACGCGGTCGCGGCTGTCGGCCTTTTGCTGGTCTTTGCGATCGGAGCGGCGTTTATCGGTTACAACGGTTTTGGAAGTCCCGCTTCCATCAGCTCGATCGCAGTATTTCCCGTCAGAGTTATTGCTGGCGACGAAGCCACAGGCATTCGGGCGCACGGCCTTACAGAATCGTTGGTCACTCATTTGGGCAGCATCGAGGGATTTCGCGTCTCGTTTTACGAGGCTGAGCTTAAGCAGCCGGGCAGCCAAATCGAATTGGTCGCCACCGGGCGTGAGCTCGGGGTAGATGCGGTCCTTGAGAGCGTGCTCCAGCAGGACGCCGGGGAAATGCGCATGTGGCTTCGGCTGCTTAGCGTCAATGACGGCCGTCAATTATGGTCGAAAACGATCATCGAGGATGCTCGTAACGTTTTTCGGCTTCAGGACCAGATATCGCATGAAACAGCGATGGCACTGTTCCGAAACCTTGACCCAAAGGCTCTCAAACATCCGACAGAAAATTCCGAAGCATTTGAAGCATATCTGCGCGGAAGATATCTGCTGGACAAACGCAGGTCCGAATTATACGAGCAGGCGCTCGTGGATTTTCGAAGGGCAGTTGAGCTCGACCCGCGATTTGCGGCCGCCTATAGCGGGATCGCGGACGTTTACGCCCTTCAGGCGAATCTAAAGACAGGTGTGCTTCGCGATGAACTCTACCGTGCGTCAAAGGAATACTCACTAAAGGCGCTCGAGATAGATCCGAATTCCGCCAACGCACACACGTCGCTTGCATGGGTCAAGCGTACACATGAATGGGATTGGGAAGCAGCGGAAAAACACTTTCGGCTGGCCATCGATGCGGATCCGAACTACGTCACGGCACGGCAGTGGTATGCCCTGCTTCTGACCTCGCTCGGACGATTGGATGAGGCGGTCATCCAGATCGAAAAAGCCCGCGAGCTTGAACCGCTTTCGCGGTCCGTTCTTACGAACTATGTGTCGATAGCTCAATACCGCGGTGATCTTGACCGCCTGACATCTCTTGCTCAAAAGGCAGAGTCGCTGGAAGATGATCCGGCGCGGCAATGGCGTGTGCGGATGCTCGCTCTCTATCGAAACGGACAGTTCGCCGAGGTGGTTGAGATGTTTCGCCAACGAACCGCGGAAAATGGCGGGAAAATGACCTCAGATTATGGGGCGATGCTGGCCGCCATGTCGCTGAAGAAGCTCGGCCGTCCGAATGAAGCGGCCCCATTCGTGGAAAACCTGATGAAACGCGCCGCCGACCGCCCCGAAGCTGCGTATAGGCTTGCCGTTGTCGAAGCTGAATTCGGCAATTACAAACGTGCCATGGACCTGCTCGAACACTGTCTGCGGGAACGCGACGATCGAATGGTCTGGCTCAAGGTTGAACCCGAATTTGCAGGGCTTCGGTCTTTTCCCCGCTTTACAGAGCTTCTCGCAAAGATGCGTTTGGCGTAATGCTCTCGCATTTCTGATCTTCTCTTCGACATAGAAAAACGCAGAGGAGGTATTAAACCCTCCCCTGCGTTCACAGACTCCACGTATGTGCCGTTACACGTCGAGATTCTTCACATCAAGTGCGTTATCCTCGATGAACCTACGCCTCGGTTCGACCTGATCGCCCATGAGCACGGTGAAAAGTCCGTCCGTCTCGACCGCGTCCTCGATCCGAACCTGCAGCATCGTTCTCTTTTCCGGATCCATCGTGGTTTCCCAAAGCTGCTCCGGATTCATCTCGCCCAGTCCTTTGTAACGCTGAATGGTTAGGTCTTTTTTCGCGAGAGACATTATCTTTTCGAGCAGGTCTTCGCGTGACGAAAGCTCTTCGCTGCGGCCGTTCTCGCCAAGCACGAAAGGAGCGGGAAAGCTGACCTCAAGATCGCGTTTGAGCTCAACGGCCTTTTGAAATTCGACGTAGCTCGCCAGATTCCAATCCACACGCACACGCTGTCCGTTCGCATATGCCACCTCTACCGCCCACAAGCTGTGTTCGTCGTCCATTACCAGATCTGTATTGAAGCCGGCGTCACGAAGTTTTGCCTCGACCTCCGCCATCAGATCCTGGTCGCCGAATATCTTCTTCATTCGGAATGAGCTTTTTGTAACCACGCCGTCACGTCCGCCAAATGCCTCCAGGAGCGATGTGACGAGCAGTTCATCACCCGAGAGGCGGCGCGTCAGCCGTTCGGTGTAATTCTTGAGTTCCGTCGTCTGCTCAAGTGCCTTTGAAAGCTCGCGTCCTTCGATAAGCCGATCTGCCGAACGCAGGCTCAGGTCGTTGGTCGCCATCCGCATCAGATAGCGGAACATTGCCTTCTCGTCCTTGATGTATTCCTCTTTCTTGCCCCGCTTTACCTTGTAAAGCGGCGGCTGAGCGATATAGACGAATCCGCCCTCGAGCAGCTCGGGCATCTGCCTGTAAAAGAACGTGAGCAGCAGCGTGCGAATGTGCGAGCCGTCAACATCAGCGTCCGTCATCAGACAGATCTTGTGATAGCGAAGTTTGTTTATATCGAAATCGTCCTTGCCGATGCCGGTCCCCAGAGCCGTGATCAGGGCCTTGATCTCGCCATGGCCGAGCATCTTGTCAAAACGTGCCTTTTCGACGTTAAGGATCTTTCCCTTTAGAGGCAGAACGGCCTGATTCTTTCGGTCGCGGCCTTGTTTTGCCGAGCCTCCGGCGGAATCACCCTCGACGATGTATATCTCAGAGAGAGCCGGATCCTTCTCCTGGCAGTCTGCGAGCTTCCCGGGCAGCGTTGACGTACCAAGCGCCGATTTTCGCACGATCTCACGTGCCTTTCTGGCGGCCTCGCGGGCACGGGCGGCGTCAACAGCCTTTCCGACGATCTTTTTCGCGACCGAAGGATTCTGCTCGAAAAACTCGCCGAGCTTTTCATTTAGGAATGACTCGACCGGGCCTTTCACCGGCGAATTGAGTTTGCCCTTTGTCTGTCCTTCGAACTGCGGCTGCGGGATCTTTACAGAGATAACTGCGACGAGTCCTTCTCGCACGTCATCGCCCGAAAGAGCGACCTTGGCGTTCTTCATGAGGCCGGAGCTTTCAGCGTAATTGTTGATAGTACGCGTGATAGCACCGCGAAAGCCTGACAAATGAGTTCCGCCGTCAACCGTATTGATGTTGTTGGCAAACGAAAAGATCTTCTCGTCGTAGCTGTCGTTGTACTGCATCGATACCTCGATCGAAAGATCGTCCGAGGTCTGTTCAAAATATAGAGGCTCGTCGTGAAGCGGGGCCTTGTTGCGGTTCAAGTGTTTTACAAACTCGGCAATACCGCCTTTGTAGTAGAATTCGTGCGACTTTTCCGGTTCCTCGCGCTCGTCCTTTATATGAATGCGAATGCCCTTGTTCAGAAACGCCTTCTCCCGAAGTCTTTCGGACAGCTTTTCGAAACTGTAAACCGTCGTTTCAAAAATGCTTGAATCGGGCCTGAAAGTGATCTTTGTGCCTCTTTTTGAGGTGGTGCCCGTCTCTTTCAGCGGCGCGACCGGTATGCCGGCCTCGAATTCCATCTCGTGCGTCTTTCCATCGCGCCAGATCTCAAGCCGAAGATACTCGCTCAAAAAGTTAACGCAGCTGACGCCTACGCCATGCAGACCACCGGAAACCTTGTAAGAATTCGAATCGAACTTGCCCCCGGCGTGCAGCACCGTCATCACGACCTCCGCGGCTGAACGGCCTTCCTGTTTGTGAATGTCGGTCGGAATTCCTCGTCCGTTGTCCACGACGGTTATAGAGTTATCCATGTGGATCGTGACCTCGATCGTGTCGCAGAAGCCCGCAAGGGCCTCATCTACCGAGTTATCGACGACCTCATAAACCAAATGATGCAGCCCTAGATCGCTGGTCGAGCCGATGTACATCGCGGGTCGTTTTCTGACCGCGTCACGCCCTTCCAGGACAGTGATCGCATCCGCACCGTATTCTGTTTTTGCCTTTGCCAAATCCTGTAAACCTCTGATTATTCAGCGACTGACCAAAATGCCGTAAATGCATATAAAATCAGCTACTTTTATTCGCAAATTATACCATTTTTTTGCCCTCTTTGATAACGCCCGCAGGCCTTTTCGCAGTGTATTTCATTGCTTTTGCCGGATACCCTCGGATATACTACGGTTATTCGGTCATTCATCGGCAAACGGAGTGGTTTTATGAAGTTCACCTATAGCCCAGTGATGGTACTTTCACGGGCAAATTGCCGTCTATTAACATCGGTTCTTGTGTCACTTTTCGCGATGGTGATCCTTTCTAATTCGGCAGTCGCACAGGGAAGCCCGGTTGCGAACTTGCGTGAAACCGACGCTCCCGGAGTTCTTATTGTGATCTTTTCGCCGGAGGTCGAACCGTCAAATCGAACGGCGGCTCAAGGTGTGGTGTGGAAAAAGTTCATCGAAAGGCTCCGCAAGAAGAAAGTAACTTCGATGGAGGTCGTGAATGAGGTCGCCGTAAACGATGCGGCAGATCGCGCAAGAGCTTTGGACCTGGCGATGGCGGAGCAAAACCGCTATACGATCTGGCTACAATTCTCAGCGATCACAGACGCCGCCGAGACGTCCAGGACCAAGGTCGCAGCGCCGGAACGCCTTACACTGAAATATCAGGTATATCCACCTGCCTCTAACCGTGTCATTTCGCAGGGAGAGGTCGAGGAGCAAAGGTCCCCGCAGGGACAGTTTCAAACCGCCAACAACGAAAAGGTATTCAGGGACAATTCCGGACGAGTTGTAAATGCCCGTCCGAATGTGCGGCTGCCGGACGGCAGCACGACCGCCGGCCCCGCGATAATGGACATCGACTCGCTGAGCAAGATCGGTGAGGATGTGGCCGACAGGCTATTGAGCGCTGTAAAGAAGGACACGTCGGGCAGAAAACCCTAAGCCGGCCCGCGGGCCGCTCCGCCTTCAATTCTGATGACATTTGCCTCATCACCGAAACGGTCGATGAGGCTTTCCTTTGACGTCGTAACGATCGTCTGCGTCTTTCCGTGAAGGTATTCCAGCAGCTTCCCGATACGTCGATAATCCAGTTCTGCATCGATATCATCGATCAGAAATACGGGATATTCGCCGCGAGTTGCATTGAACACCTCGATGCCAGCTAATTGCAAAAGCAGAAGGGCACTCCTCTGCTGGCCCGACGAGCCGAATTTTCGTATGTCTTTTCCGTCGAACAGTATCTCAAGATCGTCGCGATGCGGCCCTATCAGCGAATGCCCCGCGGCAAGTTCGGCGTCCAGCCGCAGGTCCAGCCTTTCGGCGATCAATCCGGCATAGTTATCCAGATCGCCCTTTCCTTCGAGTGACGAACGATAGCGCAGCGAAACGTCCTCACGGCTGAACAACCGCTTTTCAAGCACACCCGAAAGCCTTTCGACGAACCTGACGCGTGCCCGATGTATCTTTGCCGACAGCTCTATCAGCTGCTCGTTCCAAGGCTGCAAAGCATCGCGGATCTGATCGGTTCCCCAACCGGCGTCAAATGCCTTTGCCAGGAGTGCGTTCTTTTGGCGGATCACTCGCTGATGATCTGAAAATACCTTTCTGAACGGGGGATGAAGGCCTTCGATCCCCTCGTCCATGAAGCGGCGGCGGGCGTCCGGGCCGCCCCTGATGACCTCCAGCTCATCGGAATTGAAAAGCACCACGCTCAAGTTGCCTGCGTATTCGTTCGGTTTCGCTTTCTTGTCATTGATGAAAAGTTGCTTACCTCGTTCAACGATGCCTACGCCGAGTTTTCTGAGCACCTCCGCGGATTCGCGAACTTCTGCACTTACTGAAGCAGCTTCATGCTCGAATCGGATACTTTCACCAAGTTTTGATGTTCTGAACGAGCGGCCCGAGGCCGAGATGAATATCGCTTCAAGCCAATTGGTCTTTCCCTCGCCGTTGGGCCCAAGCAGTATGTTGAGGCCCGGCCGCAGATAGATGCTTCCTCGCAGGTTTCGCAGATCGGTCGCCGATACGGACTCAACAATCACCCGAAGATTCTAGCATTTCCCAAACTGAGAATTTTTAGCCGCAACGGTGATTTTTTTCTGAGAGCTTCGCTGAAACAATGGTGTATTATCACTTTGTTTTAATTAGGGTGTTTTACATCCTTTAACATCGGTCGGCCCGATACGTGCGATGAGAAATTTATTTCCGATATTGGTTCTGCTGGCGGTATGCTCCGTAATCCCGGCTATTGGTCAAAACCGAATAAACGTCGGTGCCGAAGCTCCCGGATTTTCTGCGACAGATATCAACGGAAACGCGCTCGAACTTAACGACCTTCGCGGGTCTGTCGTGGTCATCACCTTTTGGTCTACAAGGTGTGAGATCTGCAGACACGAGTTCCCCCACCTGAATAAGCTCATCGACGAGTATCGCGGCAAGAATGTCAACTTCCTGTCGCCCTCGATGGAACAGGAAGACCGCATCAAGGCATTTCTGCGGTCGAACCGGATCGCTTCTCGTGTACTTCCGAACAGCTTTGGCCTAGTAATGCAATACGCCGATAACGATGGTAAGGGTAGAATTGAAATGGGTTTTCCTTCGTATTTTGTGATCGGGACCGATGGCCGGGTTCGTTTCAGAGGAAGCGGTTGGAACAAGATCGAGCAACTGCGAAGCGCCATCGACCGCGATCTCGCCAAATAGTCCAACAAGGCCCGCAAATCTTGACATCGCTGCCGTTTAACACTATAAGGTGGGCATGCGAAAAGTTATCATTCTGATCGCCGCTTTGGCGATCTTTGCCGCAGCCGCAGCCGCCCAGCCCTCATCACCGTTTGTTTCCGATCCGAGTGAGCCGATATTTACGGCCGCCGACATGAATGGGAATCGCTTGGATATCCGAGATTTCCGCGGCAAGGTTGTCGTTCTCAATCTATGGTTCATTAACTGCCCGAACTGTCTGGCCGAAATAAAGCTCCTTAATCAATTGGTCGACGCCTATCAGGGAAAGGATGTTGTTTTCCTCGCTCCGGCAGCAAGCACCAAGACCGACCTCACAAAGTTTTTGGCGAAGAACCCGTTCAAATACAAGGTTCTCCCTGATGCCGGCAACATCATCATCGGTAAATTCGGCACGCCGGACAAAAGCGGCAGTATGAGTATGCCCTTCCCAATGCATATCGTGCTCAACCGAGATGGACGGATCATCACGAGAGCCCCCGGCATTAAGGGTATCGAAGCCGTGAAGGCTGAGCTGAAAAGACAGTTTCCCGGCTGATACTCCGTGAATTAGGTTGTTTCACCGCAGCGGTTTAGGTATATTCAGAGTTTACCTCGCGGAGAGGTAGCCTAATTGGTAAGGCAGTAGTCTTGAAAACTACCGCGGGTAACCGCTTGCAGGTTCGAGTCCTGTCCTCTCCGCCACTTTCTAATAACCAGCTATCACCACGACCCCAAGATCACGAGATCGTCCACATCGGTTGATACGTGGAGAACCCTTGGTTCAAAACGCAATCGCCTGTGCCGCACCGTCAGTACCACATTCGAACCCGCGGCTATGCCATCTAAGGAAAAATAGCCGAATCCATTCGACATCACCGAACGCGTATTGCCATCCGGCGTCGTCAAGCCAATTGCCGCCCGAGCCACGCCGCGACCATCCGGATCAATAACACGGCCGCTGATCGATACGCTTGCGGCGGTCGGGCCAAGCAGCTCGAATTCGAGGCCCAAAGTGTCGGTAAGGAGTGGTGAAACGATGATCTCTTCCGGAGTGACGCTTCCGAGAACATCTGTGGGAGTGACTGTATAAGAACCATCGGCGGGTAGTTCTTCAAACACAAAAATGCCGTCGGTATTAGTGACTGTATTTGCGATCTTATCGCCGGAGAGCGATACATTTACACCCGCTCGACCGAAACCGACCCCGTCCACAACACGCCCCGAAATCGTGCGCGATGATTCAGTGCCTGTGAAGACGACCGTCTCTTCACCGGAAACACTAATGAATATCTTGCTGAATTCGTCGAATATATAACCGAATTCGCGGGCCTGAACTTCATAGTTGGCCCCGTTTTCGAGATTCGGGAATGTGAACAGTCCTTCAGCATCGGTTTCGACGTATCGCTCCTCTGCGCCGGTCATTCGTACCGAGACATTGACCATCGGCTCGCCGTTCGAATCAACTACAAGGCCGGTGATGGATGCGAGCGACGGGTCGATCTGTTCGGCGACGACGAATTCACTAAGACCGTTCGTCTCAGCGCAAACGGTCCGTGTCGCAAGCTCCCGCGTCGTCGTGCGGTCAACAAGCGAGCCGTTCTCGTTGTGAAGTATCGCGAGGCGGTTAAAGCGTGCTTCGGTCGTGGCAACATTCTCGGGAACCTCGATACAAACGCCGACCGGCGGTGTGAATGTAGCGGTCGTCTGAATGTCGTAGCCGACATTCGTGAACGCGTATCCGTCCGGCGCAAAGCCAAGTGAGTTCGGCGCGATCGGATCGACTGTCAGTTCTCCCTCGGTCTGGACATCTGCAAATGTTACCGTAACACCGCCAAGCGTAAACGACTGTGCGGCACCGAAACTCTGCGGCACATTTGCATTTGGCGTCGGGGCCCAGTCGATGCCTTTGAAGGAACTCTGTTGGGACTGTGAGAATACAACCAGCTTGTTGACGCTATTCGAGGGCGTCACTACAAGCTCATGGCTAGAATTCGAGTTATTAAATCTCGTGTAATTTACAAATTGTCCATCGGGTGACCACCCGTACCCGAACGGAACGACGAAGAAATCGCTTAGGCCAAGAAAGATACTGTCCCCGTTCACTGTATCAAAAGTGAACAGATCGGAACCGTTGCCCACCAAACCGCCGCTCCGACTCAGAATTCGAGTCCCGTCCGGAGACCATCTTGGCATTCCAAAAATGGGTCCGAAAGTGCCGATGCTCCCGGCAGTTGAAATGATCCTGAGTCGATCCGCGGCGACCGACGCGATGGCAAGGCCGTTTGCATTCCAAGAGGTGAACCTTAAAGGAATCTCAGTTTGTGAGATCAGAGTCTGGTCCGAACCGTCCGGCGCCATAGCTCGGATCTCTCTGGAGTCGCCTGTCGTATTCGTTCTGATGAAAGCTACTCTCGCCCCATCGGCAGATACACCGGGGAATCCATCCGACTGGTTTGCAGGTGGCGATGTTCTCCGTACGAGGTTGGTGCCGTCGAAGTTTGCGGAATAGATACCCTGAAGCCCCGAGATCGCACCCGACATAAAAATAGTCCGTCCGTCTGGCGATGCGGCCGGAAACAGCAGTGGCTGGTTCGTGAATAATGTTACCAATCCGCGGCCATCCGCCTGGACCGATTTAAGGTTAACAGTGGATGCCCCTGATGGTTCTGTGAAATAGAATCTGCCCGTCAACTGGCTAAGGATGCTAGCGGCGGAGAATTCCGCGCTGGCATCTTCGGTCGTGAGAGCAACGTTGACCGAGGCCGGAGTGAATGTATATCCCGGCTTGGATGGCGCAAGCGTGTAATTTCCTGCCGCGAGTTCGTCGAATCTGAACGTGCCTGCGGGGTGGGCTTCGGCGGTTCGGTTCGCAGTGCCCGCCAATGTCATTGTTACGCCGCCAAGTCGGCCTACCGTTCCCGTGATGCGGAAGCTGGTTTTTTGGGCTGTAAAGTTTGAATTCGGTTGGTCTGAAAGAAGGTTAACGAATGACCGACTCGGCGGAGTGAATTCATACGTCGCTCGCGCCGGGCTCACCAAATAGTTCACGTCCGTTGGAAGATCTGTGAACGAATAATTACCCTGCGAGTCAGTTACCGTTGTCAGCGAGCGGCCGCCGGTCAAAGCTACCGACACGTTACTCAACGGCCCAGAAGAATCCGAGATCGTGCCTGAGATAGTAGCGGTATTCTGTGCCACCAGCCTGCACCCAGACAACTGAGATGTGTTGTTCTCAGAGTCGGTCGCGAGGGACGTGATCGATTTCCCGACAGGAACAACTAAAGGCAGTTCGTGGCTGAGGGCAGCGAGCCCACCGGCGTCGGTCGTTACCTCGACTGATCCGAGAAATTCCTTTGCATCTCCGAAGCCGATGCTGCAGACGTCACTCAGGAAAAAGTCGATGACGTAGTTCTCGGAGGGCTCGCTGCTGAACGTTCCGACGATCCGAGTGCCGGTTCCGGTCAGTACGGCCGATGTTAGGACCGGATGATTCTGAAGCCAGTTGGGCCCTTCGTCAGCGTCAAGCGGATCATTGTTATAGGATCCCGGTTGGAGGAAAATGAATTCCGGTAAACCTCGACCGCTCGAGTGGGATGAATTATGCCGAATCAAGTTTCCCTCTGAAGCGGTTCGACCATTCACCAGTCCGGCTACACGTACCGGCAGGTCGAGGAAGGCGAACGTATTCCCGGACTCCGGAGAATTGCCTCCTATTGCGTTGTGATTACCGAATAGTAATATCGCATTCTTGGGCGATGAGGGCGAACGATATTGGATAGGCGATGTACCGGAGTGGTCCGTTCCGAACTTGTTTCCTTCAATGACGTTGTTGTCCCCGGTGATGGACAAACCCACCCTGTGCCCAGAGAAGAGGTTTCCCTCGCCCGGGCCCGTACCGCCGATCTGAGAATTGAATAGCTGAGACTGAAGGTTTATGCCTGGGGCGCTCAGGCCAACCTGGGCGTCTCCTCCGAGTCCGATCGTACCCGCTGCGTTGGTCCCAATCAGATTTCCCTTGACCGAGATCGAATTACTGATCGCGTTGAGGGAAATACCCACTGATGCTGCGATGATATTGCCTTCCCCCGAGGCTCCGATGATCAGGTTTGATGTATTCAATGCCTGAATGCCAACAAAGGGTGTGATTTGGGATAACTCACCACCATGATCCAACCCGATGCGATTTTGTTTGATTGTGATGCCAGATCGGCCCGAACCGATGAAGACCGCCGTTCCCCGAGTATTAATGAGAAAGCCGCGGATCTCGGCATTGTCCGCATCGATGAACAGCGTCACGCTTCCCGGATCGCTCGGGCCGTCCAATTCGACAAGGGGGATCCCGGAATAACCGGGTTGGGACGTCGCGTCGATCGAGACCGGGTCCGTAACCATGGGAATCTGCCCGGTGAAAGCCACCGGAATAGTGAACGGACCGTTGCCTGGGATCGCGAAATTTATCACGTCCGGGCCCGGACGCTGATTTGCAATGTTTATCTGCTCGGAAAGTGACCCGGGACCGGTCGGGTCCGTTGTTGTAACAAGCAAGATCGGCGCCGAAATATTGAAAGGATCACTCTCAACTTCGAGTCCGCTTCCATTAACCGCCAGTGTGTATCCTGTTCCGGCGCGGTCGAGCGACAATCCGTTAAAGGTCGCTACCCCACCATCAGATTGTCGGGTTAACGTGCCTGAGAGTGTTGCTGAACCCGGATTCGATGCGATCGAGATCGTTAGATCGAGGTCAACCGTATCGACGGTGTTCCCAAACTGGTCACGGACAACGACCTGGGGGGCCGGTTCGATATCGGCAGAAACATCGGTGTCGGAGGGTTGAACGGTGAAGACGAGCTGATTCGGATCTCCGGGGGCGACGTTGAAAGCGTTGCTCGTGGCGCCGGTTAGCCCGGTGGAAGAGACAGCAAGTGTGTAGCCCTCGGCGGCTCGCTGGATCGAAATATCGTTGAAGGTCGCAATGCCCGCTACGGCGTTTCGAGTAGTTGTCCCGAGCAGAGTGGCGCCGCCCGGATTGTCTGCGAAAGCGATCGTGACCGAGTTCGCAGCCGTAGCGGCGCGATTGCCTGCGTCGTCCTGAAGTTCCGCGGTGATGGTGTTCAGTGTCAGGCCTGCAGTTGTGCTAACGGGCTGCTGGGTGATGACAAGCCGCGTCGGGATAATGTCAACGGTGATCGTCGCGTCAGAGAAGAAGCCGAAAGAATCTGCTACGCGGATAACGTCTTGAGCGCCGATCGTGTTTCCAGCGGTGTAGGTCGCGGTCTGCGAATCGAAGGACGCACCGGAGTTGTTCTGAATGATCGAAAATGTATACGGCGGATAGCCGGCGACGGCGGAAAAATTTATAACTGAGCCCGGAACGAAAGTACCGCCGGACGGAGAAATGCTGACCGGTTGGCCTACCTCTGCGAGAGTCCAATCAGAAAACTCAGTTACGCCGGTGACCGTCGCGGTATTCGCCGTGGTGTCTATCGTCGCCTGCGGCGGTTGGAATATCTGTAGCTCGCTTGTTGCAACGCGATGGAGGCGGTAGTCCGTTTCATTGCCATGAACATCGGTGTCGAAATAGTTGAATGTCAGCGTTGCTGTTACGTTTCCCGTCTCTGTGATCGGCCAATACCGACCTAATGCTGACGTCGCGTCAAGTCGGGGATGAGATCCCTGTTTCGCCCCGATGCGTAGTTGCGTCGGATTTGTTCCGAGAACGGTGATATTTGCCGTGACAGGTGAAAAGCCGTTTCCGGTCCCGACCGGATATTCGCGAACGCCGATTGAATTGATCCGTCGGTCAAGATCACCGATTATGTAGCCGTTCGTGCGGGTTATCGCTCTGGTTCCGGAGAGAACTGCGAAATCACCTGTTGAGATCGTTCCGTTCGTAAGCGCGAATCCGGCAGTTCCGTTACTCAGGTTCATATCGGAAAGTAGGTTCAGCGTTCCGCCGGACTTATCGATTGTGACCGCACCGGTTGGATGATTCCCGCCCAGGTTTTCGAAGTTCTGTTCGGCGGAGCCTGCGTAAGTGATCGGTACATTTCCTCCGTCGTAACCGGCTTCGATCAATACGTTGCCCTCAGCGCGGAGAAAGCGGCTGACAGCACCGTTGATCACGCCATTGACCAGATGAAGCTGGCCGCCAACGGTCCAGATCCGCGTATCTGTTCCGCCCATAGAAAGCCCGCCGGTTGCGGTGAGCGCAGCGATGCGAAGGTTGTTGACGTTAAGATTCGTTGCCGTGCCCGAGACCGAGACAGCCGGATTGCTGCCGACCTCGTCGAACGTTAGAGTTCCACCATTCGGGTCGAAAGCCCAACCTTCATTGATCACAAGCGTTTGAGATCCTGGGGTGCCGCTGGTAGTGAATATCAACTCTCCGGAGGTCGAGACAAATGTTCCGCCGGAAAACGTCCGCGAAACATTCATGTCGATCGTCCCGGTTCCACCGGTGAATAGTCCGCCGGTTTGGGTAAAACTTCCGTTGAAGGTCAGCGATCCGGAACCCTGTGTGAAATTGCTTGCAATTGTCATCGTGCCGCTGAATGTTTGATCAACGCTCCCGTTCGTCATCAAGGCCACGCCTTGTAGGTCGAGCGAGCGCAAGCCCGACGAGCCGGTTCCGGACGTATTTATTGTCGTGTTCGGGGCATTCACTATCAGGTTTGGCATATCGGCTCCGGCCGGGATCGTTATGACCCGTTCGAGATTTCCGACGAGTTCTAGGAAGGTGCTTCCGCCATCAAATGCCGCATCTATCAGCACGGCGTTTTCGGTGCGGATCCTGCGGTCAGCGTTCCCATTGATAACGCCGTTGATAAGGTGAAGTGTGCCGGCAATGTTCCAGACGCGGCTGCCGCTGGTTCCCATGCTCAGACCAACGGTATTTGCGTCAGAGTTTATAACAAGGTTATGAACGATCAGTTCTGTTGCAGTACCACTCACATTTACAGACGACCCACCGGAGCCGGGACCCTCGATCTCGATCGTGCCGCTGTTTGGATCGAAGACCCATTCCGCATCAACCGTGAGTGTGGTCGAGCCGGCCGTACCGCTAACACGAAAGATCGTTGTGCCGCTTGTCGCGGTAAAGTTACCTGCTGTAAACGTGCGAGAGCCGTTGAAACGGTGCGCCGCAGAGCCGCCACTGAAAGTTCCGTCTCGCTGCGTGAATCCGGCGTTGTGCTGAATGGTGGAAGATCCCTGTGAGATGGTCCCGGTGTAGCCCGTGTCGATCAGAAAGGTGCCGGTAGTAATGTTTACATCGATAACGCAGTCCTTCGTGCTCGTGGTATTGAATGTTACGTTCGCGCCCGTGTTGGGAACGGCGTCTGTTGACCAGTTGAGCGGATCGGACCAGTTGTTTGTCGGCCCGCCGCCGTCCCATGTCTGACCGGTCGCCGCGACCGCACACAGCACCAAAATGCAGAAAATGACCATCCCTCGTGTCGTGCCTTTTTGAAACTTGTTTCTCATTACTACCTCACATAAAGCTCAACCGCACCGCATAACAGATGCGAAACAAAATTGCATAAACCGATCTGCGGATTCCACATTGTGAAATTCACCCGCTTCGGCCATTCGAAAAACCTCGCGCTCACTCAAACGGGTGAGCGCGACCACTTCCTTCGTTGAAAGCCACCGAACCTCGGCATTACAAACGTCGCAGAGTCCCAAGGCCCATTTACTCTTTTGCCTTATGACCTGAAACTCCCGGGTCTCACGTGTAAGCACCATCAGTCGACGCATAAGAATTTCTTGCCTCTGCACCAAAATCCGCGCTAGAATCCGTCTAAACTTCAATCGTTTAGCAGTTTTACCAAGGCAGGAGATGATATGTCCTAAATGGCTATCTAAGTTTTTCTAAAGTTTTCTAAAGGTGCGGTAATGGCAAGTGAAATAAAGCGGTGCTACGATTTCGGCCCTTTTCATTTTGATTCCACTCGTCTCTCGCTTGAATGCGACGACGGGCCCGTTCAGCTGCCGCCGAAATCCCTACAGACGCTTAAGGTGCTCCTCGAACGCCGCGGCGAGACTGTTTCGCGTGAGGAACTGATGTCGAAGGTGTGGCATGAAGCCTTTGTCGAGGATTCGAATCTTACGGTGGCAGTTTCCTTGCTGCGGAAAACACTTTCTGCAATTGCCGGTCCCGACGAACTGATCCAGACGGTTCCGCGCGAAGGTTACCGGTTCATTGCAGATGTAAACGAAACCATCCATATCAGCGAACAGCCGATCCTTGTTGAGCGGCTTTCGATGGAGCGGATCACTTTCGATTCAGAACTTTACGAACCCGAGACGGGCCGGGCTCTCTTTCGCCGGCCGTCGTTTCGCCGAGGCACAGCGGCAGCGATCTGCACGTCCCTTTTCGTTCTTGTCGGCATTGTGTACTTTTGGAATCCTTTGAAAACGGCGTCCGGGGTCAGTGAAAATACGATTCAAAACATTGCCATACTTCCGCTCCGATCGGCAGGCGGCGATGGCGACAGCGAGGCGCTGCGACTTGGGATCGCAGATTCGCTGATCACTTCGCTAAACAACAGTGGCGACCTAAATGTTAGGTCGATAAACGCCGTCAGCAGATATCTAGATTCTCAAGAAGAGCCGGTGTCGATTGGAAAACAGCTCGACGTAGATAGGGTCATCGACGGCACGTATCAGATCGTCAGCGGTAAAATACGTATCAACTTGCGAATGTTTGAAACTCATAGCGGTTTACAGGTTTGGAGCAGCTCGCTTAACGGCGATGCCGCGAACATATTTCAGCTGCAGGACCGTTTAACGACAGCGCTTTCGCACTCTCTTGGAAAGCAGGCTCCTTCGCTCGGTTTGAAACCGAAGATGACCGACGATATTTCCGCCTATAATGATTATCTCAAGGGTCAGCATCTCGTGCGGCTTCGCGGATGGAATGTGGAAAAGAGTATTCCGTATTTTGAACGCGCCGTAAACAAGGATCCAAACTTCGCTGCAGCTCAAGCGGGTCTCGCAGCTGCGTATTCGATGACTCCCGGGAATTTTGAAAAAGCACTTCCCCTTATCGAAACTGCCCTTCGACTCGACCCGAACCTTGCCGACGCGCACGCGGTTCGCGGCTTCTTTGCCGTTTATCACGAATGGGATTGGGAAACTGCAGAAGTCTCTTTTTCTCGCGCGATCGACCTCGACCCGAACTCGGTCTCTGCTCTTCACTGGCGTGGCGAGTATTTCAAGATGCGCGGTCGTTTTGCCGAAGCTGAATCTGATCTATTAAGAGCCATTGAACTCGACCCGCTTTCGCTGATCATTCTGGCCGATCTTGCGGAGTTGAACCACTTTGCGGGCAATGATCACAGAGCGGTCGAATTTGCACGGCAAGCTCTGGCGATCGATCCTGATCATCAGTATGCGAATTTGGCCATGAGCCGATCATTGTTTCGGCTCGGGCGTATTGAGGATGCTTTTGAGTACCGCCTGAGATACTCGATCGCTGAACACAACATGTTGCTGCCGGAGGAACAGAGCTCTTATCGTCAGAGGATGAAAGCGCTTTTTCTCAAGGGTGGGCCGGAAGCGGTTTCCGCGGCCGGGTACAGAAACCAGCGACTCCGGCTTGCAAGATCAACCGATGTTTACGATCGTGTGAAGGTGAATTTGGACCTAGCGAGATATGAGGCCGCAAATGGCAGAGCCGAAGTTGCGGCAACTCGACTTTTGCAGGCATTTTCTGACCTTCAGCGGACGGGCCGCTCAAAAGGTTTTATGTTTAAGAATATCGCTGTCAACCCCTCATTCGAGTCCCTTCGTACTGAACCCAAATTTCAACAGATACTTCGTCAAATGGGGCTCAGCTGAATAAATTGTAAGATTCTAGAACGTTCTGTTAATGGGGCGTAGCGGGACATAGCGGGGCGGTGGCGGGGAAGTCCGCGTGGGTCAATGGTTTACGGCGATAATTTGGCATGGCGGCTGGCGCAGGAGTTTTTCTGAAGTGATGGCGATCTGGCGGTTCCGGTTTCAGAATATTTACTGAACTGGATTTGAAGGGAGAACGGTCGCTGAAAAGCCCGTAAATACGCATTCAATATCGATCCAATAGCGGCTGAATGAGCTGCGGTTCGAGTAAAGAACGCCCAAAATATGCAAGATCCAAAGCGCGTCCTAAGCACGTTCCAAAGCGCGCCCGATAAAATCCAAAGCGCGCCGGTAGAAATATCGACAAAATAAAGGGTTACAGCGAATGTTGAGGGGCGGAACGGCGAAATCCAAAGCGCGCCCGAGTTTTCGAGAAAAGGGTCGATCGGAATCGATCCAAAGCGCGCTCCGGATCATTGAAGAAGGCGCGAGTGTGAACAATCCAAAGCGCGCTTTTCGTATGTGGGAAAAATGGAGCCAAAAACTCCAACGTATTCCTGTGAAGAGATGATTCTGGAGAATCGGATATCAGATCAGCCCGGCGGCAGGCTTCGAGAATTTATCAGAGGCGGTTACATAGAACTCAAAGAATTTTATCCGGATGCAGAGAGGCAGCTAGTCCGACAGGAGGTGGAAGATTACGGCGTGGATGATCTATCGGAGAGGCGGGCTCTATCGGCCTTGATCTCTTCAGGGGTAGCTTTCGGGGAGAGTGCTTGTTTGTCATAACGTGATCGATCGCGACCAATAGCCGCGTCTCTACGGCGTTCGTCTTCAGTCAGCACCCAGTTTCCCTGCGAGTCTTGCTTTGGCATAAGTGACTCCTTTCACTATCCGAGTAGAGATTATCTCAAAAGAATAGCCACGTGCAAGTAAAAACTCGAACTCACGGGTCGCGAGAAAGTTCTCAACGTAAACGGCATTGGTGCCTTTGGGGATAACGAATTCCAGAATAAAGGGGCGCAATCCTTTATCTTTGGCATACCCGGCGAATCGTTCTGCGATATTCCGCAAGGGAGATGTTGAGGCAAAGCCTGCTTCTTGGATCATATCTCCGGTCTTCCACATTTGCTGCCCTTTATCGACACCCATACCGCGGTAGAGTTTAACGGGTCTGGTTACTCTGCCTTTAGAAATCGCAGAATCGAGATTGCTGATCAAAGAATCGATCTCTTTCGTCGATAATTTTCTGCGGCCAGGTTCCGGGCCTAAACCGCGAAGGTGTCTGTTAAGGTGCGAATAGGCATCGCTGCCGTACTGACGGATGGCATCGACCTCTTCCTTGATGATTGAGCGGTTGGAGACAGAGAACTGATCTTTTGCGAATTTCTCTAGGGTCGTCGAGCTGCGAAATTCTAAAGGCCTTTCCATTTCCCCGCTCACCCCGGAGGCGATGGCGACGGCAAGAGACGAACGTCGGGGGATGCCGCGGAATTTGCCAGGGCGGAGGGAGACAGTTTCGCCGTCCACGACACTCTTTGACGGCAGGCCAGTGTCGTCGTATTCGACGGCGTCGATGCCGTTGGGTTTTGCGTGGTCGTAATTTTTGCGATACGAAGGCATCGGGATGACGGTGCAGCGGCAGCCGAAATCCCACGGCGGATAGTACTGGTTCCAGAACGGGTGATCGGCCGGATAGGTGACGCCGTCGAGTGCTCTGTGACTGGCACGCGTGCGGTCATCGCCGACCGCAGAGTATTCCCAGATCGGCAATAGATCGACTGTCGCATCCATAGCAGCTCGACGACCAACGCCGTAGGCGACCATCATATTTGTGCGAACGATCGTCTCCAGACGACGGTTGGACAGGATCGCGTGCGGGCCGCCGTCGAGGATCGAGCGGAGGCGTTTGACGGTCTCGCGTTCGGGAATGCCATTTTCGAGTGCGTTTAGGATCTCGGTGCGGAAACCCTCGATCATGTCGTCGCGATAGACACGCGAGACGGTGAAGGCTCCGGTACGAGCCTCGGCGTCGAGCTTATAAAACTCTTCCGGCGAGACGCTTCGTTTACGTCGAAAATAGTCGATCGCTTCCTCGGGCGGGACGTCGAATCGCATATCGATGGAGATCGGCGAATCGTCGGAATCGATCGTGGCTCCGGACTGATCCTTTCCGTATGGCAGCCATGTAACAGATCGAGCTCCGCGACGGCGTTCAGGTTCGTTGTCGCCCTCGGCGAATGAGGCACCCGCCCTACCGGTTGGGTTTCTGCCGAGTGTCGCAATTATGTCGTCGCGAGCGGCGTCGAGGCCGAGCAGGTAGGATGCAAAGATCGATCTTGAAAGCAGATTGTCAAAGAGCTGAAACTCCGTTGAGACCACATTCGCGAAGTCGGGAACTTGGTAAGGAGACGCCTCGACGGCGAGGATCACTCGTCGGAAAATCTGATCATAGACGGCCGCAATCTGCCGAAGCGATCCGTCCTCGAGCTCGACCGCGTGCCGGAGCCAGGTAGGTACTTTTTTTTTTTCCCCTCCGCAAAGTCGGTCATAGACAGTTTTAACGGATCGCCGCCGGTCGGTGTTTCATCCGCTGCGGCCGCAGCGAGACGGTCGTCGTCGTCTCGCGGCTCGTCGATTTGAAGGTCCTCGCGTATCTGCTGTTTCGACAGGTCGAGGCCGATATTGGTGCGGATCACCGCGTACCGTTTTGCCTTGCCGTCGAGATCTTCTTTTGGCTCGTATTCGATCGTCCACTTTGGCAGCGGAACGCCGGGGCCAAAATTGAGCCGGACGAGAGGCCGAATGATCTCTTCATTGACAGCCTGCATCAGAGCCTTGCAATCGCTCTCGGCGATCGTGTCGCTGACACGTTCATGAACCTCACCCAATGCCCGCGAGCCGCCGCCGTCGCTACCGCGACTGGTGAGGGTCTGACCGAGATAGATCCGCGAGATCTCGGCATTGCAGAAATCGTCAACGAGTTCCTTGTGCGAAGAGCCGATGTTGCGGACCATTTCGTGCACCTCGATCTCAAATTTGTCGGGCGTCGCGACCGCTGTTTCGTCGTGCAATGCAGCTGCCGCCGAGAGTGCGTCCTGCTGCTCTTTCGGACCGGCAGATGACGGATATTTGGCATGGACGACGCCGGTGCCCTTTTCCTGATATCGGAGCCATTGGCGGATCGAGCTACGTTTGATCCACGACGGCCAAAACGCTTTACGATCGACGGGATCACCCCAACGATTGCCGTACCGAGGCCGAAATGAAAAGACGAAGAACTTGTCCTCCGGCAACGGTCCTCCGATAGGCATATCGGGAATGTTCACTCCCGACCTTAACTGGAGTGGGCCCGTTTGCGGATAGGCGATCGACGCCGTCGAAAAACCAGCGATGTCGGTCTCGCCGAATGAGAACAGGTGCTGCGGTTTGAACTTGACGGTCTCGATATAAATGCGATCGGAACCGTCGGCAAAGATGATCTCGCCGATGGAGACGCCCTTTCCGATCGCGTCGAGAGCCTCGAACAGAAAGCTCTCAAGATCGCGAAAATAGTGTTTCAACGACTCTTCAACAAAGTCTGCAACCCGACGATCGCGGCGGCTATCGGTCGCAGGAATGAGGTTTCGATTTTTCGAGAGGACGTTATTCTTCCGAGTGTCCAAAGCCGAGAAAACGGCCGCATCTTTTTCCTCCATGTCCCAATATACGGCCATAGCGATCCACGGGTTGAACTTGATCTGCTCCCAAGTCGCCGACGGATCGTCAGAATTGAACGCCGTGGACATGAACCGGTTGAAATTCTGGTACGCGCCAAGCTTGTCGCTCGCGAGTATCTCGGCAAATAGTTCGATGTTTTCTGCTGTCGTCATATTATTTCCCGAGAGCAACCTTTAACTCCGCCAGGCGGTGTTTGATCGTTTCGCAGTACTCAGGGCTGATCTCGCAGCCGATGCCGCGACGGCCGGAGATCATGCAGGCTGCGAGCGTAGTGCCGGATCCACTGAAAGGATCGAGGACGACATCGCTCTCATAGCTGTAGCTGCGGACGAGCCACTCGACCAGTTCGAGCGGCTTTGCCGTCGGATGGAGCGAACGGCCGCGGACCTTGTTGCTGTATTTGAGCACCGATCGCGGATGATATAGATCGGTGGTGGATTCGACGGTGCCGCCGAGCTGTGCTCCGTAGTGAACCGGTTTCCGTTTCGCACCGCCGATCTTGTGCGGTTTGCCCTTGACCTTTTGAGGGTTGTAGGTGGACTGCCTGAAACCAAGTCGCGTGAAGATCAACATCTGCTCGTGGGCACGCAACGGCCGGCGGTTAGCGTCGAGGTGACCAACTGCTTGGTCCTTTTCCCAGATCAACTCATATCGAAAATCAGTAGGATTCGAATTGATCAGCTCGTTCACAAATTTGCCTGCAGCGAATACGACCATAACCGCGTTCAGCTTGCAGACGCGTTTTACCTCTTCCCAAAACAGCGGCCAGTCGACCTTCTTGTCCCATGCGATCGACGTCGTGCCATACGGCGGATCGGTAAGCAGCAGATCGACGGAACCGGTTTCGAGAGCAGGCAGAACCTCACGCCAATCGGCGTGGTGGAGAGTTTGGTTGTCGACGTCGAGTCTCACTCCTTTTCGTTTCTGGCTATGCTAGCGTTTGCCCACATCATCGCCTGTTCCAAGTTTGTGAACGCAAGACTCTTTTCACGAGATTCGGGGCAGAGAGCGTTAATCTGTTCAGCGAATTCGCGTGCGTAGTTTCGCAGTCGTCCGTACCTGATCTCCTGATCCTTGATCGGAGGGTGATATGAAAAATTGTTCTTTATTTGTTCGTCTGTCATTTCGACTCAAATAGCAGGCTGGCAGCCTGCGGTCCTAGAATCCTCTCATTGCTGCACTGCCGTTTCTGACGCCGGTCGATCGAAATTCGATCAGGCCTGCCATCTCATTCATGCCGATGTGATCGGCGGACTCGATGGCGTCGATCGTGTCGTCGTAGCTGCCGGTCGGAAAATCCTCGTACTCCGAAAACCACTCCGGCCGGCGTGTTTCGTCGGCCCAACGATCGGGAAATCGAACGCCGCCCGTTTCGCAGCGGATCGAATGGCGTTCGAGTCGAGCAATCTTTTCGGTTGTATGCAGCAGCGTCCGGACACGGATATCGAGGCCGCGACGGCGGAGCTCGTCCTGAAAATTCTCACCGAGTATGTCGCCGAATGAGTTTTCCTCGATCCAAAGTTCGACTGCGTATTTCCCTTTTGCGGCCTCGATCCACCATTCGACAACTTCGGTCTTGGCGGCATTTGGTGTGAGCCGTTTTCGGAACGCGTTGAGCAAATAGGTGACGCGGCCGGTCGGGTCGACTAGGACATCTGCGAAACCCGAAAAGTCGCTCTTCTTTCGGCCCTTGCCTTTTTTACCTTTTGACGGATCGACGTAGAGAATTCGGAAAAGCCGCTTGTCCTCGATCTCGCCGCTTGGGTAATAGACAAACTCATTCGGTTTGAAGATCTGCGTCGATGGATCACGGGGATCATTCATATACTCGGCACCGAACTGCGTCGGCCCAAGCAACTCGCGGGTTTTGAGAAGTTTGTCGATCGTGAAACGCTGCGGCCATGCGGAGATCCATTCGCCGTCCGTGCCGCGATGCATAACCGGAAAACGGATCGATGTGAAAAAGCGCTGATCGTCGGCGTTCGTTTTACGCACCGCACGGGCGATGACGCAATCGAAATGAATGATCGTTCCGATCACGACGATGCGTCCGATCTTGGGATCGCGGGCCGGTTCGACAGCCGAGATGACCCAGTTCCATGCTTTCTCACGCTGCTCTTTTGTGATGACGTTCTCGTCATTATCGAGATCGTCGAGGATGATGTGCGTAGGGCGTTTGGTGCCGAATCGCCGGCCACGCATTTTACCGCCGCGACCGATCGCATCGACGCGGACACGATTTGCCGTTATGATCTGTCCCTCACGCCAAACGGCTCGGCCGTCGTTTCGCTGGACCAGTTCGGCAGAACGCCATACGCCCTGGTCGGGTTTGAGGTCGCCGAAATCGGCACGTATCTTTTCGTTGAATGCCAGCTCGTCTTTGAGATCCTCGAGCTGCGAGGCAGACTGACCAACAGTGTCGCTGCCTATAATAATATAGGGATCGAGCCCGTGGCAGATTCGACGGAGGCAATCGAACAGTATCGCGAATACCGATTTGGCACCGCCGCGAAATATGCAGATGGCCAGAAGCCGCAAATGCTGGTCGCCCTCGAACACCTCAATGCCGAGTTCCTCGGTCCATCGTTCTAGGTCGGCGGTCGTGTAATCCCCGACGAGAAGCCGATCGAGAACGTGGTGGTATGCAGGCGTCTCGGATTCAAAAAAATGCGGCAGATATGTCCGGCCAAATTCGAGCGGGGAATTGCGGGTTCGTTCGAGACGTTCCTCAAGTGTGCCGTCCTCGGGTCCGAACGCAGAGCGACCGGCAGCCAATTCGTCAGCGGCAACCTGTGCGGCCGCTCGAAGCTGCTGGATCTGTTCCGTCGCCGCTCGTGCAAGCTCGCGGAACTGTTCCTTTGAAATTGGCTGTTTGGGCAGTTTCATTTAGCAGTATCTGCAAGCCGGTTCTCGATGACTGCGAGTACGTCCGGCGATCGCCGCGTAAGTGCATCGACGACGTGCGGCTCGTGCTCGGCCATGACGGCGAGGACGATGCTCCAAACGTCGGCACCGATGGCGAGGCGATCGACGCGGACCGCGGCCTCGCGTTCGTGTTTCTCACGCTCGAAATCGAGCTTTGCCTGATTCAGTGCGATCTGCTCACGCTTGATCTTGAGCCGCTCATCCTCTTGCCGCAGCCCGAGCAGTTTGACCGGATCGGCGGACACGAGATCTCGCTCGTTCGTGAGCAGATGGTCCTCGAGGTTTTGGATCGTCGCGGCATACCGATCGTTGTCAACGTCGATGCCGGCGGTCTTGAGTTCCTCGACGAATGAACGAACCTGAAACCGCTTTAGCCGATATCGTTCGGCGAGCTCGTTGCCGGCTTTGTTACGCCAGGTGTTTAGGCTCGATTTTGGGAGCGGTCGTGAAAACTGTCGCTCGAACGCCGCCGATATCTCGCGATCGGTCGCACCGGCAAGAATGGCGCGTATGACGAAATCGAACTGATCGTCGGGCAGTTTGTCCACCGTACTTTTGCGTCCCATACATATCCTTTAACCAACGCGCGTAATACCAGCCTCGTCGAAGACGCCTTCCTGAAAATTGATGCCGCGGGTCGTGATCGATGCGGCGAAATGATCGTCGAGTTCACCCTCGCTGTCGCAATAGCGTTGGATCAGTTTCGCTTGTTCGACGGAGTTGAGTTCGGAATCAGCTCCGACTGGAAAGACACGAATGAGTTTTGGGCCGCGAAGAAAATCAAGGTCCTCGGCGAGTCGCCGTGCGGATACAGGGTTGTTGTGCTTATCGAGCAGAAATATCAACGACGAAAACTCAACCGGCTTTGGAGAGCTGATGTACAGAAAATGCAGGATCAGGCCGCGGCGTCGGTTAGTCGCGTTTTGACGCAACTGCTTTGGGTCTATGAGAGCCATAAATTCCGTGTTCCTTAATGGTCGTTTCCATCGAATCCATACGATCAACAAGCACATCAACGGTTTCGGAAAGCCTGTTCGTATCCTCGTTGTTGACGCGTTGAAGGATAAGCAAATTGTCTGTGGTCTTTCGCTGTTCGACCGCAATGTGATTGAGCGTTCCGCCCAACGAATCAATAGCGCCGGCGAGCTGGCTTTGTGCATTGGCACTCTGGAGAATCGCTGTCGAGATCTGTCCGGAGACTTTTGCCTCTTCGGTTCGAACGTCAAACTCGCGAGACTTAACGTCGCGCCAGGTCGGAAGCACTTTAAGCAGGAAGCCGAGAAACGCGACAACCAGCATCAGCACCGCTCCGGCGACACCCCATTGCGAAAAATCGCCCGCAGACTGTAAAAGCAGCAGCGGCATACGGATCACCCATTAAGAAAGACCTTGTATGCCATCGTCGCCAGACCGAAGATCTGAAGGCCGGCCTGCGGAATGGTGTCCCACGAGATCGGCCCGCCAGTCAACAGAAGCGAAATGACAACTGCAAGAGCGGCGGCAACGAACGACAATGCGAATGCTAAGAACGCCGCGGCGACGCCGAGCACTCCTGTCTGACGCTTTATCCACTGGGTGACACCTATCGTGACGAGTGCGCCGGCCAGCATCGTAACAATGCTTTCGGGTGTGAAGAATGAGAATGAGATGAACGCGAAAAATAGAAATGTAAGGAACATAGTTTCTCCTGTTCTAGTTGAACAACTTGGCCCGAGTGTTCGGACCGACAAGTCCATCGGCCGAGAGTTTTTGCGACCGCTGGAACGCCCCGACGGCGGCTTTCGTTTTTGCACCGAAAATGCCGTCGACCTCTTCGAGCGGCAGGAATCCCTTTGCCGCTAATTTTGCCTGGATATCACTAACGGCATCGCCGCGATCGTTGAGACCATATATTTTCTTTGCCGGCGGCGTCGGTGTAACGGCTGCCGGAGCGGTGGCCGCCGTCGCAGCTGCGCCCGGAACGGCACCTTTGATCTGACGCATCGCCTCGTCCCAGGTCAGACCCTTTGGCGTGAACTGGTAATGCCAGAATTCACGGCGGTTATATTTGCTCTGCCAGCCGGACCACGCGGGGATTCGCATGAAGTTCAACGATTCAGCGATCGCAGTGAAATCGACGAGCCATGCCGTAACGTTGTAGCCACGCATGTCACGGACGGTCAATTTTTTACCGAGCGTGCCGTCCTGCTTTTTACATTTAAGATATGTGCGGAAATATTGCTTGCCGCCTTTTGGTTCTGAGACGATTACGAGGGCTGACGACGTCTGATCGTAATCAAAGGCTCGTCCGGTTTTGTGCCAACTCTGATGGGCGACGCCGTCTTTCGAGGTTTTGAAATTTGCCGGGCGAAAGATGTCGCCGCATTTTGCGAGGAAGTCAAAGCCGGCGAGATCCAGGATCTGCGATCGAAGCCGATCGAAAGCTTCGGCTGCGTCGCGATGCATCTTTGGGGTCGGAGCATCGACACCTTTTAATTGAACTAGAACTGAACTCATATTGATCACCTATTCATTTCGAGCGATGCTGGCGTTCGCCCACATCATAGATTCCTCGATCTTGGTAAATGCGAGGCTCTTTTCACGCGACTCGGGACAGGCTTCCTGGATCAAAACCGCCATCGCCTTTGCCATTGTTCTGATCGCGTCGTATCGATCCGGCTGGCCGGTTTTGGGAGCGTGATAAGTAAATGTGTTGTCGATCTGTTCTTGGGTCATAGCTGTAAACACAAAAAAGCCCACGGTTCGTATGAACCATGGGCTTCTCAGAGCCTCTAAGAATGTGTGTTATTTTGGCCGTCGCGGCGGCTCGGTTTCGGTCGATTAAACTATAAACCGAATTGCATTTCGGTGCAAGCTAATCTTCAGATAGCTTTACCATCGCCTGGTAGGACCAGTCGGCTCCATCGGCCTCGGTGTCCGGGATTACCTGAACACCGCCTTGGCAGACCCAGCCTTGCTGCATGAGATCACGCACCTGCTGCTCTGGTTCTGCCTGCGATTCTTCTTCAACGATCTTATAATCAGTTTGCATTCATTTACAATTCTAAATTGAATCGGCCAAAGTGCAAAATCTTCGTCTCAAAACGGAGCCGAGGATTCGTCCGATCCTTTTGTAGAATTAGCCAATCGCCTCAGCCGTTCGCGGCGAGAGCCAGAGACTTTCGATCCGCTTGACCCCGCCATTTACCGTTGACTCGGTATCGATCCGCCGCCAATCACGCCGCTCGAAAATCTCTTTATATAGCTCACACGCATAGCCGCTGATCACCGCAAAGCCTTTGATGTTATTTGCGACCTCGCCGATCTGGCGGTGGCCGTCGTCGTCCAGCTCGTGGGCGTAACGCCTTTTGTCGGTCCGCGTCGAGGTGACATAAGGTGGGTCAAGATAGAACAGCGTCTCCGGCGTGTCCATCTCAGTGATCAGCTTCAGAGCATCGCGGTTCTCGATCTGCACCGGCGACAAGCGTTTTGCGGCCTCGTAAAGAGCCTGCGGTTTGATGCTCGTCACCGGCGAGCTGCGGCTTTTGTGCCGGCGAAAGTTTGACGCGATCGCACGGGTGCCGCCGTGCATGCTCATCTTAAGTCGGAAATACAATCGCCGCGCACGCTCGAGAGGATCGGCGGCCGAATGCAGACAAAGCTCAAACTCATCCCGCGACCATGGCGTCAGTCGGATCGCCCGGATCAACTCGTCAACGCGATCGCGGACGACCAGAAAGAAGTTGCAAACGTCGCCGTCGAGATCGTTATACGTTTCGATCGCCGAAGGCGGTTTTTGCAACAAGACGGATCCACCGCCGCCGAACGGCTCGACGTAGGAATCGTGAATAGGAAAATGCGAGATTATCCAACGCGCCAGACGGAACTTGCCGCCGTAATATCTCAGAACAGGATTTGTGATCATAAGTGCCTCCAAACAAGTCAAAGGCACACACACTAGCGTGGGTCAGGGGCAGGTTGTCAAGTATGGAATTCACACTACCGCCGCGAGGGATTTTTCGCTAAACTAAAGCTAATGAGTAACAAATTGTGGAGGTGCAAGATGTTTGCAAAGGAACTGAAGTTCTTTATTAAGAATCAGCCGAAGTTGGTACAACAATACAGGGGTAAATATTTACTCATCTATGGAGACAAAGTAATTCAGGCTTTCGACACCGCCTTGGAGGCATATTTGGACGGTAACGAAAAATTTGATCCCGGTAAGTTCATGATCCAACCATGTCTACCAGGTGCCGATGCGTACACTGTCTCCATTTCATCGGCCAACACTATATTTGAGCAGAAATGAAAGCCAGGCCTCTTCCCCAATTCCACGCATTAACGAACTCCTATCCCGGCATAGTAAACCGCATAATCACCCGTGCGAGCATTAGCGTCGCATTTGATCCCAAGAACCCGCCAAAGAACCCTTTAAAACATGAAACCGATGCTTTGTGGGATACCGGTGCGACCTCGTCTGTGATTACCTCTGGTGTAGTGAAAGCCCTTGGTCTGATGCCTATCGGTAAATCGATCACGAATCACGGTGGCGGTCAATCTGAGGCTCTGAGGTATATTGTGAACCTGTTTCTGCCGAACGGCGTGGCATTTCCCGGAGTACCGGTGATCGAATTACCGGAAGTCGTGGATAATTTCGGAATCATCATCGGGATGGACGTGATCGCGTCGGGTGATTTTTCGATAACGAGTTTTAAGGGAAAGACTTGTTTTTCATTCCGAATTCCCTCCCAGGGTAGTGTTGATTTCGTAGAAGATTTCAATACGCAGCTTAGGAATGCCGTTGGCCCGAATGACCCATGTCCTTGCAATAACGGAGTCAAGTTCAAGAAATGCCATGGAGCCAAGGCCTAACCGTGTGCGGTGGAACCGCAAATTCGAATATGGATCTCGTCTAGGTCGGCCGCGTCGGGCATTGGGACGCCGATCGCGGCTAGGATCTGGTTTGCATGGTCGATGCCGGCGACCATTTCCAGCCGTCGAGCAGAATTGTCATTTAGGCGGACAGCACCAGGAATTTGCGTTTCAGATAGTTCGCTGATCTCCCCAGCCGTTTCGTTGATATCATCAAGCATTTCTGCGAAAGCCCTAAAACAATCCAGGGTGACGCGATCGGCGGCCAGCACTCGATCGTTGGCATCCATAATTTCCTTGAAATTGGAGTTCAGATAACGGACGGTGTTAAAGAGATCGTCATTATCGATCGCGCCATTCTTGACTAAAGTCTCACAAACAACATGGAAAAGCCGGTCGAGTGCTTCGACGCGTCCGGCAACGGCAGCTATATCGATACTCGGAGTGCTTTTTAGATCTGTGTTATTATCATTTGACATTTGAGGGCTCCTTTTTTGGAGTAATTCTATCAAGCCTGACGCTGAAATGCGTCGGGCTTGAACTGTTTTAAGGAAAGTTATCAGGGTTCGGTACTTTTTTCAATGAGCAGGAAGATAACAGCTCGCGAGGTCGCTGAACGACTAGGAGCAGCGGTATCAACGATCAATCGGTGGTGCAGGATCGGGAAACTGCCAAACGCTCGAAAGGTCAAGACGCCGCTCGGAGAATATTGGGAGATACCGGAAAGTGATCTAATGGGCGTTGAGGTCAAGATGGGGCGGCCCAAGAAAGTCTAAATATTGACAAACGCATCTCCACTAGCCGCTAAGCCACTGACCGAAGTCTAGTGTCAAAAACTCATCAATTCCAGAGACCGAAACGAAAGCTATTGAGCGCGTAAATGCAGTAAAATATCTATCAACGTTTGTCTGAGAGCCTTCATGGTTTTCAAAAGCGAGGTCCAGATCGGCGTGTCGTCGAAAGTTGTACCATAGCCAGGGTCGTTTGATCAGGGCGTTCGGGTCAGTGTTGATTTCCCCCGAAGCTAGATCCGCCGCGGACAAATCAACGTCGGATTCCAAAAGATCAGCTGTAGTAAAGACAACAGGAATGAAAACATTTTCTCGCCGCAATCGCTCTTGCTTGTCTGTTCCCGTCATCGACGAGAGGTGGAAAATAAATCCTCGTTGTCCCAGAAGGACTTGGTATGCCGCATCGTTAATAGGCGATTTGGTTAGCGGAGACAACGGATCGTTTGGCTTATGTGATTTAATCTCAAATGGGAGTTCGAAGGTCGGAGAGTCCCAGTGTTTGATCATTCCGCCCTTTGAAATGCGATCTTGCGAATCCCGTAAGACGATCCTATCGAATTGGATTGGGTGACTGGATCTATGCATGTTCCGCATGGGGTATGGATTCCGAACAAAACACCATTTTGATCTTAACGGATTCACGCGTTTACATTCCGCTATCAGGTACAAATTAAGAGAAGAAGTGGAGCCCCGCCCATCATACCTTCGTAGGACAAAGTCAACATGTGTTGAGCGTCCGGATTCGCCGACCGGGACCTCGGAAGATTCAAACACCCAATCCGACATTTGTGAAGTTTGAAGGTGACGGGCACGCTGGAGAACGGCGAATTGAAAAGGATATCCGTGGGCATTGAGCACTCGCTTGAAGTACTTTTCCGTGCTTTCACCTTGTTCACAGGATCGATCTTCAGGTTTAGACATCAATTCTCCGTACTAATCAACAGGCAAAACAATCGCAGAGATCTCAGGCGTTAGAATTCAGGCAGCAGGCGTTGGGCGACAACGGCGGGGTCGTCGGTGACGGCACGCTCGGCTTTCTTGAAAGTCTGAATATTCGGAGGCAGATCGGGCTGCGTGCCATTAAGGATCTCCTTGACGGTCAGGATCTGAATCTTCGGATAATCCTTGTTCCAGCCATGCGAATGGTAAAAGCCCGCCTCGGCAGCTTCCTTTTCCATGGGTTTGGTGGGCGGCTCGAGCGTAACAAATAGGCCGATTGCAGCTTTTTCGCGTTCGACCGTCCCGACGAGATCGCGAATCTGGGAGACATTCACGTCGCCGCCTTTGACCGAGACGATAACTCGTTTTGCCCTGCCCGAATTGTCGTCGGTAAAGACGATCATTCCGTCGATGCCGCCGTCTGCGCCTTTCTTTCCAACCTTTTTCCCGGCCTCAGAACCAAACGCCTTAGCACCGATGAGCGGAAGAACCCACCATTGGAAGCCGTATTTGTCTTTCTCGGCCAATTCCCTCGCCCCGCCGATGCTCGTTGGCTGACCGATGACCCTGTAATCTTTTCCGGCCGTCAAATTAAATGAATCCATGAGCCGGAGCTTTTGTAGTCCGACGGACAAATGCGTAATGTCGATTCCGATCCATTCGCGATTCAACTTCTGCGCCGCCGCGATGGTCGTCCCGCATCCACAAAAAGGATCAAGAACAACATCGCCCTCATTCGACGATGCAGAGATGATCCGTTCAATTAGTTCAAGTGGCTTTTGTGTCGGGTAACCCAGTCGTTCTTTTGCGGCCGGATTGATAATTGATATCTCCCACCAATCGGCCATTGGCGACCCTTCAGATTTATCTTCCAAGTTCGTCGCCAAGCGCCTCCCTTGTTCGTCAAACACGGCCTGTTGCTTTTGTCCTTTCCACCTTTTGAGGGTCCCTGGCGATAGCGGAGCAAATAAGGTGTTGAATGTATTCACCCTTCTGTCATGCTTGGAATAAAAAAGAATTACGTCGTGATTACTAACAAACTGGCTCTGAGCTACGGACCATTTGCGATAGCACCAAATAATCTCGTTCCGAAAATTTCGGCCGCCGAAGATCGTATCGAGAAGAATCTTTAGGTAATGGCTGGCGGTTGGGTCGCAGTGGAGATAGAGCGAGCCGGTTGGTTTTAGGACGCGATGAAGTTCTTTTAGGCGGATGGCCATCATCGTCAGATAGGCCATCATCTGGTTGGTGCCGATGAAGCCGCGAAAGGATTCGATCATGCGGCCGACCTGATCGGGTTCGTTTATCAGTTCGTTATAGGTCTGCTCGGCTTGCATATTCCAATGCCACGAGTCCTCGAAGGCGGTAATTTGAGACTGTGAGTCTGTGCCGCTCTCGTTCTTGAACAGGACGTTGTAATTGCGGTTGGAATTGAACGGCGGATCGAGGTAGATAAGGTCGATAGATCCGTCCGCGATGTAATCACGCAAAATGTCCAGATTGTCTCCGTAGTAGAGAGTGTTCATGTATTATCGTCGCTTTGCTTTTCTGTTTGCTGTTTGCCAATCATCGACGAGGTAATCGATGTAGCCAAGGATTCGATCCAGAAGATCTTGCGTATTCTTAATCTCCGATGTCCCACTCGTTCGTTGGATCCAGGTAATTACCTGTCCCTGAATCTCCGGATCGCGAAGCACCACAGCTTTTTCCTCGACCGAAACCGAGAACCAATATCCAAAGGAGCGGCCATCGTACGACTCGTCGTAACTCACAATAATGTTGATGATCGGGAGACCGGACGATCTCGGCGGGTACGGAGGCTTTAAGATGCCGATTCCACCGCTCTCCAATCTTGCGATTGCTTTTGATTCGACGCCCGCTCTCCTTAGTTTCCGCTCCAATCCTTCGCCGACATAGATCACTTCCAGCTTCGCATTTTCGATTCCGATCAAGGCAGACGCCTGCCGGCTTACAGCTGAATTCGGGGTCTGGCAAATGACAACAGCTGAAAGAACGAGCAGGAGGAACTTAAGTACTATTAGTCGTTTCAATTTCAAAACCTATGTATCACGAACTTAACGATTCCCCAAACCGCAAACGTGTCTTCGCGGCGAATCTCGCATTCCGGGTATTGATCGTTCGACGGGACGAGATAGAGGCCGCGGTGGTTTGTTCTTAGCCGCTTCACCGTGAACTCACCATTGATCTCAGCTATCACTACGTCGCCGGTGCAGGCATCCGGCCTACGGTGAACAACTAGAATATCGCCATCCGAAATACCGTCACCAATCATCGAGTCGCCAGAAACCTTAATATACGCGACAGCGTCGGATCCATGTCGGAGGTATTCGTCGATGTTGATCCACTCAGCGTGGTGTTCAGCCGGCTGCGGAGCTCCGGCGGCAACAGGGATCGGAAAAAATGGACAACGTTGATCTGAAGGAACGAAAGTGAGAGTTTGTATCGTCATAGTGTTTCGTGTCAATTAGCCTATTGTGTTAGCCCGTTTTACGGGTCTTTTCGTCGTCAGCATTCCCAACTTCCAATGGCACAACGAGCCGAGACGTCTGATTGCTGATCTCTTCTTTAATGATTCTGCGAAATATATCACGAACTTTCTGCGCGTCAATATTGGATTCGTCGTCTAGCAATCTCAAGACGGTTGAGCGGATTTCGGCATGAAAAGCTGAGATGAAATCTTCAGGCTCGGCGTCGAGAAACGGGTCACCTTCACCGGTTAGGAGCCAATGAAGATTACAATTTGTGGATTTTGTGATTTTACCCAACAGGTCAACGTCTGGCACTCGGCCGCCGACATAATTCGAGACAGCCGACTCTGAGACGCCTAATTCACGGGCTATCTGAATGTTTTTAGCTCCCCGAAAGGCAGTCTTAAGTCTTTCTCCAAAACTCAGCATCAAAAGAAAACTTGCCAAACTGTCAAAATTTCACTTGACATCGCCCCAATACGTGGATCTTCTCAATTCTACGTGAATCTGTTCACGCAAAAAGCAAGTGAATTCTAGCACATGAAGCCCCAGGAAATCAGAGCAGAGATGATTAGAAAAGGTATCGGCAGAGATGCGATTGCAAAGGAAGCAAACTGCACTCAGCCCGAAATCTCCATGTGTATCAGCGGTGCGCGGATATATCCACATATCAGACGGGTGATAGCGAGACACCTCGGGAAACCGGTTGATAGGGTCTTTGGACGACATCATCCTAATCCTAAGCAGCATCGGAAATTTCGATGGCGTAAGGCCGCATGAATTCTAGCGCGTCGGGTGGGCCGACGCTATTGAAAAAACTGGAGGGAAATTCAAATGGCAGCAGATCTGAAATTAGTAGATGACAAACCGGAATGTCCGAGCCCGATCGCGTTGACGTTCGAGGCGGAGATCAAGCGGATCGCCGCAGAAAAAGGACTTGAGATAGGCAAGGTGATGGAAAAGCTATCGGGTTTCACCGGGATCAGCACGACCCACCTGTACAACTATCGAACCGGCAAGACGCCGATACCGGCTGATCTGATACCGGTGCTGTGCAAACAGTTTCATTCGCGAGCTCTCGCGATGACGCTGATCGCAATGTGCGACGAGACTCCGGAGGATGATCACGACGGACTGGAACTAACCCAGTTCTGCTCGAGATCAACACGCGAGATGCTGTCTTTCAGCGAGGAATTTCTGGCCGCATTTGACGACGGCAAGATCGACGGGCACGAGGAGATCAAGCTGCGAAACTCGCACGCGAAGATCATAAGAAACGCGAACAGAAAACTGGAACTGGTGGTATCGGCCCGGCGTCGATCGCGAGGAAGAGAGACGGCATCGACGGCAGCATGAGGGGATCAAATGAATAAACAAAGACGAAAACATCTGGTGTATTTGCTGGAAAAACTTGAAGAAGCCCAGGTTCAACTTAGTGCCTTGGCGGAGGAAGAACGGGACTATTTTGACAATATGCCGGAGGGCATTCAGACAAGCGAGAAAGGTGAAAAGGCAGACGATATTGCTACTCAACTTGAGGACATCGCGGCATACATTGAGGAGCAAATCAATGAGCTTCAATGCGTTATCAATGAGGCTTAAATCTCTCAAATTGAGAGATGAGAGGACGTGAAGCCCAATGTTTCATTGAAAAGCCGTCTCTCATTTGAGAGACGAGAAGAGAGAAAATGGCAAAGACGGCACTTCAGAAATCACTCGAGCGATCGACGGCCGATCGCGATCTATCACAGCAGTTGCTAGGTGCGTCGAAGTACGCAACGGCGCTTCATCGGCAGACGGGTTCCGATCTCCTACGATTTCTGATCACTGTTCGTGACGACAAACGGTACCTGGACTACGACTGCCAGAATTTTGACGAGTTCCTCGACTCAGTTCATTCACCGATCTCAAGACCGACTTTCTACCGCCAGCTCGAGCTTTTCAAGCTCGAAGGCGACAAATACGACCTGATGAGCGAGTGGCGGATCCCGGTGTACATGCGAAAGCTGCTCTCGGCCGGTGACGTCACCGTCGATGGCGACGAAGCGGTCATTGGCGATCAGAGGATCAGCCTGAACGGCGGCGGAGTTGGAGTGAAGGAGTTGGTCGAACGGCTGGTCAAGGACAAGATCGCGTCCGAGAATTCAAACGCCAAACTCGAGGGGTACAAGGCGAAGTACGATGAGCTGAAGGCAAAGGTCGATGCGGCAGCGGAAAAACCAGAGTATGTAGTCGCTTATATGAACGCAGTCGAGGCACTGCTGGTCCTTATCGCCGAGGTCAACGTTCTGCCGGGAGAAGTAAAGGCGAACAGAGCCGCGGGGGATCTGTCTCACATCGGCGAATTGATGGATCAACTCTCACGAGCATACGGCAAAGGCGGCAGCACCAGACAGCCGGCGCCAGCAATGTTTGTAAGCCTAGACGGTGACAATTTCTAGGAAAAGGAGCAGCGAATCATGTCAAACATAACTGTCTATTTTCTGAGTCTATTGGGCGTGATCATCGGTTGTCTCGGCGTCGGGATGATCATCGGTTTCGCATTGCGAAAACCGCAGTCGGCGAGATGGTCGACAGGTTCTTTGAATGGGACGAGGACGATGCGCGGAATTGAGCGGCGGCGATTACGGCCGGAGCGGACGAGGATCTACAACTGCGACGTTTGCGGAATGGTGATCCTGCACGAGCTCCCGACGGGTTTGAAAGGTCAATTTCGGCACCTGAGATGTGCTGAAAGCGAGCAGGTAAAACGAGAGAAATGATCTGGCTGACGATCGAACAACTGAAACTGATCGGTGTTTCGCGGGGGATGCTTGCCCGGCGGCGTGATCAGTGGACGTGGCGATCAACAGGCCATCGCGGCAGGAATGGGAAGCCGATCCAGGAATGCCTGCTTGAATCGCTGCCGGTCGAGTTTCAGAAACGATGGCTCGACGCAGAGGCAGCCGCAAACGGATATTTGACAAACGAACCAGATGAGCCGGCGATCTTAGCTCCCGCCGGCCATGGCCTCGGTGCCAATGAGGCAATGGCAGCCGCCGAGGCCAGATTGACGCAGGCGTTGCTGCGATATGAGCCAGACTACCGACTGTCCTTTCTGGCTGAAGCACAACGCCTGGCGTCAATCGTGGAGCGATACAACGCGATCACTCCAAAGCGCGAGCGGAACGGGCACGGAAAATTTGATTACGTCTCAGCGATCTACGCGTTGGCGTCAGAGACAGCGTGCTCTGATGCCGCGGTGCTAAAGATAGAACCGTCGCGGGCCAAGGCACGATCCCCGCATACGCTCGAGGCATGGTCAAAGGAGTTCAAACGAGATGGCCTAGCGGCCTTTCTGCGAAAGCCGGTCGAAGCTCAAAAGCAGAATGACGGACGACGGGTCGTCATCAGCGCCGAGGCGGTCGAGTGGTTGAACGCAAATTGGCGTAAGAAGCCGAGCCCGAGGCACCTGCATCGAGATCTCGAAAAACTCGCGACGAAGCATGGATGGAGCATTCCGTCCTACGGCTGGATCTGGCGGCGATACAAGGACCTGCCGAAGATCGTTTCCACCATCACATTCGAAGGGCAAAAAGCATATACAGGCAAGCTCGCCCCGTACGTTCCACGCGACGTTCGGGACATTGACGCCCTGCAGATCCTCGTCGGCGATCACTCGGTACGCGATGTCACGGTGATGCTGCCGACGGGCGAACTGACACGACCATGGCTGACCGTTTGGCAGGACCTTAGGACCGGGTTGATCTGGGGCTGGCATCTGGATCTAACACCGTCGTCGGTCACGATCGGGCTGGCGTACGCCAACGGATGCAAAAACTTTGGAGCACAGCCGCTCTCGCAGCCTGACCGCGACTATCACAGCTACCTCTACACCGATCAGGGAAAGGACTATCGCTGCAAGACAATCACCGGCCAGACGCTCGAGTTCAAAAGGGCGGCAGCGATCGAGGGCGGCATTAACGTTCTCGCGACGCAACGCCGAGTCGGACTGATCGACGAACTAGGGCTAAAACACCTGATGGCTCGCGGGTATAACGCCCGAGAAAAATTCGTCGAGCGAACGTTCAAGGACCTGTCCGCATGGGAGCGGAACACATTTGAGAATGAATACTGCGGTTCCGGCAAGGGACATAAACCAGAGCGATGGCAGAGAGCATGGCATCGACATGAGCGACTCGTAAAGAGGATCGGGATGCACACAGAATGGCTGCAGTCAGAATCGCCATTCATGATGCTGGACGACTACCGCGAAGCTCTCGCCGGCTGGATCAACGAGTACAACCATTCGGCCCACACGCGATCGGTGCTCGGCGGAGCCACGGTCGTGCCGATCATGGAATATGAGCGGCTTTACCGTACGCGGTACGAGATATCGGACGACGCACTCGCTCTACTGTTGATGAAGGCCGCCAGACGAAAGATCGGAAAAAACGGGATCCAGTTCTTTCAACCGCACTGGTATTTCCTTAATCCGGCGATGAAGGAATTCGCGGGGCAAGAGATCGAGATCCGATACGCCGACGGCGACTGGGAACGCGTCTGGGCCGTGTTGCCGGACGGCCAGGTCGTCGAGGCAGAGGCGGTCGGAAACTCGGGTGTGTTGAACAAAAACAAAAAGACGATGGGGCTGATCGCGAAGCAGCGGGCCCACGAGCAGAAGGTCGCTCGGGAATTTCATTTTATACAAAGCTCCAACTTTCGCGGCGAAACGGCTGAGGATAGGCTGGCGGCTCAACTCGTGGCCGATATCCCGGACAAGCCAGTCGACAGCAATCGCCAGCGCATGGCGGTCAATGCCTCGCCTAAAGTGATCAATCTGACACGGTTCGACAAGCCAAAGTCGTCTCGGTCAGCGACGTCGGTAACAGCAGACCAGGTCGAAGCCGCAAACGTGATCGAAGGGATGTTCCGCAGGTCAGGATCGTCACCGCCGATCAAGGAGGAGTGGGAAGACGAATGATGAATCAGCATACATCTCAACACCATCGACGACCGGCCACGGTCGAGTCCATGAGGTGCTTCGTCTGCACCCAATTTGCCCGGATCCACTATGTCGGAGCGCATCGAGGAGAAAGGTTTGGTGTCTGCCTGCCATGTACGATGAGGTACCAGAACCCGGTCGGACAGGCGGAGAAATACGGGCGGCGGTACCGGTTCGTCGAAAAGTGCGAGATACCGCATCCGGACACATTGACGATCAACGAGGGATCAACGGTGTTCAAGCCATGGCACCCATATCACGAGATATACAAGATCTGCCTGCTCGTGAAAGAGCGGATGGAAATCCAAGGGAAGGAGGTGGAATGGAAGGTGGACGATCAAACAAAGAAGATATTAAAGCTACCAGCACAGGTGGCGGCGATAGTTGCCCGAACCTATACAGTCTGCGGTGACGACGCCAAGCTCGACGACAACGAAGCCTTGGTCCGGATCCGCGATCTACTGGAATCGATCGACCCGGCGATCATCGACCGGAACAAAAAGAAAAGGCTTCCCTGACCTGAGAAGCAGAGAAGCCACTTACGGTCGGCACGTCTATTTCAAACGCAGCGAACCATGTCAACTACGTTTATAGCCGTGCCGACCACATCAAGTCAATTAGAAAAATAGAGGGAAATTTACAATGGCAGCAGACGATTTCAAATTAGACAGTGGCGTGAAGGCCGTTGGCGACGAAGAGCTTCGTCAATGGCTGGCCGAGTATGTCGAGGGACACCCGAATCTTACAACGTCAGAACTCTCACGGTCGGACCATATCGGGATGTCAAAGACAGCTCTCGATGCGTATATAGGGGGGACATACTTCCTTCAAAAGTCCGCAGGGGGGCACGGTGTGGATCCAAAAAACTCAAAGCTCGAATCAAAGCTCCGAGCATACCGTGATCGCGTCGAGGGCACCGTCCGGCATGGGTACAAAAACTCATTTATAGAAACGCGAAGCTGGCAGCAGTTTCGTCACGCGTGCAAGACAGCGATCGAGGAGAGCGTGATTGTCGTTGTTTGGGCAAAGCCCGGCGTTGGCAAGTCCAGATGTATGCTCGAATTCTCTAACGAGTCGATGAAGACGAGGCCGATCGACATACTTTGTTCGGCCAATATTACCACTCGGTACTTCGTTCAAAAAATCGCCCGAGAACTTGGGTTAAACGACTGGCATCCGACCGCCAAGCTGGAAGACATGATCTCGGAGAAGCTGAAGCGGAATCCGAGGCCGTTATTTGTAGACCAGGCGAACTATCTCAACGAGAAGGCACTCGGTACGATCTGCTATGTCTGGGAACGGGCTCGGATCCCGATCGTGCTGATCGGCACAAAGGACCTTTTCGAACTATTCACACGGTCGAGCATGACGGAGGACGTCCGGGTGCAGCTTTCCAGCCGCGTCGCAATGCACTATCCGCTTATGGAGCTGTCGATCGAAGAGGTGAAAACGATCGTGGTCCACGTTCTGGGCGAGAGGGCAACGCCATCCGTGATAGGACACATTCATCAATCGACCGGCGGAAATCACCGGCATTTGGACATGATAATGCCGCGGCTGGTGCAAATGATCGAGCGGAACGAGGAGGGACTGAACAACGGAGCGGTCTCGATGGAACAACTGATCGACAAGGCGGCGAGCCGCCTGATGGTCGGCTAAGAAGGAGGGAAGTAAGGATATGTATAGATGCGAAAGTTGCAAACACTATCAGGCCGCAATCAGTGGCAGAGATTTTCAATCGGGCTTCTGCCTGAGCCCGCAGCAGCCGCGGACGGCGATCATGAACGCGCGCGAGATCTGCGACCGCGAAGGCGACGGCCGGTTCGTTTTCTACGAGCCGAAGGAGCCCGCGTCGGGAGCCGAGTTTGTTCAGATCACGCGTGACGAGCCGGATCTGGCGATGAGGGCTATAGCATGATGTTCGGGAACCGGATCAATAAGGACTCGATGCCGGAGGTCCTGCAGATGAAGATCGTCTGCGGCGACTGTGCGGGCGAGGGCTTATTGCCGATCCATACCAACCTGACGACCGACGGCAGATGTGCTGAGTGCGGCGGTCGCAGCTTTGAATTTGCCTCCCTCGTCGGGACCGCACTCGCACGTTACCTGAGAAATAACGGAGATAGAAACCATGTCAGACACAAAAATACAACCAACGGAGAGCCAGCGGAAGACTCTCGCGATTTTGAGGCAGAACTTCGACTTGTCGGACAGCGACATTGAACGCTGCCTTTTCTTTAGCCGGGATCAGGAGATCCCGTTCATACCGACGGAGATCCTGATCAGGATCGCACGCTCGACCGGAGACTTTGCTTCGATCGAGCCGGATTATTCCACCTACGTTCACGCGCTTGAGCAGCTGGTTTACAAAGGAACAGTAGTTGATCGCGATGGACGGTCGATCACCAGGATAGGCGTCGCCACACTTGGCGAGAAGCCAGGTGGATATGAGATAGACACGCATAAGTTGGCAGAGAGCCGCGCACTTGGTTCGGCACTTTCAGATGCAGGATTCAACCCGTTGAAACCTCGGTCGGTCGTGAAGTTTGAGAAACCGATGACGCCCCCGAATGCAACGCCTGAGGAGCTATACGCAACCGCCGAGGCGTTGAGCGATGCAGAGAAACGGCGTAGGGATCTGTCGCGGATCCACGTTCTCGCGCGTGACTGCGGCTTGCTGAAAAAGCTCGACGCGGGCGGCTGGGATACGTCAGATTACCGGAAATGGCTACAGGAGAATTTTGGAAGCAGAACCGCCTCGATACTCGACGAGACGACGAGGGCACAGGTGATCAACAAACTCAGCCTTTATCCGGATGACGAGGTGTTCTTTGAGTCTTTGGCCGCATAGGAGCAGATCAATGGGAATGATAGATCCTGAACTTCCGTTTTCGACGATCGAAGAAGAGGTTATCGAGCCGCTTCGAGGCGTTGAGTTGACGGACACAGAGCTATTCGTAGCGGGGTTGATACTGAACGCCACCACGTCGAAGCCGATCAAAATGGCGGAGATCATCGACAGGGCGTACGTCGATCGCGACGTAAAGCTGACATCGCGGCAGGTCAGGATCATCGTTCGCAGCCTCCGTCGCGTTCACGGCTTTCCGATCTGCACCCGCAAGGGCCATCCGGCAGGCTACTGGTGGGGCAGATCGGAAGCCGAACTCGAGGAATTCGTGAATGTTTGGAAAGCGCAGTATCTCGATGAGATCACCACGCTCCATACGATGATCAAGATCAATTACCCGAGGCTGGCCGGGCAACTAAAGCTGGCGTTGGAGGAGTAATGCCAGCAACACGAAAAAAGACATTCAATCGAGGAAAAGCGATCGCTGCGGTCCAGATCTGTTGGAAGCAGATATCGCCAGACGGGGATCGCGACGAACGACTTGCGTGGATCTCCGAGTTTCTCGACCGTGAGGTTTTTTCGCTCAAGGATCTTACTGACGAGCAACTCGGAGCGGTCGCGGGCGAAATGAAACGGTTGACCGGTCAGACGGCCGCAGCGAGATCGAAACCGGCAAGGCCAGTAACGAGCGTCTCGGGCAATGTCGTCGCCGGAAACTTCGGCCGTGGCGAAACGAGACCTGACCGGTCACAAGACGATCGCGAATCCCAGACGGTCTTTCTGGCGAGCGATGAACAGGTCTATACGCTCGATAAGCTCGACGCATACATCGGTTGGCCGTCTGATGATCGCGCCAAGTTCCTAACAAAACGGTTCAAGACCACGAATTTCCGACGGCTGACATTCAAACAGGCAACTTCGGCCACGAACATGCTGCTGCACATTGCAGCGCACAAGGATCTCAAGCGACGCAGTGGTGCGGACCAGCCGGTGAGCCGAACAGAGATCAACAAGTACATTCCAAAATTGAAATCAATACTCTCGATAGATAGATAGACAGGTGAGGAAAAGATGAACAGCAGCGAAATTAAAGAATTGATCAGCGAGATCAGTTTTATGGATTACGACCTTATTGTCGTCGACGCCCCTCGAATGTATCTGCAGGGGCAATACTACGAGCCGGACGTTGTGACCGGTGAGATTAAATTGCAAAAAACGCGGAAGTGGATGCTTTCGGAACATATGACGAAATCTGAGATCGTGCAGACCGCATTCAAACTGGCTCTGACGTCGATGGAGCACCGCACGCGGGAGCATTTCCTATACAGTGGCGAACGGGTATACTCGCCGCACTACGATGTAGACGCATTGGTCGAGCTATGTCGGGCAGGAGCTTTCGATGAGCGGGAGGACTGGTATGAGGAGGACAATCCCACGACATCTGGTTAAGATGCCGGGCGAAACCAGGCCAAGCCTAACGCCGCTCTGGTGGCGAGGTTGAATATTCAAACGTGCCGGTGCGGAGCAAAACTTCGCCCGGAGCGGAAGAGTGACTTTTTTGGTCACTGCTCTTGGGATTGCCTTCAGAGATTCGTTCACGAAACCGATAACGAAAGAAGCCAAAGCAAAGGGGCACGCGGGGCCGCCTCGATATTTGGAGCGAAAGGGATACTGTGATGCCAACCCTAGATGAGTTGCGATCACAACGCGATGCATTCAGGCGGCTTCGACTGAAACACGAGGCGCGGCCGACTCATATCCTCGCAGCCAATGGCAGGACCTGTGGGACATGTCGACACGCAACACGGATCAGTTACGGCAAGTCGTTCTACAAATGCGAGCTCGCACGCGATAAATGGACGCACGGCCCAGGAACGGACATCCGGCTAAAAGACCCTGCATGTTCGTTTTATGTGGAAAACGACGCAGGTGTAGCAGCCAGCCGGAAAAATCGAAATTGAAAGCATTGGACGTAATTGAAAGCCTATCTAAAAATCACAAGAGAGGTCAATAGAGTGCCTGGAAGCGAAAATGACGGAGATCTGAAGGACGTGCGGTGCCCGACATGCAGGGCATTGGTTTTTAAGATGACCGAGGACTCGTCGGGTAGGATTGAGATCGTTTGCAGAAAATGTCGTCGACGCAACGTTTTACACTTGCACGGCGAAGCGAAAAGGTCTATGATTCCCTCAATCGGCACATCAAGTGCCTACAACAAGAGACGCTGAGACGTCCTTAATCAAGTTAGAGGCTCTGTGAAGCCCATGATCCGAACGGATCGTGGGCTTCTTTTCATTTATGCCAAGAGACGGCTTCAACAATCAGTGGATCGAGATATCGAGGGCCGGCCGGTTCCGCGATGCGAACGGCGTCGAGCGGAACCTGACGCGAGATATGTTCGACCAGGTGATTGCCAATTTCGAACACTCCACCAGCCCGATCGTCGTAGGTCACCCCGAAAACGATACCGCACCGGCGTACGGCTGGGCATCGGAACTCAGGCTGAACGGCGACTCGCTCGAGGCCCGGTTCTCGGACACAGATCCCAATTTTGAGCAGCTCGTCGCCGCCGGCCGTTTCAAAAAGCGATCGGCCAGTTTCTATCTCGAACCACCGAGGTTGCGACACGTCGGATTTCTAGGAGCCACACCTCCGGCCATAAAAGGCCTGCGAGACATACAGTTTGCAGAAGGCGAATCCTTCGCCGTCGAATCAACGATCAATTTTAAGGAGACAGATATGGGACTCAAAGATGAGGACATCGACCAGCTGCCGGAGAGCTTCTGGGCGAAATTCAAAACGAAGCTCGGCCTCGGTACTGCCGACCTGAGCGAAGGCAAACAGCCAGCCGCCGCGGCGCCGCCGGCGAATTTCAGCGAAGCCGAGCTGAAGGGCCTGATAGCGGAAGCGATCACATCGGTAACGGCCGAGTTCAAGCAGCAGGTCGAGGCACTCGAGCAGGCCAACACGGAATTGCGATCGCGGGTCAATGACACGGTCGCGGGCTCGGCGAAAGCTGAGATCGCGTCATTCGTCGAATCAATCCCGGCCGAGAAAGGAAAGCACTTCCTCAAAAGGATCGGGATCGCCGATTTCCTCGAGCGGCTCGCTCAGGACGACGCTTCGGACGAGAATTCGCCCCAGGCGATCTCGTTCAGCGAGGGTGACGGCGACGACAAAGAGACGCATGAGTTCTCGCGACTCGGCTTTGCAAAAGAGCTGATCAACGCTCTGCCGAACCACGTCGAATTTGGAGAGAAGTTTGGCGGCCTCACAGCCGTCAAGGATCCGGATCCGCTGATCAACAGCGATCGGGTCAAGGAGATGAAAGCGGCGGCCGGAGTCGCGGACGGAGGTGAAAAATAATGCCAAGTACGCAGATCGAAAATTACGGAGCCAAGGCTCCTCTTGAAAAAACACGCCCGGACCTCGCGGTCCTCACGGGCGTGACGGCAAAGGATACGCACTCAGTAGGCCGCGGCGACGTGATCGGTGTGATCACGGCGAGCGGCCTGGTGCGACGACGAACGCGAGCCGCGGTAACCGGCACTGCTTTCGCAACAAACTCGCCGACCGGTACGGTCGATGACGTGACAGTGTTTAAGGTGGGCGATGTGATCAAAAATGCTGCCGGCGCAACCGTCGGCACGATCGATGCGATCAACACCGGAACCAACACGATCACTCTTACCGGCAACGCGGCGGTCGCGGTTTCGACCGGAGCCAACGTCTTCGGATCAGATGGGTCGCAGGTCGCGGCCGGCATCGCGGACGAGGGATCGAACGGCACGGGCGACACGCCGATCGCGGTGTTCATCGCCGGGCTGTTAGATGAATCGCTGATCCTGCGGCTCGACGCCACAGCGAAAACCGAACTCGGCGGAGCAACCGTCGCCGGTGGCATTTTCAAATTCTAGGAGGCTTTTGAACAAGTAATGTTGACACTCACTTTTCCAACCAACGCCGAGCTCAATGAGGTTGTTCAGGCCTTTCAGGACGATCCGAGCCAGCATATCGGGGCAGGAATTCTGCCTATAAACACATCGATGGCGCAAAAGGTGCGCTGGGATGAACGTGATCACGATCGCGGACTGACCGCTCCGCACGTAATGGGTACGGATCCGAAAACAGACACTCGCCAGGGTCACAAGACTTACGAGTATGAACCGATCCCATTCAAGGAGACGGATCTGCTCAAAGAAAGCGAGATTCTGCGATCACGCGAGCTCGGCACCCTTGCCGGCACACTGGATCTGTCGAGCGAGATCGCACGAATCGCACGCGATCGTTTTAACAAAACGATGGCGAGGATCGAGAAGCTCCGCTGGGATACTCTCAAAGGTGCGATCGCGATAGACGAGAACGGCGTCAAGGTCAACGAGACGTTTGCGGTCCAAACGCACTCGCCGCTCGTTGATTGGGACACGTTGGCAACCGCAAAGCCGCTTGCGGATTTCAATGCCCTCAAACTGAAATTCCGTAAGACCGGTGCGACGGCTGCCGGTGCGAAAGCCTACATGAATCAGGTCACGGCGAACTGGCTGCTCGAGAACCAAAACGCAGCTGATCTGAAAGGGTTTCAAAATCAGAACTTCGCTCACCTTCCGTATTCGGTCGAGGAGATGAACAAGATCCTGGCAGTCCGCGGACTGCCGGAGATCGTCGTTTATGATGGCGGGTATGTCAACGAAAACGACACATTCGTTCCGTTCCTCGCCGACGCTGAGGTGATCGTAATCGGCAAACGCCCGGCCGGTCAGAACGTCGGGGATTTCATGTCAACGCCGTCGCTTCACAATAGTGCAAATGGTCAACCGGCTCCGGGCTATTTCTCGATCATCGAGGTGAACGGACAGCCTAGCGAGGCGGTCGGAAGCGTGTCGATGGGTCAACTAGGATCGGCGAAGAATCCAAAGGTCGAGATCACCGGCGGCATCTACGGCGGGACGCGGCTGCTCTATCCGAAGTCGGTGATCAAATTCTTGGTCTCATAAGGAGAGTGCGATGGCAAAAAAGAAGATCGCGACGCCGGCGGACGGCGGCATAACCGCAGAGGCAGACGTTGCCGGCGAAAAGCTCAATGCGGATCCGACCCAGGTTGAAACGGTGGCCGAGCCAACTGTAAATGGTTTGGCACCGCCTGGGGAAAATCAATCGGAGGCACCGAACGGTAAATCCAATGAGAAGACAAAGCGCGTCCGCGTAATATGCGACGGCACGCTAGGCCCGAAGCTGCTGGAAAAAGGTGACATCACGGATGACCCGGACTATGTGGCACTGCTCGAGATCAAGGGCCAGAAAAAGGTGGAGGCCGTTAAGTAGATGGCCTACATCGGTATCGATGATCTGTTGGACGAACTGGGCGAGAACACTCTCGTCCAGCTCACCGACGACGAGGGAACGGGAGAGATCAATGAAACGCGCGTTCTAAGGGCGATCGAATACGCCTCTGGTATGTTCGACTCCTACGCGCGCTCCCGTTATGCACTGCCGGTCGCATCGACACCGCTAGTCAAAGCAACGAACCTCGACCTAGCTGTCTTTCATTTATACAAGTCGCGATCTGATCTCCCCGAGGGAGTTTACGTCGTCAAGAAGAACGCTCACGACGAGGCGATCAAAACATTGAAAGATATTGGCTGCGGTAAGGCGGCATTAGACGTGGCCGCGATCGACGAGACGCCGACGAACCCGGACAACAAGGATCAGATACTGACAAACGCATCATCGACGAGGTTCACTGATGAGCGATTGAGGTCATATTGAATGGCTGTTCAAACCGAAAAAGACATCCGCGATATGGTCGACGAGTGGGGCCGCTTGCAGAAGCTGATGGCTCCGATCGCGGAGGGATCCGAAGCTCTCGAGAAGCAGATCAAGTCTTGGCTAAACAAGACGAAACGTACCGTCACGATCACCGGCGACATTGCGATTGCGAGGCGTTTCCAAGAAAAGAAGTTCGGATCTCGTAAGGTCGACCTCCACTCATTTATGGAAGTGACCGCCGATCTGGATCCAGCCGATCGCGACGAGTGTCTAAAAGTTGAGATCAAGAAAGCTGAGCAGCTGCTCGGCGAAGACACGTTGAACAAGATCGCGGAGCGGCCGACGAGCAAGAAATTTGTAACCGAACTGGAATTGAAGGAAAAACCCACCAACACGGTGGCTGCAGACTTTCCGCTGGAAGAGAGATAGCAGCCAATACAGATGAAGGGCGGTAGTTGCCGCTGGATGCAAACACCGCCCTTCCCATGGCTTTTAAGATGAACGGAATCGAAGGCATCGATAGAGCATTCAAACGGATCTCGCGGATCTCGCAGAACATTTCGCGAGATGCCGAGAAGCCGCTGAAAGCGTCAGGTGTCTACATGCTCGGTTCGATCGAGCGAAACTTCAAAGCATCGGGCCGTCCGACGAAATGGAAGGCACTCAGCGAAAAGACGCTGGCTCGCCGCAAGAAAGGTAAAGGCCGCGGTGGTTCGAAAATTCTGATCGATACGGCTCAAATGAAAAATTCGATGGCGGTCAAGGTGAGAACAACCGAGGTCCAAATCGGCACAAACGCGATCCAGGCGAAACGCCAGCATTTTGGATATCCGGGCGGTGCGGGCCGCGGTCGATCGAAAACGCCAGCGAGGCCGTTCGTGATGATCCAGGACGAGGACCACGATGCAATAGCAAAGATCTTCAGCCGGCACATCCGGCGGTGACGGACATGGATCCAGGCGATTTTGAATTCTTTGCAGGCGGGATCGAGGACGGGATCTTAGAAATCTTAAGACCCGCAATGACGCCACAGCCACTTGGTGTCAGAAATTTGACAACCTATTCAGGCGAACTCGACGCGGACAACCTGAAAAAGGCGATCGCATCGCTGCCGTCGGTCTTTCCAATGGTGATGGTGTCGTATGCCGACGGTGAGGACTCGCTCTTTGCCAAGTCGTCTCCGATTCTAGGGCGGCCGCGAGTTTACCGGCACGAGTGCACATTCGTCGTGATCTGCGCGGACAACAACCCGCACGGTGAGCGGGCAAGACGCCGGTCGAAGGTCTATTCGATGATCGCTGCCGTGAGACGAGAGCTGACCGATCGTCGTTTGAAAACGATCGTCGATGACGACGAAGTGCTTTTGACAACCGAACCTCTGACGCCGGTTGCAAACGAGTACGTGATGCGAATGCCGAATATCACCGCCTATGCGGTGGTGTTCCAAACGGCATTCAATTGGGAATCAGAGGATCGGACGGCTGATGGGGTCGATGTGACCGACCTGCTGGTCGGGGTTGACAGTTTGAATGAAGCGACGACGAACGCAGGCGATCTGCCCGGCGTCGAGGTAAGCGTAGGAGAGCCATGATGATAGAGATCAAAAATGTTTCGAACAACCCGCTCGTGTTGTCTGACGGAAAGCTGCTTGCGGCCGGTGAGAGCCGGAAGTTCAGGAGTGCCAGCGATCGCGAACGGTCGTTCGCGGCTCGCGGATGGCTGGAAATAATCGCCCTAAAACCTGACGAAAAAACGGTGGAGACAAAGCCGGAGAACGGAGGAAAAAAATGAGTTTAGTAATCGAATCAACAAAGCCCGGTGTAACAGCCGTTGTGAACCAGGGGCAGGTTGCCCGCCCGTTTACTCGACAGCCGAGCTCGACGGCATTCGCGATCGGATTCGCACCGTGGGGACCCGTCGGCGTACGCAAGCTGGTCACGTCGTGGTCTGAATTTCTGCGGACGTATGGCGGCTTTCACGCCCTCGGCTGGATCGCCGAGCTTGCCTATGTCTATTTCAACCTTTTCGGCGGCAAGCAGATGATGCTCGTCCGTGCGGCAGGATCGAGTGCGGTTGTTTCGACGGTCACGCGAAACAACCGAGCAGGCACGCCGGCGGCCACGTTCAAGTTTGACGCGAAATATCCGTCATCGACGGTCGATATATCGGTCACGGTTGTAGACACGTCGGATACCGACCGCTGCGATATCTCGATATCGAGTGACGCTCTAGGGATCGTTGAAACGTATAAGGGAGCGGATCTGCGTGACAACTCAGAGCGAACCGCGATCAACTCGGCGTCGAGATTGGTCAATATTTCGCTTGTGGCGGAAACTGTGTCGGGGCCGACCGGAAGACCGGCAGCGGGGACGTTCGCACTGACGGGCGGCACGGACGATACGAGCGATTATGATCTCGAAGATTTGGCTGATTATCTAAGTCAATTTGCCGATGAGAATCTCGGCGGCGGCCAGGTGCTGATCCCCGGTCAGTATGATCCGGCGAACGTTGCGGCTCTGACCGCACACGCCGAGCAGTACAATCGCCTGGCGATACTCGACCACGAATTGGCAGCGGATTATCAGGACGTCGCCGCCGACATGAACGACACACCGTCGAGCCACGCGGCCGCATATTTCCCGTGGGTGGAGATGCCGCCAATGGCCGGACAGGATCGAAAGTTCTTTCCGCCGTCGATCTTTGCGGCCGGTGTTTGTGCAAGGGTGGACCGCACGATCGGCACGCACAAGGCACCGGCGAACATCAAAGTGCCGAACGCGATCGACGTTGAGAGGAACGTGGACGGCACTTCGGTGATCAATGACGGTGTCCGCGAATTTCTCAACGGCAAGAACATAAATGTGATCGCTCCGGTCGAGGGCGAGGGCATCAAGATTTATGGTGCCCGCGTGTTGGCTGAGGCCGGCGAGACGCGTATCAAATTCGTCCACGAGCGACGAATGCTAAACCTGATCTATTACACGGCCAAGATCGGCTATCGCTGGGCGGTTTTTGCCGTTGTTGACGGAGCCGGACGGCTGTTCCGAGATCTACGTGCGTCGGGGCAGAATTTCCTGCGGTCGCTCTGGCAGTCCGGCGGGCTTTACGGCCGGACCGAGGAAGAGGCGTTCATCGTCGTCGCGGATGAGACAAACAATCCGCCGGAAGATCTCGCAGAGGGCCGCGTCCACGTTCAGATCGGCGTCAAGCTCTCGCCAACCGCCGAGCAAATATTCGTCAACATCGACAATGTCCCGCTCGGTCAGGATCTGAACATACTCACAGGAGGTGATGCGTAATGGCAAGAGGAACACACTCAGGACATTTTTTGGTTGAAATGGACGGTGTCTCGGTGATCGAGGCTACGGAGGTCACAGGACTCAAAAAGGTGCACGAGCCCGTCGAGATTAAAACGGGAAACCGTGCGATGCCGACATACGCTCGCGGCAAGTCGAAGGCCGAGCCGATCACTCTAAAACACGCATTTGCCCTCAACCGATCCGGCCGCGAGATCTTTCAGTATTTCAACGCGTACTGCGCAGGACTGCTGACAGAGAAGCGATCGTTTCGTGTCATCCAACTCAACGAGGACGGATTCTCGACGCACGGCGTTTATGAACTGATCGACTGCGTGCCGAAAGAGTTCGCGATCGAGGGTAACAAGGCAGACGGCAGCGACGCAGCGTACTATACGGTCGTGCTGCAGCCGACGGATATGTTCATCGACACGGACGGTTAAACAGGCCGACGATGCAGCAGGGGATTGATCTTCGGTCGAGGCGTTACCTCCGCTAACACCGAATGAGCACCGTGGACGCCGATCTGCTGCCGGCGGCCCACGGTGCTTTTTTAGCTCAAGGCAATCACTATGGAACACACAATTCAACTGCCATTCGGATACGAGGATAAGAAAGGTGTGATACATCGAGATGTCATTTTCTCACAGCGTTTGACCGCTGGGGATTTCATGCTCCTTGATACTGATCCGCAGGCCACGAACCCGACACAATACGGTGACCTCGTCCGTCGAAAAATGATCACGAGGTTTGGCGATCTTCGTTTACCGGTAGATCTCTCTGTGCTGCTGTCGTTGAACTCGATCGACCGAGAGGAACTCCAAATCGGAGCGGATGAGTTCATTCGCACGAGCCGCGGGAAAGCAGTTTCCGAATTCATGCCGGACAACAGAGTCAAGTTGTACTTCGGGTTCGAGATCGACGGTACGCGATACCCGGTCGTAGAGATCGGACGAATGACCACAGGCCGTGATGAAGTCGAGGCTGACAGACTTAGCTCGCGGGGCATTACTCGAGAGTGTTTCTTGCTAGGGCAGATGATCACTCGCATCACCACGGCTGATAGCGAGGCGACCGTTGAAGGACCGATCAAACTGGAATTATTCAACCAACTCGATGCAGAGGATCTCAACCTGTTAAGGATCGGTGCCCGTTTGGCGGAGGCCACGTTTCGATTCAGAGGAAGAACGGTTTCGGGCGAGCGGGATGGCGAGGGCGGTATTGGTAATGATGCGCGAGACGGGCATGAGCGAGGCGGAGATCCTGAACCTTCCGCGGCGACGGCTGGATAGTTATCTAAAGTTAATGAACGAGCTCTACAAAAAGGAATAAATGGCAGGCGAAGCATTACAACTGGCAATCCTTTTAACGCTAAAGGACGCAGCGTCAGGCGGGCTCGACCGCTTTGGATCCAGATTGCGTGATCTTGGTAAAGACGGTGAGAAATTCCATTCCGAATTCGCGAAGATACGACGCGACCTTAATCGCGGATTAGCCATCGGCGCGGCCGGTATCACAGGACTGAAAGTGCTTAAGGACGGAGTTCAAACCGCTGCTGATTTTCAATCGGCGATGACGGATCTGCGGACCACCTTTTCACAACTAGGTGCTGACGGTCGGGTTAATCTGAATCAACTCGGCCAGGACATGCTCAAGGCTGAAGCTATTGCTCTCGACCTTGGAAATCGCTTGCCAGGTAACACGCAGGATTTCGTCGAGATGATGCAGGTGTTAAAGCAGAACGGGCTGGAGGCAGAAACGATCTTTCGCGGTGCCGGGAAAGCAGTAGGCGAACTGGCTGTAGCAAATAAGTCCTTACCCAAAGATGTTGCCAAAGACTTCGCACAGTTCGGGCAGCTCTTCCGTTTGAAGCCCGAAGAGTATGAACGAGCGGCCGATGTTTTCTCGCGGCTGTTTACGTCAACAGGAATCGGCTCCGCCGAGTTGATCGAGGCGTCGAAATATTTCCAAGGCCGCACCGGTTCGGCGATCGGCATCTCTGGTCTAAAGGATGCCGAGGAGATCACCAGGCTCTTCGGTCTAATGCGCAAGCAAGGCATGGAAGGGTCGATGGCGGGCACCGCTATGGACAATTTTTTTGTCCAGTATTTGGGTGAGAAAAAGAAGATGCAGGAGGTCTCGCAAAAGTTCGGTATACAGCTCGAATTTTTTGACGAGAAAGGCAAATTCAAAGGTGTTGAAAATCTATTCCGAGAGCTCGAACCACTGCAAAAGCTGTCAGATAAGGAACAGGCACAGGCTCTCCAGGCGATCTTCGGTCAACGTGGCATGGCTGCCGCATCGATGATGGTCAAGTCGGGTTTAGAGGGATGGAAGCAATTCAATGCCGAGCAGGACAAGACGATCGGTCTGAATGAGAAAAATGCCGAGATCGCCAAAAACTACAACAACCAGATGGAGGCGTTGACCGGCACGTTGACCAACCTAAAGGTTGCGATCTTTGAGCCTATGATCCCCGGTGCAACGGCGGCGGTTGAAAAAGCCAATGAGATCGTTAGCGTAATGCAGGAGTTTACGAAAACCCACCCGGACATCGCCAAGTACGCGGTCACAACACTCGCGGTCGGTTCGGCGGCAATGATCGCATATTCAGGTATCAAGATGCTCACAACGGGCGTTCGATTGTTGAGGATCGCGTCTGCCGTTTCCCGTAGTGAGGGGCTCGTCGGGATGTTGAGCTCGACAAATGCCGCAGCTCCGGCCGCTACGAAAAATGTTGCAGGATTCACCAGCCAGGTTGACACCGCCAGTAAAAAAGCAGCTGGGCTGCGAAAGAACCTCTTGTCACTTAATAACGTCTTCAAGGCGATCCTTGTTGTCGAGGCGGTCGGTTTCACGTGGAATCAGATCGAAAATCTGCGGAATGTGCTAAACGAGAATCTGAAAATGGAGCGGGGTCTCGACGATGTCGGCAAACAGTCGCTTAGGGCATATCAGGGGCAGCCTGCCTCGCAAAAGGATCCAACGGCCGAGGCTCGGTCGATGTTGTCGTTACTACAGCAGGGAAACGCAGAGTTTGAAAAGGCCTTGGACCCGAAACGCCGTACGTGGGCAGATTCATACCGGAAATTTTTTGCGTCGATCATGGGTGAGACGGTCTCGGCCCCGTTGTATAAGAAGAAGCTGGATCCAGTGGAACTCGAGCTGGGCAAACGGCGGACGGAACAGTATTCTCGACAGAACCCGGACATGGGATTCGCGAAGGCAATGAGGCTCGGGTACGGAGAGGTTGCTGGAGCAAAGTTTTTGAGAGAGAGAGCTCCATCGCTGAGTGATCCTGAAGTGATGCGATCATTCCGACGCGACGTGATCCCCACGCTAAACCTTTCGAATGAAAAAGAGCAGCACGTCGATCAAATGCTCAAAATCGCATTTCCTGAGAGCTTTTCAGCCTCACTATCCGGGATGTCCACGTCGGCTGATAGTTTTGCGCAGGCTCTCTCATCGCTGCAGCAGCCAATGGCAGGGACGGCTGAGCTTTTTTCGGGACTTCCACAACTGATGACCGACGCGACAGGGAGCTTTCAGGCTCTACTACCTCCGACGAACGACACCGCGGGCGCATTTGATCGGATCGTACCGCCAGCGGGCAAGCTGCCGGGGGCATTTAACAATATTTTCAGTTCCGCGACAAGCGCATCTACAGCTTTGAACCTATTAGGTTCAAAGTTTAGCAGTTGGCAGATGCCAGCTCCGCAATCTATCTCGCCAGCCGGACAAACAACCGGCTCGACGCCGTCAACAGGCGTTCCATCCATATTTTCGCCCCCCGGATTTGCTGTCGGCGGAACTGTCACACGATCAGGTCTGGCATTTATCCACGCGAATGAGGATATTGTCCCCGCAAAGGCGAAACCGTATCGCGAGGCGAATGCCCGACCGATCGTGGTCAATGCACCAGTTACTGTGAATGTCAATGGCGGTGACAAACAAGCAGTTTTAGATATCCGACGCGAGCTTTATGCCCATGCGAAGGATATCGAACGGATCGTTGCAAAGGCCGCTGGCGAAGGGAGGAATCGGGCATGAGTAGCTTTCAGCTAATCGATCTCGACAGTGACATTTCATTTACGTTCCAGTTCTTTCCGGAGCGAATCCGGACATCCGACCGAGCAAACTGGACACCGCAGGAGACGACGATCGGAGTGAAGCCGCTATTTTACGGCAACCGCGAACCGCTACAGATATCGGTCGATGAGCTGATACTTGACAACACGGACTCGAACATCAGCCTACGGGCGGACCTTGAGGACCTTCGCTATCTGGCGAATGAGGTTGATGGCAAAGGCACGCCGCCGCCGCTGCTCGCCGTGTGGGGCGAGAACCGTGTCCGAAGTGTTCTGACGGATCTATCGATCGAGGAAGAGGAGTTTGCGCCGGAGGGCGAGCCGCTGCGAGCGCGTATCCGGCTGGAACTGATGCAGCTGCAGGATATCGGAGAGGCTACGAACGTTCGGGTATACGAGTACAACGAGGACGTGGAGCCAGGCTAATGAGATCGATCAGCCCATATGAAAGATACGGTGATGCCCGCCCGGAAAGCGAGGCTGCGTTGACGATCCATACGGTGATCGCCGGTGAAACTCTCTCGATGTTGGCCGACCGGTATTACGCCGACTGGCGTCGGTGGCGGCTCATCGCCGACAGGAATCAGATCCAAGATCCGCGAAAGATCGAGCCGGGCACTCAGCTGATCGTTCCGAGACTACCACTCGAACGCGGACGTTACGAAAGTTTATGAGAGAGCTGCCATCAAATCCGCATGCAATAGTCGAGATCACGTCCACAACGCCGGACGGGAGCTCGAATATCCGTTGGGACTCATGGGAGCACAAAAGGTTATTTGAAAGCATTGATGTCGAACTCGTAACAAACGAGACCTCGCAGGCCGAGTGGCGAGTGTTCGATCCGGAATTCAAACTGATCGACCAGTATGCTGTTGCGGAGCCGTTGCCGCTGGCATCGGTGAGAGTGTTCATGGGTTATGGTCCTGATCTCGGTGAACCGGTATTCAAGGGTCTGCTGGCGGCTGTTGTCCGCGAGAACGCCTCAACAACGTTCAGGGCGCTTGATATGGGACTAAAGATGAAACTACTGAAAAAAGCCGGATACAAGAACAAAAAGGACGACCTCGCGATCTTGCGAGAGTTGACAACCAGAAACGGCTTGAGGTTTAAGGGTCCCGAAAAGCCGCTCAATCTCGAACCGTATCGAGCCATGATCCAGGATGAGGCGACGGATTGGGAATTCGTGCTCGAGCGTGCACGCGACGCCGGTCTGGTGATTTTTGTCCGGCACGACACGCTGTTTGCCAAGCGGCCGGCAAAGGTCGGTTCGCCGAAATTGACATTGAAGAATCGCAAGGACTTTCAGTTATTGAGCGGCTGGGATCTAGAGTACAGGACCCCAGAGAATCAAGACTCGAGGCCGATGGAAGTGCAGCGACGAGCAAGAGGTAGAGGCGGACGTCGCTTAACAGGTACGTCAACAAAGGGCGCGCGAGGCCGACAGTCGGTCGTGTTGAAACGTGATGTTCCCGGTAGGGCCACAAGATCGAAGCTGACAAAACGGGCTCAAGCACAGAAAGAGCTCGAGCGGGAACATGCATTCGAGGGACATATTGAAACGACGTTTCCGGTGACGACAAAAAGGGTTGATGTTCGGGACACGATCGCGATCGAGGGCGTCGGCAAGCTGTTCTCAGGCAAGTACATCTGCGACGCGGTTAACTATCGCTTCGAGCCCGGACGGCTGTCGATCGGAATGGATCTATATCGGGACATAGCGGAATGAGACGGATTGCAAAAGAGATCAGGGCTGGGGGACACGCAGCGATCGCCGAGGACGGCCGTTGGCTGATGGGCGTTCCGGCGATCGTGGCCGACAATGATGATCCGGAGCGTCAACATCGCGTACGTGTGATCATTCCATCGATCGACGAGGATCAGGTTTTCGACGAGTGGGCACGTCAGCTCGTGTTTTGTTTAGGCGATGGATTTGGGACGGCTTTCATTCCGCCGAAGGGAAGTGAGGTCATTTTGTTCGGGCAGCTCGGCCAGAAGTTCAATTTCTTTTACGCCTCGGTTTACAACGAGGAAATGGCGGTTGCCGATGGTTATGACGACGAGATGACTGTCGGTGCTCGCGTGCCGGGCGATTTGAAATTTAGAGCTGAGCAGCTCGGACGAGTTGATGCCAACAACGTCGAGATTCACGCCGACGAGGACGTTGCGATCGACGGTCGAAACATCGAGAGCCAAGCGGCACAGCTAAACAAGACAGTCGGGCAAACGGTCGAAAGCACGGCCGCCGGTCAAAACAAGCTGGTCGGTCAGACGATCCAGTTGAACGGGACTACGATCCAGATCAGCGGCAATGGATCGATCTCGATCACGGGCGAATCGGTCGTTATCAATGGGTCGAGCGTGACCCTAAGAGGCCGTCCGGTCAATCCGACGGGGCCGCCAATTTAGATCTTATGAACCTGCACGGAGCAGCCATAGATTTCCCATTTCGGACCGACTCACGCGGAACCTGTGTGACGACGGACGAGCGGCCTAGCGTGATCGCTCAGGCGATCGCGGACATCATCGAGACGCGTCGCGGCGAACGCGTGATGTTGCCGGACTATGGCATTCGCGATCTTGTTTTTGCGGTACAGGATGCATCGTTTGTACAGCGGCTAGCCTACGAGATCGAAGCGCAGGTAAGGCGATATGTGCCACTCGTTAGGAATCTATCGGTCAAGGCCGCGACCGACGAGGATGGCCGGGCGATCGTTGACATTGGATATACCGAAGTTGGCGAGATTCAGGCTCCTCGAAACATGGTCTATCCGATCTGGCAGCTGGTCGAGGGAGTATGAGTTGGATCCGTCAGGAGTTTGATGATCTCGTTGATATCTCGCCGCGTGGCGAGGAGACGATGCACATCGCCGACGCTGCGTGCGAGTGTCTGCCTCGGCTTAGTAAATTCAATGACGGACGTAGGATGTTGATCCATCAAACGTTTGACGGAGCCGAGGGATTTGAACGAATTGAAGCCGGATTGAACGAGTTTTATCAGGGGAGAATTGCAGCGTGATCGAATATCCGCAGATTGAGATCAGGAATGCAGAGCGGTTCGCGGCCGAGGCGATAGCAAAGGTCTCGGGCGGCCTGACGCCGGAACGTGTCGCCCTGCAGATCGAGGAACGCCGCGAGCTGCTGAAGCTGATCGAAGCCGGCCTAAATGCTCCGGTTTGTCCGGAACTCACGAACGCGAATCCGTCGTCGCCCCATACGGTGATCCTCGAAGCGATAGCGTGGGCACTTGACCAGCAAGCGTATCGATTCAATCGCGTTCCAGAGCAAAACCTTATCGCGTTCGCTAATCTGTTCGGACTCGATCGAAGACCGGCAACAGCGGCCGAAACTGTTCTGAGATTTACAGTCGATCCGCCTGCTGATACAGACGTGACGATCCCGGCCGAAACAGAGGTCTCAACCGTTGACGGCCGTCATGTTTTTCAAACCACCGAAGCGGTTACGATCCCATTCGGAACACCGTCGGGCGACGTCGCTGCGAGGCGAACCGTCACCGGACGCACGCTGCTCTCGCCAGATGTGCTGACGACGATGATAGACAACGTCGCCTTCGTCGAATCAGTGACAAATCCGAATGCGATCGACGACGGTACGGATCTCGAGCCGATCCCGCAGACTCTCGAGAGGGTTCGTCGCTATCAGCGTCGGGGTGAACGACTGGTTTCGACGCGAGACCTCGAGGACGCGATCCGCGATGAGGCTCTCGGGGGCACAGGTATCGTTCGGGCTTTTCCGTTCGTTAAGAATGGCGAGTTCGGCCCGCAGGTCAACAGGCTTGTTGGATTTACATCAATCGTGGTCATGACGGCCAGCGGCGATCCGATCGATGGCCCGACGCGTGCACGCGTCGGCCAGCTACTGGATCAGGCCGTCGGCAATCAGTTCATCTATATCGTCGATCCGGCGTTCGTAACTTTTAATGTGGCTGCGGCGGTTCGCGTTTATACGGGAGCACCAGAAGGCGGTGTGTTGACGGCGATCGAGACGAACTTACGCAGTTTCTACGCGGCATCTAAAGCAAATTTTGGCCGCCCGATCCTGCGCAGCGAGATCATTGCAGTAATTGAGGGGACGGAAGGCGTCGATCGGATCGTCGCAAACGACACCGACATACTCGGTTCGCCGACGGTCGATACGCGGCTAGCGGAATTTCAGCTGCCGCGGCTTGTGGAGGTGACGATCGATGCCGTTTGATAACACAGCGTACATCTATGATCATCTGCCGTCACGCTATCGCCGCGAGGACCGTGATCTGTTTCTCCGTAGATTCCTATCGTTTGCCGGCGTGACGATGGATGAATGGGACGGCACGTTCGATGCGTTCTGGTCATCTATAAACCCTGAAACGGCTCCTGCTAAATGGATCGAGTTTTGGCTGCTGGTCCTTTTCGGGTGGTCATGGTTCCCGTGGTGGTTCACGCTGCTCGACAAACGCAGGATCTACGGGAATTTCGCGAGACATCTGGGCCGACGTGGTACTCGTCGCGGGATCGAGCTTTGGCTGGCAGATTTCGGTATCGCAGCACGAGTTCATACCAAGACTCTGCCGTGGGGCGAGTTTGTGTGGGGTGAGCCGGCGTTTGCGATCACGCGGCCGCTTCACCTGATCATTGAGATCTTGTTCGTGCGTATGTCAGCGGCCGATATGTGCGTCACCGGCGAAGGCGCGTGGGGCGAAGCTTTCTATGCGAGGCCGAGGCCGGTTTTTTCGAAGCGAGAGATCGTCGAGCTGGTCCGCTATGTTCAGCCGCTGGCTCAAGAGGTTGTGATCGTTTGGGGCAATGGCTCGGCCGCAACAGCGGACGACGGCGAGGTGTATTGGAGGCAAATAAGCTGGTAATGAGTCGAATCAAGGTTAAATTCTATAAAAAGATCGGGCTGCCAAGTGAGCCCGAGGCAAACTCCCTTTACTTTATCGACAACGACGATGTCGCCGAGATCTTTGTCACTGACGCCGATGGCGTCATACGCAAGGGCGGCAATACCGACCTGGTCGCAGCAATGATCGCCGGTAAAGCCGACATTGAATTTGTAAATACCGAGATCGCGGCGAAAGCGGATATCAACTCGCCTGAGCTCACCGGCATGCCGACCGCACCGACCGCGGATCCCGAAACATCAACCGGTCAGATCGCAACGACCGAGTTTGTTCAATCTGTCGTCGATGTAAATGCAGACGCACGGACACCGATGGTTCGTGTAACGGGTAGTGACACAACGAGAGGATTTTTGGAGGGCGGTGGTCCGGACCCGTACCTGCAGTTTACAGACGTACCCGAGGGAATCTATATGATCCGGGGATTGTTGCATTGGGAGAGTGAGGACAGACACGTTGGCAGAATCTTAGGATGGAAATCGGGCAGCATCAGTATATTCGGAATGCAATCTGGCCGGTATTCTCCGGCCGATCCGATCTTTGTGACTGTCGATACAGACTACTTGGACGCGTCTCACACGTTGGATTTTAGCCCAGGACTCTGGTTTATCGAGGGGGTCATATCCGTAGAAGCTGAAGCGTTTGTCCGGTTGGACTGGACGTATATGAATACCGGCCCGTCGACGTTGAAGCAGGGATCGTATCTGACACTCGAGAGGTTAGTTGATGCAACATAAGTTTGCGGAGAGAATATGAAAACAGCAATTGTACAGGCTATCGAACAAAGCGGACACCTCTACGGCCAGGTCTCAGATCCAGACGATCTGATGAAAGCTCAGGCGTTCCTGCATTCGCGGATTTCTCAGGCGGTCCAAGATTTTGTAAATCGAGATCGGACCGCAGAGGTTACCGGTTTCGCTTACTCATTGGGCGGCGGGAACTCGATGCAGGTATCGATCTCGCGGCCCGGCAGGGTCTGGACGCAAGACGGACGGTCATTCGACCTGCTTCAGGACACAACGATCACTGTGCCAGCCGCTGACGGCGAAAAGCCGCGGCTTGACCTCATTGTTGCCCATCTAGACGACGAAATCGACGCCGAACTGGATCTGATCCCGTTTGTGCGTCTTCGAACAAGCGAGGAATTCGGCGACGGCGTACCGCCTTATCCGCCAGAGAATATTTCGGTTGCAACCGAACGGCACTGCAGGGCAGTTGTGCAACTAAAGTCCGGCAGTCCGGGCGATATTCCACCAGTGCCGGAGTTCGCATCAAATGAGGTACCGCTTTATCTGATCGCGGTCGCTCCCGATGCGGCCGGTATTCGATCCGATGACATTCTGGATCTCCGCGAGGTGATCCTGACGCTTAGGCAACTGAACACGATGGTCGGGGAAACGAGGGTCGATCTCGCAAACCTGTTGAATCGCGTTCGGCGTCTTGAAGACCTGTCGGGACAGCCCATTGACCTGTCGCAGATATTCGGCAGCCTGAAAACTCTCGGACAGATCCTAGCTGCTTTGCAGGCTCAATTGAATGCGGCTCGCGACATTCCGGAGATTCGGTTCGACAGACCGAAGCTCGCACTGACGGATATCGAGACGTCAAAGATCCGAGCGAACGGCGACGTTGATTCGGGAGTACCGTGCGTCGATATCGAGATCGGCGGACGCATTAACTTCGGCGATAGCGAGCATGTGATTCTGCCGCAAAACTTTGCGGATCAATCGCTCAATCCTCGTTTTGAAACTACAGGCGGAACTCCGGGGCACGTTCGTCGGACGGTGCCGATCACGCTGGACACGGTGATACAGACCGACGGAAGCGGATTCATCGATTTTCTCGAGCGAGCGGCAGAATTTGAAACGCCACGATCTCGGCCGGCAACAACTGGTCGCAACGACCAGTTCATAGAGGTGTTCGGCGGCCTCGCCGTCGATAATACGTCCTCGCTTGGTGACTGGCTAACGTATGACGTTTTAAACGACACGCTGACACCAAGAACGCCTTCAGTAACGCTGCCCGCGGTGAACCGACCGGCACTATTCCCGTACGGCGACGGCACACATGTCCTGCTCATCGCAGCATCGGATAACGTTATAAATCCACAGGTCTTTAAGCTGAATGCTGCGACCGGCGACGTGACCGAGATCACAACGACAAAGCCGTCGGGCCGTGTGTTCATTGGAGATCTTATTGCTCCAGGCAAAGTGTTTCTCACCGTTTTGAAACCCGACGAAACGAACGAAGTGGAAACCGAGTTCTGGGAGTTTGATACGGCGACCGATACATTCACGCAACTCGGCGTCACCGGCAATCTACCGACGCCTCGGATCGATCATGCAGATGGCTGCTACTATGGAACCAACAAGTTTGTCCTGGTCACATTCGAAACGAACGCGGCGAGCGGAAAGACGTTTGTCTTCGACCGGGGATCTCTGCAGTGGACTCGTCTGCATATCCCGCAGCCGTTTGGCGGTGACCCGTCGTCGCAAATGGCTCTCACGCATTTTCGCCTCGCAAACGTGAACGGCCGCCCGCTTTTGGTCGGCGGCAAGCACAACTATGTCGGCTCCGAATCAACGAAAGTGTGGGAGTTGATACGGCCGACCTCGAACGTCAAATCGCATGCCTGGCAGAGCTATGTAGCGACATTCCCGCCGATCATTCATCACGGTTTGGCATCTACTCTGGACAACGGCCGCCCAACCGGTAAGGCATCGCTGCTGGCCGGAGCCGGCTTGTTTTCAAACGCCCGTCCGAAAGTATTCGCGTCCGTTCAGGGCGGCTTAATCGCCGTTAGCCACGGAGGTGAAATGGGCGTCTCAATCGCCGAAGGAAGTACTTTTGCTCAGTTCGAACTGCCGGCGTACACAGCAAGCTGGGTAGTTGCTTCCTACTGGGCCTCTCTCCAAGGTGCAGGCATTGACAAAGGAAGTGTAAAGGTGGAGGTCAGCTTTGACGATGGCAATAATTGGGCCACGCTCGACCTAGCAAAGTTGTTCACCGTGTCACAGTCCTCGGATCCTGGAGAGCGGCGACTCCGAATAACGCTGTTTGCGGCGGCCATAAATGATGTCGAGCGTCCAGTACTGACACACCTCATCGAGGTACTCGACGAGGACGGCGGCGAGCTCGAGGACAGACTCATAATTAGATATGACGCTCCGGCCGCGGAATCGGCTCTTTATGTGCTGCGCAATGGCTCCATAGTTCTAAGTGAGACGATCGAACCCTCTACGCCCGAAAAAGCACTGATTCATAAGGTGACGCCGGACGGTACCTCGGCACCTGCTGTCAAAAACTATGTGAATCGTCGCCGAGCCCACTACAAGTTCACGGGAACGATCGACACGGGAAATACGGATACCCGTAAGTTCGATAACGATCTGGCGGTGCCTGTGCGTTACGTCGACGCCAGGGCGGACCGCTCCGGTTTCTTGGTGTATCACGCTCCGCCGGCGATAGGATTCGACGAGGTTGTTGACGTGGATCCTGACGAAAAGCTCCTCAACGACGACTACTGGATTGTCGAGATCGAGGGATAGTCTGTTCGATGCATTCTTTTCGGCTGGGATAACTTTTTGATGCGGCATTCCGATTTTTGATCAGAACTAGATCAATTGGACCGAACAACACAGTTCCAGCACGCCTTCAATCGACGTTTAGTGGTGCGGATTTTGGATTAGAATCGGGAGTCTGTGCGGCACTTCAGTAAAAGATGTGCGCCACTTCGCAGCGAGTTTTATATCCACTTCAGTAAAAGATGTGCGCCAGAACTAAAACAAAAACGGCCCGTCAAGAGCCGTCACTTCAGTAAAAGATGTGCGCAACTTAATAAAAAGATCTGCGCCGCAACATAAATCGTTCGTTGTCGCTCTTGCCGGAAAATTCGAAATGGGTTAAATTACACCTACTGAATGAACATTCATTCATAGCCGAATGCTGACGGAATTCCATGGAACACATGGAACAAAGGAATGTCCGATCATTCGTTTTCGATGAATCAAAAGCCCAAAAATATGATCGGTGTAAGGCCTGGCGCGACCGGAAAACGCGAAGCGATCCACCGCGCGGCTATAGCCGTCTTTGCCGAAAAGGGATTCTTTAACTCAAAGGTCTCTGATATTGCAAAACAGGCGGGCATTGCCGATGGAACGGTCTATCTTTACTTCAAGAGTAAGGACGAGATCCTGAGGTCGATTTTTGACCGGGCAATGGACGAATTCATCGGCGAGGGCCGCAAAGAATTGGCAAAACTTTCCGACCCCACGGAAAAGCTTCGACGGATCGCTGAACTTCATCTGGAAAAACTAAGCGAGGACCGTGATCTGGCTGTTGTTTTTCAGGTCGAGCTTCGCGGAAGCACGAAGTTTATGCAGGTATTTTCTGCCTCGGGATTTCGCGACTACCTTGAGATCATTCGAAAGACATTTGAAGAGGGCCAACGCGACGGCGTATTTCGTACCGATATCAAACCGGTGGTCGCGGCAAAGATCTTTTATGGGGCTTTGGACGAGATGGTGACGAATTGGATACTTTCGCCAAAGAATTATCCGCTCAGGCCAATGGCCGACGAAGTTCTAAAGGTTTTTATTCATGGTACTGCTATAAAATGAACGATACGTCCACAGACATCATCGCCGGTTTAGGCGAATTCGGGCCAAGGTTGCTGGCATCTGAGCCGACAACTTTGCCTGAGCTTTTTCTAAGGTCCGCCATCGAATTCGCATTGCCGGACGCCCTCAATTACAAGGACGGCGACGCGTGGAAGCCGATATCCGCAAGCGATTTCATCGAAAAGTCAGCTGATCTGGCGGCAGGGCTGATTGAAAGCGGCATTGGCAAAGGCGATCGCGTGGCGATACTCTCGGCAAATTGTCCGCAATGGACCATCTCCGATGCAGGCTGCCAGCTTGCCGGTGTTGTCGATGTGCCGATCTATACGACACTCGGGCTTGATTCCGTTAAGTACATCATCAATGATTCCGGTTCGAGGATATTGTTTCTGGAAAATGCCGAGACTTTTAGCCGCATCGAACCGGTACTAGGAGATTGTCCGACGGTCGAGAAATGCGTGATCTTCTCAGACGAGGATATTGCCGATAATAGGACGATGTCCTTCTCTGAGTTTGGTGAGATGGGTGGAAAAAAACGCGCAAGTGATCCGGGTCTTTTCGAGACTCTCTACCGTGCCGTCAGCCCCGATGATGTTGCAACCTTGATCTACACCAGCGGAACGACCGGCGAACCGAAGGGCGTGATCCTGACGCAATCCAATCTCGTTTCAAACGTCCTCGATGCGAGCGAGAAGTATGAATTCTCACCGGACGATGTCTCGCTGTCGGTCCTGCCGCTGTCGCATGTTTTCGAACGCACGGGCATGTACATTTATCTGCGCAACGGCATGCGGGTTCATTACGCCGAATCGATCGATAAAGTGCCGGGCAATCTTCAGGAAGTGCGGCCCACGATCTTTGTCGGTGTTCCGCGCATCTTTGAAAAGGTGTTCGAACGTGCGCAGATGAAGGCGTCGCAAGCTGGGCGACTAAACGAGACCATCTTTGAATGGGCGATGTCCGTTGCAAAAGAGTACGCGATGCTCCTGGAAAAAGGTGAGCCGGTCTCGCTGGCTCTAACGGCAAAACACAATGTCGCGGACCTGATGGTGTTCTCAAAGCTGCGTGATTTCTTTGGCGGTAGGCTTCGCTGCTGCATCACCGGCGGTGCGGCATTGCCGGACGAGATATTTCTGATCTTTACGGGCGCGGGTATTCCTATCATGCAGGGCTACGGTTTGACCGAGACCTCGCCTGTGATCTCGTCAAATAATCCCTCAGCAATAAGGGTCGGAACCGTGGGCAAACCTATCCGTCACGTTGATGTGCGAATAGCAGAGGATGGTGAAATAGAGGTACGCGGGCCCGGCGTGATGAAAGGTTACTACAACAAGCCCGAAGCGACTGCCGAGGTTTTTACCGACGACGGCTGGTTCAGGACCGGCGATATCGGAGAACTCGATGATGATGGTTTTCTAAAGATCACAGACCGAAAAAAGGAGCTTTTCAAGACATCGGGCGGGAAATACATCGCTCCTTCGCCGATCGAGCAAATGCTTCGCGGTTCACGCTTCATCAGCCAGGCGGTTCTCATCGGTAACGAGCGAAAATTTCCCGCAGCTTTGATCGTGCCTAATTTTGAAATGCTGCGTTCCTACGCCGAGTTGAAAGGGCTGGACATTTCTACGGAATCCGAGTTTTGTACGCATCCGCGAATTTTGGATCTGATAGATCGGCAAATTGCATCGATCCTAGACGGTCTGGGTCAGTTTGAAAAAGTAAAGAAATTTGCTCTGCTTGAAAAGGAGCTTTCCGTCGAGAACGGCGAGCTTACACCTACTCTAAAAGTAAAACGCCGCGTTATCGACGAACGATACCGCGACGTTATAGAAAGTCTTTACAGCTAGATCAATATAGGATGCGGTAGCCTACGCCGCCGGAAACGCTCGAAACCACACTTCGTCCGGCCCCAACCGCGACCTTCAAGATGGTCTGGGCGATGCTGTCTTTTGCCTTGTCCACCTCAACTATATCGTAAGGCTCCAAAACCACATCTTTCTGTTCACCGCGTTTTATCAGATCGTAATTAGCGGCAATTATCTCGCGGTCCTTGGAATTCGGTTTCTGCCGATAGATCTTGATCTCTTTCGTTTTTGCTTCGCGGCGTACGCCGCCGACCTTGGCGATCGCCTCGGTCAATGTCATGCCGCGTTCTTTCAGATAAATGCCCTGCGGCTGAGCTACCTCACCCGTCAGATAAACGGGCGATGCCTTGTGAACGACGATAACGTCGCCGGGAACTACCTCAGGATTAGCGTCTTCGCGTCCCATTTGAACGCTGCTGAGGCTGTAGGTTCGCGATGGCACATCCAGCGGATCGCCGGAGGTGGAGGCCCAATAATTATCGGAACCAGCCTCTGAACACATCGGCGGCTGCGTTCGAAATATCTGAATGACGCCTCCTGCGTCCTCTGTGACACCGCCCGAAAACGCCAGTAATTCGACCAGCGTCGCTCGCCGCATCATGACAACCTGTTGCGGAGTCCGCACCTCACCGTAAATTGTTGCAGGCGGACGGCTCTTTCGGTCTGTGATCCTCAAACTCATTTGCGGGCTGCGAAGATACTTACCTAAAAGCGTAGCGACCTCAGTTCTCAGTTCACGCTCGGTCTTGCATTTCGCAATGATCGGCTGCTCAAAGAACGGCACTTCAATAGCACCGTTCTCATCGATCGTTGCCACGAAATCAAACTGCGGCTCGCCCAGCACCTTTACGGTGACCTCATCGCCGGGGCCCAATAGATAGCCTTTTGCCAGCGACATATTCACCGGCGGCTCCTGTGCTGCGGCGGCTGATACCGCAAGAATGATCAATAAAATCGTAAAAATGCTCTGCTTCATTGGTAGTACTTCCCTTGCTGTTATCGCAAAACTAGAGTCTATCGCACGCCACACCGCCAAACAAGCTGTTTTTCATGCGCACACTTTGCTTGCATCTAGGATGATTCGATCGCAATGGCGGCTGCCTATTGAACTGACGCAATAAAAGGCAGATAATTTGAAATTATGATGCATCCCGGATCGTCGAAAAACAGGATCTCGCGCAAAGCTGGGAGTTTTACCGAATCCGTAATTCGCGAAATGAGCCGTGAGGCAGTAAAACACAGGGCCGTGAACCTTGGCCAGGGCTTTCCCGATTGGGCCACACCGGAAGACATCAAGCAAAAGGCGATCGAGGCGATCGCTGCTGACCACAATCAATATGCGGTCACTTGGGGTGTCAAAGAATTTCGGGATGCGATCGCCCGCAAGACAATGTGGTATCTCGGGCTCGATATCGACCCTGAGTCAGAGATCACGGTGACGTGCGGTTCGACAGAAGGAATGATCGCCGCTATGCTTGCCACAGTCGATCCCCTGGACGAGGTGGTCGTTTTCGAACCTTTTTACGAGAACTACGCCCCCGATGCGATCTTGTCGGATGCCACACCTCGTCATGTTCCGCTATACAGGACGGAGAATGGATTTGTTTTCGACCGCGAGCAGCTGAGGGCCGCCTTCAATGAGCGAACCAAAGCGATAATCATCTGCAATCCTAATAATCCGACCGGCAAGGTCTTTACACGGGATGAGATGGAGTTTATCGCCGATCTATGCAAAGAGTTTGATGCACTGTGTTTTACCGACGAGATCTACGAACACATAATCTACGGCGTCGATGAGAACGACCCCGCGTCGCACATCTGTATGGCCAATCTGCCCGGCATGCGCGAGCGGACGGTCGTCGTGAATTCGCTTTCAAAAACATATTCCGTCACCGGCTGGCGTGTCGGATATTGTATCGCACCGCCGGATATCACGTCGGCGATACGCAAGGTCCACGATTTCCTGACCGTCGGTGCGGCAAATGCACTTCAGCATGCCGGTGCCTATGCGATGGGCTTGCCGCCGGCTTATTACAGTGAGCTGCAGCATGAATATCAGCGAAAGCGGGACCTTCTCGTTCCGGCCCTACGAAATGCGGGGTTCAAGTGCGATACACCGGAAGGCGCTTACTATGTAATGGCTGATATATCAAAGTTCGGATTCGCCAACGACATCGAATTCACAAAGCACCTGATCCAAAACATCGGCGTTGCGGTGGTTCCGGGCTCGTCGTTCTATCGAGATCCGGTCATGGGCTCACAGATCGTCCGATTCTGTTTCTGCAAAAAGGACGAAACGCTCGAAGCTGCCATCGAAAGGCTTGCAAAATTGACCGCAGGCTGAAAAGCAACCATTCTGCCGCTTTGACGCAACAAAAATACTGCAATTTCGTATAAGTGGCTGATCTTATAGGCCGATCTCCCGCAAATTTAATTTGATAGGAGGCAATAATGTTCAGAAAAATACTGACTTTTGGTCTGCTTTTGTCCGTATCCGCGATCGGTGCTGCTGCACAAAGCGCCGAACAGGACAAGGTGACACGCACTTTCGCTTTCACGATCGACGGCAACGGCGGCTACCTCGGTGTGCAAACCGTAGAAATAACCCGTGACAACACGTCGAAGTACGGGCTAAATGACGTCCGAGGCGTTGCGGTCGAAAAGGTGATGGACGGCTCGCCCGCAGCTGCTGCAGGCATACGTTCAGGAGACGTTATAGTTCGCATCAACGGTGAGGCAATAACGAGCACACGCAAATTGACGCGTGTAATTTCCGAAATTGCACCCGACCAACAGGCGCGGGTCACCATAATTCGCGGTGGCAGCGAACAGGAAATTACCGCGACGATCGGCAAACGCCCAATGCCGCAATTTGAGGAGGGCCGTTTCACAATGCCCTTGCCGGATCTGCCGGAAATGCCGCAGTTGGAACGTCTGCGGGAGCTTTTCAAGAATGACGGCGGCGGAAATGTGTTCACATTTCCGGAAGGCGAAGCTGACGTTTTCACTCTTCGCCCCGGCACCGGACGCCAGATCGGCGTCAATGTATATCCGGTCACAAAACAGCTCGGCGAGCGGTATGGCGTTGACGGCGGTGTTCTGATCAACAGCGTCGGCGAAAATTCTGCCGCGGCTAAAGCGGGGCTGAAAGCAGGAGACATCATCGTCGAGGTTGACGGTAAACAGGTCAAGAACAATCTCGATCTGATGCGTTCGGTAAATGAAAAGAAAGAGGGCGATGTTATCTTAACTTTCGTCCGCGATCGCACTCGCCAGACCGTGACGGTAACGCCTGAGCCGATGAAGGACGGCAGTTTCTTTTTCCGTACCGAAAGGTCGGTCGATGGTCCGGCACGTACTTCACGGCCGGGCATGACGGTTTTCGGCAATAGAAATATGTTGTAGTTTTTCGTTTCAACCGTAGCTTGAGGCGGCTTTCCGGAGCCGCCTTTTTTATATGAACTTCAGCCCGGCATTTCCGCGTTTTCTCCAGATGAAACCGTCGAGGATGTAATGCGTCAACTGCGGTACTGCGAGCAGCGGAACCAGCCACATTTTCCACGCTGCCCAATCCCAATTCTCACCGAAAAGCCATGTCCGCTCATGCCAGACGCCGCGGCTCCAGAATAATTCTTCCACATAGGCGATCGCCCACAGCGTCGCAAGGAAAAGGACCCAGTTGCTCGACAGACCGCGATAGATCGGGCCCGCCGTTTCCCGTCGCATCCTTGCATACATATAGATCAGCGCAAAATACGGAACGCCGTGGATGATGACGTTAGTTACGGTGAATGCGTAGTCAGAATTGAAAAACACGATGCCGACGTACCAACAAATAGCCGTCGTGGCAACGACGATATCTTTGCCGATGTTCAGAAAGCCTTCAGTAAAATACAAATAGATCGATTTACCAAAATACGCCGTCAACGCAATTACGTATATGGGAAACAAAAAGTCCTCAACGACGGCGGGTAAGGCAAAGAAGTCGTTCTCGAGGAACCAATTGAAATTCCTCGGCAGCGAAGTCATCCAAAACGCCAGCGGATAAACCGTCGCAAGATAGACGGCAACGGTGTCGATCGCCCATGTCCAACGCTCGGTCTCGCCGGCTTTTCGACGATAGAGAGCGACCCAGCCGTATTGCTGCCGGACAAAATGAAATACGGCCACGATCGCCAGCGCTTTCCAAAAAACAAGCTCGCCCTCGGAATACAAAGCGACACCGACCGCATACCCAAAGATCGGAACAAGTGTGTATAACCAGAATCGTCGTTTGTATTCCTCAACGTCAAAATAAACGCGAAAGCTCGTTGACCAAACGTGTGCGACGTCGATCAGCAAAACCGCCGTCACCCAGGTCCACTCCGGCGACGCCTCGTCCAAAATGCCCAACCGCCAACCGACCGCAAGCAGCAGGAGCGATACGACCGCACTGCCGAGAAAGACCGACAGATCGATGTTGCGGGAGAATAGCCAGGTATTTGAACCTGCGGTCTCGATGGCTGCGGATATGTTGTTTGCCGCCTGCATTGGAATCTCTCTGTGTCTCAGCATCTCCACGGTCAAATGGCGTCCGCCGCACGCAACCCATGATAAAACGCCTCTTCGAACAACGCGATGCCGCTGAGATCCGTGTGGGCGAAGTGTATGTTTCGATACGGTTCGAGAGCTTTGCGGCGATCTTCGCCCCAAATGAAACCGGGCGTGGGCGAGATCATCGCGTGACCCCAACGCATAATATCGATGCGTTCGGTGAGATCGTAGATCTCAGGATGAGCTCGGGAAATGTCCGTCAGACAAACGTCGGCAAGCTCACGCCAATCGTAATTCAGCAGCTTCGTCCGGCCGTCGGGCTCATGGCACATAGGATAGTAATACGTCCAAACGGCCGCGCCGTGATCGATGCCTTTTTGGTGCGTTGCGTTTACGTATCCCAAACTAGGGCTTTCGTAAATTACGTTGTCCCACGCGAGCGGAAAATCACGAGCAAATCTAGGTATGGGTCGATCCTTTAAATGCAGATTTGCGACGAACCACGAGTTGCTGTGAAATGCTCGCGGGTTGAACGGCGGCCTTTCCGCAAAACCGCGAATCACGAACGGAGCCGTAAATACGGGAGATGCATAGATAACTTTCCTGCAGCGAAAGCCCCGAAGCTCGCCGTCTGCCAGACAAATTACATCAGCACCTGCATCGGTCGGTACGATCGAAACGACCGCATGCGATGGTCTGATGTGATCGCGAACTTTGTCCGCCATGTGCCGAACGAATCGGCCATTGCCCTCGGGAAAGGTGATGAAAGGCTGCGATTCGTCACCGCGGTTGCGCACACGCGAACAAAAATAGAACAGCCCTGCCCACGCCGACGTTTGTTCCAGCTTTAATCCGTAATCGTCGCGGCAGGCGTAATCGCAATACCAAAACAGCCGCTCGGACGTAAAGCCATTTTGCCGTAACCAATCACCGAACGAGATCTTGTCCAGCGACGTAACCTCGGCATCGTCGGAACCCAACGCCGACGGCACGACGAACGCTCGCCGGCCGCGGCCGTCCCGCCAATTGACCCAATGGTTTATATGCTCTTCGAATGCGGCAAAATCGCGTTTGTCTTCCTCGCTCTCGCCAACATGCAGGTACAATCCGGCATACCAGCGGCCTTTGTAAAAAACTCGTTCCTCCGGCTCGCGGCAGAGAAATTGTTCTTTGATGATCAGATCGCCTGCATCTGTCTTGCCATCGGAAAGCGACATTTCATCCAACAGCTCGACCAGGTCCGCATTTTCCCGAAACGGAACAGGAAGATAATGCGCTCCCCACGGATAGCCGACCGGCGACGCTTCGCCTGAACGCGATGTCCCGCCTGTTTCTTTTTCAAGCTCGAAAACCGCAAAGTCGCTGTTGCCGCTCCGCTTCAGTTTCCACGCCGCCGCCAAACCCGCGATGCCGCCGCCGACTATCGCAACGCCGACGTTTTGCCACCTATCCGAAGGAACGTTGAAACTCCGCCCTTCGCGCAATATATGCCCGAGCTCCCAGTTCGCACCGACTATCTCGCCCTCCGGAAACTTGCGAACGCCTGATTCCCGACACGCCGCCAACGCTATCGGCGCACCGAGGAACATCGTCAGCAACTCTCTTCGGCTCAGATGCATTTACTGCTCAAAGCGTCTCCACTCGCTTTCGTAATATCGAACCAATGCCTGATTATCGAGCCGGTTTATCTCGATATCGTCGGAAGGCAGCGTCATGTCTGACGGGAAATTGAAAAGTGATGCGAAGGAAACGTCGTTGAGGTATTTTAGTTCGATCCCCTCGCGGGGTTTTGCCGGAGTTTCAAAGGTTTCGAGCTTCGCAAGTGCATAGCCCCAAACACCGAAGCTCGGCACGGTCGTCTGAAAAGGCTTCACAATAAAGCCGGTCGCTTCAAGCGTCTTAATGATCGACCAATAGGAATTGCGTGCATAGAGCGGCGATGTGCACTGGATGACGACCGCCGCATCGGGCGTCAACTTTGTTTTGAGTAAGTTGTAGAAACGTGTCGTATAGAGCTTGCCGAGAGCAAAGTTGTTCGGGTCGGGAAAATCGACGATCGCGATATCGAACCGTTCGAGTTCGCTGTTGTCCAGCCAAACAAATGCATCAGCGTTTATTACCGTTACGCGCTTGTCGGCGAATGCGTTCTTGTTCAATTCGGCTAGTGCAGGAATTGCGTTTGAAAGTTCGGTCATCAACGGATCGAGGTCAACAAGCGTGACGCTCTCGACCGAGTCGTATTTCAATATTTCACGAACAGCGAGTCCATCACCGCCGCCGAGCACCAAGATGCGCTTCGCATCGCCTTTGTAGGCGGCAAATGCCGGATGAACCAACGCCTCGTGGTAGCGGTATTCATCAAACGAATTGAACTGCAGGTTTCCATTCAGGAAAAGCGAATGTCCCAGCTTTCCACGCGTCACCACAATTCGCTGATATGGCGAGCTCTTGGCATAAACGATCTGATCCGGAAACAGTCCGTCCTCGGCCAGCGTGGTCAGGCTCTCGGCCTTTATCATAGCTATCGCAAGTATCGCTATGACGACGAATCCTTTTACACGTAATATCGTCAACCGCTTGCGGGAGATCAGCGGTTCCAACAGCCAGGTCGCCCATATGCCCACCGCGGCATTCAGCATACCGAAAAGGAGTGATGTGCGGTTCAGGCCAAGCTTGGGTACCAGAAAAAGCGGGAACATCAACGCGGCAAGCAAAGCCCCAACATAATCCAACGCCAGGACACGCGAAACGAGATCTTTGAAATCCAGGTGATCCTTCAATATCCGCATCAGCAGCGGTATCTCAAGGCCGACCAGAGTTCCGATTATAAATACCAGCGAATAGAGGATCAGGCCGAAATATGAAACATAGGCGAACGTCAGAAACAGCACCGGTGCCGAAACTCCGCCGATGATGGCAACCGCAAGCTCTATGTCGATGAACTTCTCTGCAATATTCTTCTCAATGAATCGCGACAGCCAAGAGCCGACGCCCATCGCAAAAAGATATACACCGATTATTGTGGAAAATTGAGTTACCGAATCGCCGAGAACATACGAGGAGACCGTCGCTGCAAGCAGCTCATAGATCAGCCCGCATGTGGCAATGATCACGACATTGATGAAAAGAAGTGGAACGTTCTTCATAGAAAGCCCGGCGTACAGAATAAGAGACGCGGGGACACGGCGAAAACGTCACCGTGCCACCGCGTCGCTGTATCGCAGGATAGCTCTATCCGTGGATCGCGGCCGCAATGATGATCGAAATGCCGATCATGATCGCTCCGATGATGACCGCGAGTGCAGTGTTGTGATCCTCTTCGATCTCGTGATGGATGTCAAAAATTCGGCTCAGGATAAAATAAGCGAGCGTGAAAAACAGCAGGCCGATGACGACAAAGATCAAGGTGGTCACCAGTATTTCACCTAGCGCATCAAATCGAACGACCAAGCCCAACAATGCGGGCGTTAGAAAATTGCTCAACATTTACTTACCTCCACGAAAACCGGAATAAAAGAATGGAATACCCAATCGCGACTTGCTGCCTGCATTCGCCAGTTCCCAACCGAACCACGCTGCCGATGCATAGAGAAGTAAGACCACGAATCCAAAGATCATATACAGTTTCTTGAACATACGGTTTACCTAAATGGGCGTCATCATTCGTCATCGTCGCCCGAATACGAGAACATGCTGTCAGCCCAGCGTTTCGACTCAAAGGTCATCTTTCTGATCAGCCCGATCCCGGGAACGATCAACAAAACCAAGAGCGCACAGACGAAATTCACGCCTCGGTTCACACCTTGATCAACCTTTATTTGAACGGGCATCTGTGCCTGCCAATTCTGCCAGGTTCCCTCGACCCGCAGTGTATATTTGCCGGCGGGCAGCGACGATATTGTCATGTTTTGAAATTGTCCGCCTTCGGACCAACTCTCACCGCCGTCGACGCCCGAATAAAATTCGATAGGTATTCCTAACGATTCCACTTCTTGGCTTTGCTCATTTATAAGGTCAACGTCCAGATCCGCCCACGAGTTATTTACCGGTGCAGAAGCAGTGATGCGTAGGTTACGGTTCGCTTTGATATCGAAAGGCTGACTGAATACGATCTGAGCGGTGGTCGCGTTTGCCATCGGCGGAAGCATAAGCTGCTGGTTCAAGACCGTGCTGGAGATCCCTGTGAACGGGATCATAAATATCGCGATCAAGAACAAAAGCAGTAGCGGCAAAGCTCCCCACGTGTAATAGAACTGGCCTGTGAACGGCTGGTTGGGAGCAACACCCCAAGGACGAGGAAGGCCGGATATTCCAAAGGCCTCTTCAACCTCTTCATTGGTCATATAAACACCGACGGACCAATTTATTTCGCCCGGTGAGACCTCCTGCGACAGCATAAGGGGTGCCGCGACATAGTCAACCGCACGAACTGTCTCCCCCTGTTCAACGCGCCAATAGAATTCGCCTTTCACGAATTCGACCTTTGCCATTGCATCCTGAAAGATCTTGAAGGTCGTGCCGTTATACTTCGCTGTCGAGCCGTAGGTTATACCACCGATCTGCTCAACATCCGCAGTGTTGATCGGTTCGACAAAATTCCAATGGTTATCCGAATGAACAAGCCAACGGAAACCGATCATTGGGTTGTAGAGCAGATATTCGTGCCAATAGTAAGTTACTCCGTCTATCGTCACGCTGCGGACCATCGCACCGATGATCTTGAACTTAGACCCGTCTGCGAATGTTCCTTCTGCGCCGATCGGTGCAACAAACTCAGGAGCATTTGCCGGCGGCTTAAGTGTCTTAAGGTATTTGAGGTTCCCGTTATCTACATCAAGAAGAGCCTCACAGTATGGACAGGCGACGCGCTCAGACTGGTCGGGAACGATAAGCTCCAACGGGCCGGCACAATTCGGACATTGGAGCGATGCGGATGCGACACTTTTGGGGTCGCGATCGATAGGCCGTGCATCGCCAAGCCCGATATCCTGCAGCGTGACCTGATCGCCGAGAAATACCCACGGCGGATCGATACTGTAATCTATTGTTGCGAATGCATTTTCTTTGCCCGCGAGGTCGGCGTACTCGAACTGTTCGCCCGGAACCAGCTTGTATGGTATCTCGCCCTCCGCAGCAGAATACGTAGCCCGGCCTTTTTCCTGAACCATCAGCGGCACACGCGACGGTATCTCAGAAACGACCTGGCCGAGTTGTAAGTTACTGAAAACAGGTAATGTTACGCCATCAGCTAAGGGCTGGAAAAAGGTCATGTAAAAGCGGCCTTGTGCTTCGGCGAGCCAGCCGACCCAGCCGTTCGAAAAGGTCGCGTACCATTCGTCCCAAGACCCGCCTAGTTCATGTTTCAACTGAGCTCGTCCGGTCAGTTCAAAACGATTGCCTTTATAGTTTCCCTTTATGCCGAGCTTTAGCGGTGAACGCGATTCCACGACCTCCGCGATCTTTCCGAGGTCTTCAACGCCTCGGTCGGTCCTCGCGACCGCCGTTTTACAGAAAGGACAAATTACAACGATCGTAGAACCCGCGACGAACTCGATCGGACCGGCACACGACGGACAGCTTGTTTGCAGAACGCTCATCGCTCACCTCCGGCCGGCCGAATTTGCATTTCCGCCGCACTTCCTCTTTCGAACGTAGTGATCGTAACCTGATCGGCGCCAAGCAATTCGGCAAGTTTAAGACTCCAGTTCCATTCGGGCCTGGAGCGGCAGCAGTAAAGATTAAATGTGGCGATGCCGTGTTCGGGATAGGTGTGGCAAGCCAGATGAGATTCGGTAAGAGCGATCATACCCGTCACGCCGCCCTCGCCCGGAAACTTATGCCATACTTCGCCGACCGAGATAAGACCGAGGTCGTTCATTACTGATGATAGGACCTGCCGGAGCAGCGGCTCATCTCGCAGCCGTTCCGGGTCACACCCCGTCGCCTCAATGAGCCATTCAGTTCCAACGATCATACTCAGTGCAGTTAAATACGATACAATTTTTTAAGGTTTCATCTTTGACGCTTGAGTCATCAAACGCAATATAGCTTAGATAGAGAGAACTTTATGTCGAACTTCACTATACCGAAATACTCTTTGGTTGTCATTTCATGTGCTGTCGCATTTCTGATCGCGTCCGCGTGCGCTTTCGATTCAGGCTCGGCAGCGGAACCGCTGGGTGACGACCTTCGCGGACCTCAGGTTTTCGGGTCGATCCGCTCACAGGATATAGGCGAAAGCAGTGGTGTCGCTGCCTCAAAGTGCCAGAACGACGTCTTTTGGACACATAATGATTCGGGAGACGGTCCGTTCATCTATGCATTCAATGTGAAGGGCGACAATCTGGGCACATGGAATGTTGAGGGCGCGACCAATATCGACTGGGAGGACATGGCTATCGCTCGAACCCGCGACGGCCGCTGCTTTATCTACATTTCCGACACGGGCAATAATAAGCAGGACCGAGCAGAAGTGACGATCTATCGCGTTGAAGAGCCGGTAGTTACGGAGAAGGATAGGGGACGCCGAAAACGAAATGCGGTCGCGACCGCAAAGGCCGATTCTATGCAACTCCGCTTTCCGGACCGCGTTCAAGATGCGGAGACGCTTATGGTCAATCAACTGACCGGCGAGATCTACGTCCTGACAAAGCGCCTAACGGAACCGTCCTCGATCTACAAATTCAATTGGCCTGAAAATCAAGAGGTTGTGACGGCGAAACTAGTCGGAACCCTAAGTGTTCCGGCCATCCCAAACGGCCTTTTGACCGGCGGAGATATGTCGTCGGATGCTCGCCGCGTCGTTGTTTGCGATTATGCGAGAGCCTATGAGCTGACGTTGCCGCGAGAGTCCAACGACTTCGATGATATTTGGAAACAGACCCCTCGACCTATTGACCTAGGAAAGCGTGAAGCAGGTGAAGCCATTGCTTACATACCGGACGCATCCGCAATAGTCGCGACCAGTGAAAAGTTGAACTCGCCAATAATCATTGTCCGCCGCAAATAGAAAAGGCTACCTTTCGGCAGCCTTCGCAAATTAGACAAACATCAAGCTTAAGGAAGTATCGAAAACTTCCCTTTGTTTTCAACCATCTGACCGCCAACAAGGTCTCGTATCTGCACACGGATCTCGTAGTTGCCGAGCGGAAGCAGCGTGGTCGGAAGCAATTTTGCCAATGTAAGCCGCTGCCCCGAATCGCTCAGTCCCTCCCAATCTTCCTTCTGACGAAATACTTCCTTACCATCCTTAAAAAGGACGTAGTCGACATCAACGGCGGGGCGAAGCGTCGTCTGATCGATACCGGCGTTGTAAACCTGTAGGTAAACGCCGACCTCCTGGCCTACGCGGTAATTGCCTGACAGGTTAGGGATCACCTTTGAATTGCCAATGACGAACATCTGGCCAATGTCGTTCTCGTTGGTTGTTCTAAGACGCGTGGCAAGTATCAGCGAAGACGTCGACAGTTTCTTTTCATCGTATTTCGGGACCGTGAATCCCAGATTGCGGATCCCTCTGTTGCCGGATTTCACATCACGGACGACGACGTCAACCTTGTACGTTCCCGGCGTCAGAGCGATCGCCCTTTGATAGACCGACTTTTTGTCGCGGGCGTCCAGCAATTCCTCAGCGGTGGCTGTTGTTGAAACCGAATCCTCAAAAATGCCCGACCTCTTGCCCGAAACGGCGGTCACTCGCCCGAAGATGTTCATCGTCGCCTGCTCGAGGCCGCCGACCTGTTCGAACGTCAGATCCTTGTTGTTTGTTTGAACCGTGAACGCCGTGATAACTCGGTCATCTGACTGCCGGAAAAAATCGACCCGCAGATCGAAATCGAGCGGATTATTATCTAGCACACCGGAATCGCCGCCTGCCAAACCTTGCAGATCGCTGAACTTGACTTGCGGCGGACGCATCAGGTTAGTCATGATCTCAAGCCGGCGGAAGGGCGAGTCCTGCTCTCGCATATAGTTCGGTGCGTCTTTCGAACCGATGCCGGTTATACGATCACCCTTCGTGCTGAGCCCAAGCTGTTCATTCAGAGTCAGGCCTGCACCCGGAACGAACTTCAGAGCGTCCTTTTCCTGTGCGTCACGGGCCAAACGATATTCACCCGTTCCCGTCGGATCAACGAACTCGATCTCGAGTCCGTCGCCAACGCCGTCAAGATGACGATAGAACCAAACCTCGAAAGGATAAGTAGAAGTGGAGCCGCCGCCCTCGTAGCTCGGACGCTCGTACATGCCGCCCGCGGGTCTTGATTCGATCGAGTCGGGCTTACCGAATGTTATGTAGATCCGGCCGCGATCGGTTTTCCAGCCGGGAATTCCCGAGGTGAAATGCTCGTTGGCATAGGCGATTCGTTCGTAATATTCTTCCCTGTACTCATTTTCCTCGGTGTCAGGATTCGGATCACGACGACGCCAAAAATTCTCAATGAAGTTCTCTCTTTCTTCGTCGGTAGCGAGGGCGCGAAATGCCTTTTTCTCCTGATCGGTGATGATGTAGGCAACGTCGTTTTCCAACCACTTCTTATAGGCTGTCTTGAGCTCCGGGCGGACATTGCGCGGCCTTTCAGACGGATCGACCGTAGGCCGAGGTTCAGGACGCTGTGCCGCCCCCGTATCCGCCATTACGACCAGGACAAAAAATGAGATCAAACTTGCTTTGACGTAACGCATTGTACTTAGACTCCAAATTCCGCCGGTTTTGTCGAGACTCACGAAAATGAACAAAAGCGAACAGAATCCCTTATTTTAGAAGTAAATATCCAATAACACAAGATGCTTTGAAGCTGCTGCAGGTTGCATATTTGAAGACTAGACCTCGGCGTCGGTCTTACGTTTGCTGCCAAAGACCCACGCTATGAATATCGACACCACATAGAGGGCGGTCATTGGCATTGCAAACAGCATCATGTTTGGTACGTCGCCCGTGGGGGAAACAACAGCAGCGACGATGAGGATAACAACCAGAGAGATCTTCCAACTGCGTATCATCAGGCCTGCGGAAACCAGCCCGATGCGCGACAGAACGTAGGTAATTGCGGGCATTTGGAATATTACGCCCATCGCCAACATTATGATGGTGATAAAGTCCAGATAATCACTTGCCCTCAAGACCGGCTTGAAATTTTCGCCTAATGCCAGCAAGTATCTGACCGCAGGAGGAAATACGATGTAGTATGCAAAGGCGACGCCCAGAACGAAAGAGATCGTTGAAAGGCCGATGAACGGGGTCACATATTTGCGTTCGTGCAGATACAAGGCAGGTGATATGAAGCCCCATATCTGCCACAGGAGGAACGGTACAGAAAGGGCCAGAGCGGCATAAAGCGATACCGTGACATATAGCGTGAACGGCTCGACGGCGGTCGTAAACACCATCCGCTCTTCCATTCCCGCTTCGCCCGTCCCATCCAAAACGACCGGCAGCCTCATTCCTTTTGGAATTATCGCGTTTGATGTAACTAACTCCTCTGTCGTGAAAAGGCCCGGTTCGCCGGCCGCGTCAACGGCTACTTCTGCGGAAACCGTCGCTCCCGAAGGCACAACACCCATTCCGACCCGGAAAGTGCGGTCGAAAACATACCGGCCTTTGTCGCCCATCTTGAGTTCGCCGATGGATAGTATCTTTTCTTCGCCGGTCAGGCCGGCAACCGGCAATTCTCGTCTCTCAGCCTCGGAAAGCGCTTGGCGGATGGGAACCGACAGGAACTCGTATATTCGGTCTGAAACGAACCAGCACACAACGAACGCGAGGACGACGATAATGACAGAATTGACCAGCCGCCGCCGCAGCTCGTCCAGGTGCTCCAGAAACGACATCTGTGCCGTTGGATCTGTATTTTCGATTGCTGGCATCTTATGCCGGTGATCTAAAGCCACTCGGCTCTCTCATTTTCTGTTGCGGCCTTTTCGACTGCAGTGTCTTCCTGATCGATCTGTTCAGAAAGCTCGGCTCGGTTGCTGAGCTGTTTAAATGTTTCCGGGTCGACTTCCTTCACGGTTGGTTTGGCAGAGCGGGTATCCGAGGTGTTCGCAATTGGCTCTTCCGCCTCTAACTCACTGAGCTGTAAGGACTTAGCTTCTTCCTCGAAATTGACTTCGCGTGACCAGGTCTCTCTGAATTCACCTGCCGTTGACCGAAACTCTGCCATCATTTTTCCGATCTTTCGCGCCATCAGGGGCAATTTGCGCGGACCCAGAAAGATCAGAGCAACGATCCCTATCAGGATCAGTTCAGACGTGCCGAGCGATTCGAAAATGAATAGGAACATCAATTCTGCCCCGCGATGATCTGCCGATAGATACGATCAAGGTCGTCGAGATTGTAGTATTCGATCTCGATCTTTCCCGCAGAACCCTTACCATTTGGCCGGATCTTTACGTTTGTCTTAAGTTCCCGCATCAAACGAACCTCGGCCGCCTTTATATTTGGATCTGCGGCGGTTTCATTTCCTTTGGTTCCAGGCCTAGGGACGTTTCGATCGGCCTTTATAGCCCTCTCTACCTCGCGAACCGAAAGGCCTTTCTCAATTATCTCATCGGCGACGGACCTTTGGATAATTGGGTCGTCAGTCAGGAGCAAAGCCCTGCCGTGGCCTGCTGACAGCATTCCGTTCTCAAGGTCCTTTTGGACCGTCGCGGGAAGCTTGAGCAGACGCATCGCTGTGGTGATAGATGTCCTTGATCGCCCAACCCGTTCAGCGACCGCTTCCTGCGTAAGTCCAATGTTATCAATGAGTTTGCGGTATGCTGACGCTTCCTCGATCGGGTTCAATTCCTGTCGTTGAATATTCTCGATCAGGGCCAACTCTAACAATTTCTCGTCTGAAACCTCCCTTACAGCAACCGGCACCCGACGCAATTCAGCCTTTTGCGCTGCTCGCCAACGCCTCTCTCCCGCAACGATCTGGTACCTTGTTCCGATCTGTCGAACAACAATAGGCTGCACTATGCCGTTAGACCTGATCGACTGCGCGAGTTCCTCCAGAGTGTCGTCGGCAAATCGGGATCTTGGTTGATCGGGATTGGGATCGATCAGGTCAATATCGATCTCAGTGGTCTTGTTTTCGGCCGTCGGAGCACTTGCCTCTCCCAGCAAGGCGTTCAGCCCTCGGCCAAGAGGTTGTCTAGCCATTTTTAAGAATCTCCTTTGCCAATTGTCTGTAGCTTTCGGCCCCGCGCGATCTGGGGTCGTAGATCGCAATGGGTTTACCGAAACTTGGGGCTTCCGCCAACCTCACATTTCTGGGGATCACAGTTTTTAGTACGCGGGAACCGTAAAAATCCCTTAGGTCTTTGGCTACAGCCGACGAAAGATTAGTTCTTTCGTCATACATCGTCAGCAAAAGGCCCTCGATCGCTAAATTTGGATTCAGCTCTCTTCTTAGCCTCGCCAGCGTATCAAATAACTCTGTGACCCCTTCGAGTGCGTAATATTCGCATTGGATCGGAACCAAAAGCGTGTCGGCAGCGGTCAGGCCGTTCAGTGTGAGCAATCCTAATGACGGCGGGCAATCTATGATCAAATAATGAAAAAATGGGCGAACGTCCTCTATCAACTTCTTCAGAGCACCCGAACGCTCTGCAGATTCGACCAGTTCGACCTCGGCACCCGCCAGATTCTTGTCGGACGGCAGCACCCAAAGTGTAGGTATGTCGGTAGAAACGACCATTTCCCTGACAGGTTCACCGCCGATCAAGGCGTCGTAGAGGCTTTTTCGAGAGACATTTCGGGGCACGCCCGCCCCGGAGGTCGCATTTGCCTGGGGATCGGCATCGATCAGCAAGACCTTTTTCCCTTCAAGCGCCAATGCCGCGGCCAAATTGACTGCCGTCGTCGTTTTCCCTACTCCGCCTTTTTGGTTCGCAACAGCGATAACTCTGCCCATTTACAGCAATTATTGTTAATCTAGCACACAGCCCGTCTAGGCGCGAATTAAAATGTGGCACGTGCCACATAAAGACAGCGTGATCGACCATGTGGCACGTGCCACATTTGACTACCGGTTTGTCGGACGCCGATCGGTGCCTGCTGCGGTGAGGTGAACAAGAACCGACGAAAGCGCGGCAGGGGTTAGCCCGGAGACAGACCTGACCTGACCGAAATTGCTTGGTCTTGCCCTTTCCAGCCTTTCGACCATTTCATTCGATAATCCGCCAATTGACGAGAACTCAAAGCCTTCCGGAACTTTCAAACTATCGTGATTTTTGACCCGTTCCGCGGCGGCTTGATGTTTTTCGATGTACCCTTTGTACAGTGAATCCGCAAGCGCCGATTCAAGATCCTCCACAGAGACCTCATTTTGCAATTCTGCCGGCAGCAGCCGCCTGATCAGATCCGGAGTAACACCCTGTCGCATCGCAAGCTGAGTAAGTGTAAAGGAATCCCCAAGGTCCTTGCCCAGAATACCCGCAACTCCGGCGTATTCAGGCGATGAGCGTCTAAAACGCGAGTTATCGAGAGCCTCCTGGAGTCTTGCCAGCCTTTCTCGCTTATTGTTGAACCTCTCCCATTCCTGATCGCCGATCAAGCCGACCTCTTTACCTTTTTCCGTGAGCCGCCTGTCCGCATTATCATGCCGCAGCGTCAACCGAGCCTCAGCACGCGAGGTGAACAAACGGTACGGCTCATCGACGCCATGCCTTATCAGATCGTCGGCCAAAACGCCGATATAAGCCTCATTGCGGCCCAACATAAAAGGCTGCCGCTTTTCGACCTTAAAGGCTGCATTTATTCCGGCCAAAAGTCCCTGACATGCCGCCTCTTCATAGCCCGTAGTGCCGTTTATCTGTCCGGCCAAAAAAAGACCGTCGATCCTGGAACTTTCCATCGTGGGTTTAAGTTCCCTGGGATCCACGAAATCATATTCGATAGCATAGCCGGGCCGAATGATCCGTACATTTTCAAATCCTTCGATCATTCGCAGCAATTCAAGCTGCAGCCCCGACGGCAGTGACGTCGAAAAACCGTTCAGATAGACCTCGTTCGTGTCGTGCCCTTCGGGTTCGAGGAACAGCTGGTGCCTATCTTTTTCAGCAAACTTAACGACCTTGTCTTCGATAGATGGGCAATATCGGGGACCAACTCCCTTTATTTTCCCCGAATAGAGTGGTGATTGATCCAAATTGCCTCGAATTTCGCGGTGAATATGTTCGTTGGTATAGCCGATAAAACAATTTATCTGCTTTTGCTCGATCTTATCCGTTGAAAACGAGAAAGGGACGGGACGTTCATCAGGCGGTTGCGGCTCAAAGGCATCCCATTCGATGGTTCTTCCATCAAGCCGCGGCGGTGTTCCGGTCTTTAGTCGGCCGACCGGAAAACCGAGGCGCTTCAGATGTTCGGCCAAGTCGATCGATGCGGGTTCGCCTGCACGACCGGCGGAATAGGTGGTCCGGCCGGTGTGTATCATTCCATTCAGAAATGTACCGGTGGCAATGACCACAGTAGACGCTCCAAACCTTCTCGAATCTTGCAGCTCAACGCCTATAACTTTATTGTTTACAACAATTAACTCGGTCACAACTCCCTGTCGCAGTCCAAGGTCGCCGGTGTTTTCCAAGAGCGAACGCATCTCCGTTCGATATAGTGACCGATCTGCCTGGGCTCTCGGCGATTGCACCGCAGGGCCTCTTGATCGATTCAGGAGTCTGAACTGGATGCCCGCCCGATCGATCAGACGGCCCATGATCCCGCCAAGGGCATCTATTTCCCGGACCACATGGCCCTTCGCAATGCCTCCTACCGCGGGATTGCACGACATCTGTCCGACAAGGTCCAAGTTGATCGTGACGAGCGCGGTCCTTACGCCGAGGCGCGCCGCAGCAGATGCCGCTTCGCATCCGGCATGACCTGCCCCAATGACAATTACATCGAACGTCTCGTCAAACATACCCACTTCGGCAATCGAAACCGAAACGGTCAGTTTATAACAGTGTTAGGGATTTGGAAAGAAATTTCGATGACCCGAGAGGCGGCGTTTCATGTGAAACAGCGACATATTTCGACGGACCGGTCGGCTCCGGCAGCTACTGCGAGGGACACATTTCCCAACGTCGATCGTTCGCCAATGGTTGGTGCGCTGTGAGGACCTACCAAGATCGCGTCGGCTCTCCAATCAACTGCTTCAGTCAGAATACCCGTGACAGGGCTGCCAAACCTCACAGCGACATCAGATGCAATATCTGCTTTGATGAGCCGCTTTCTCGACCCTTCGCATAGTGTTTCTGCCCATTGCTGTACGTACCGCTCACTGACGGCAAGATCTCTTATCTGCGGTGCGAATCGTCCTATGGTCGCTACAACGGCGGAATCAGCAACGCTGACAAATCTGACCTCGAGGCCGTCAGGCCAAGTTCTGGACAATAATGATTCCACAGCACATTTCGAACCGGCACTTCCGTCGTAGCCCACCAGCACCCGTGTGGGCCTTGCTTCTTTTACGCCGGGAGCTCTTGAGATCCTGACAGAACATGTCGTATCGGAAATAACCTTTTGTGAAACCGGGCCGAGTTTAAAATGACCGTCGGCGTCGGGATTTCCCGGTTCACCGAGCATTATCAGGTCCGGGTGAAAAGCGTCCGCCTCGCGCACCACCGATCCGGCCGCATCTCCGGAATCCAGCCGGTATTGAAAAACATAATTCGGAAATCGATTGCACATTTCCCGGTGAGCAGATTCGGCTAGGTCGTTGGCCTCTGCTTCGGTCTTCGGAAAAACCAAGGGATCGGCCACCACCAAGATCCGGATCTCGGACTTTGGCGGCAACCCAGCAAAAGTGAGATCCTCAAATATTGCTGACGATGCTGAGGATCCGTTGTACCCGATCAAGACCCGCATAACTTTAGAACCACCCGCTCATCTTTTTTTGGCATCGGCCCGGCCGATTTGCCTGCCGAGCGTAGGTGCAAGCACTATGCCAGCGAAAGCTCCATTTTTGATCGAATTTTGCTCCCAAAGTGTGTGAAATTACACACGCGCCGTTAAAATCTTCTCACCTTGGACATATTTCGGCTCCAATTTGTCAAATTTCTGCCTACTTATGGGCCGATTTCGAGAGATCGACTTGGAATGAATATTGCAGGAATGGTTGTGTATTCAGATTCTAAACGCTGAAGTAGGAGGAATTCAGTGACACCACAATTATCAACTGATGATCGAAGTATTCAACGGTCTGATCAGGGACCGGGTGTTGTTACTGCGGGAGACCACAATATCGCGTCCTTCATCGGTGATGTCGCCGGACCGACCTTGATCGTGGTCGGCGGGCTGCACGGAAACGAGAACGCGGGAGTCATCGCTCTTCGCAAGGTCGCTTCCACGCTCCGAGATCGAAGTGACCGTATACAAGGAAGAGTGGTGTTTCTTTCCGGAAACACCAGAGCTCTGATCGAGGGCAAACGATTTATTGAGCACGATCTGAACAGAGCGTGGACGTCCTCCGCGATGTCAAAAGTCGGCTCGCAGGAAATGCTCCAAACATCTGAGGGCATTGAACTTACGGAACTTGATTCGATCCTCGACAGTATCCTCATCACCGCAAGGGGCGAAGTATATGTGCTAGATCTGCATTCAACCTCCGCGGACGGGATGCCATTTGCGACCGTTGGGGATACGCTGCGTAACCGCAATTTTGCACAGCAATTTCCGGTTGCGATCCTGCTCGGTATCGAGGAGCAATTGGAGGGAACCATGCTCGAATACCTGAACAATCTCGGAGCCGTCACGCTCGGTTTCGAGGGCGGGCAGCATTATTCTGGAAAGACCGTGAAGAATCATGAAGCACTTGTTTGGCTCGCACTGGTGAACTCCGGCATTCTTGCCGAAAAGGACGTTCCGGATATTAAAGAAAAATATAAACGCCTCGATGCGGCCGCTAATGGTTCAAAAATATTCGAGATAAGATATCGTCACCCCGTGAAGCCCGAGGACGATTTCATGATGGACGCCGGTTATAACAATTTCGATCCGATCGAAAAAGGACAGGCTCTTGCGGTCGACCGGAATGGAAGAGTGTTTGCCGGTGAGAATGGTGTTTTGCTGATGCCGCTGTATCAGAAGCTCGGCGAGGATGGATTTTTCACCGGACGGCGTATCTGGCCTTTTTGGTTGTGGCTTAGCGGAGTTTTGAGACGCATCGGGGTTCAATATTGGGTTCGGATATTGCCCGGAGTGAGGCGAGACGGCAAAGACCCGGACACATTGATCGTAAATACGAGCGTAGCCCGTGTGTTCCCTTTACAGATATTTCACCTCTTGGGCTTTAGACGACGCAGATGGATCGGAAAAACGCTGGTGGTAAGCAGGCGGAAACATGACGTTATAAGTCCCTTCGTTCGCGAACGTACCGGATAAGTATGGGCGAAAAGACCATTTCATTAGATTACGACGAAGCTCAGATGCGCACCTTTACAATGGGCGTACTGCACGACCTGCAGGCTCTCGAAAAAATGCTGGAGAGTGGAATGTTCGAGGAGAATGTCCTTCGCATCGGTGCCGAGCAGGAGATGTTCCTGGTTGATTCCGCAATGCGGCCGGCACCGATAGCGATGGAGGTCATCGAGGCAGCCGGCGACAACAGGCTGACAACAGAGATCGGGCGTTTCAACCTGGAAGCAAACCTCACGCCGCTTGACCTGAACGGAGACTGCCTGGCCAAGCTTGAAGCAGAGATCTTAGATGTACTGGATGTCGTAAGGAATGCCGCCGGAGAATTTGGGGCTGACATATTGCTGGCGGGTATTTTGCCTACGATCCAGGTCTCAGATCTGTCGGAAAAGAACTTAACACCGCTGCCGAGATATCGCGAAATAAACCGCGTGGTGACGATGCTCCACGGAGAAGATAGGCTCATCCAGATCAAGGGCCTGGATGAACTTCAGTTGACCCTGCAGGATACATTTACAGAGTTTTGCAATACCAGTTTTCAAATTCACCTGCAGGTCGGAGCGAAAGATTTTGTACGGTATTACAATTGGGCACAGGCCATTTCGGCTCCCGTTCTGGCATCGGCTGTGAATTCGCCGCTGCTGTTCGCTCACAGGCTTTGGCATGAGACGCGGATCGCACTTTTTCAGCACGCTGCAGACACTCGGTCGCATATACATAAAGAAAGAAGCCAGCCGCCTCGCGTGAATTTCGGCGATCGATGGGTCAATGACTCAATAATAGAGGTCCTTCATGAGGACGCAGTTCGTTTCAGGATACTGCTGACGCAAGCTATCGAGGAAAACTCGGTTGAGACACTTCAGAAAGGTGGAATTCCGCAGCTCGCTGCCTGGCGGCTGCATAACGGCACGATATGGCGATGGAATCGCCCGTGCTATGGGGTCGCGAACGGCAAACCGGGACTGCGGATCGAGGCAAGATATCTCCCGGCGGGGCCTTCCGTAGTTGATGAGATGGCAAATGCGGCATTCTTTCTTGGGCTTATGACGGAATTGCCCGAGGAGTTTGGGGACATAACAGAATATATGTCCTTTGACGACGCAAAGAACAATTTCTACAACGTAGCCCGCTATGGAATGAACGGCCAGATCTATGGCCTTGACGGCAAAAGCCGCCGCGTGGGACGCCTGATCCTCGAGGAACTGCTGCCGCGTGCCCGCAAAGGGCTGCAGCGTGTCGGCGTGGACGAGAACGACAGTGAAAGACTTTTTGAAATACTGGAAAAACGAATAAAGGCCGAGAAGACCGGTGCCTGCTGGATGATCGAATCCGTAGCCGGAATGGACGAACGTGCAAAATGGAATGTGCGGTTAAGGTCGCTGACCTCTTCGATCAAGGAAAATCAGGAGAAAAATATGCCTGTACACGAATGGGAGCCGGCAACCATTCCGGAGCAGTCTGAATGGATAGACAATTACAAGACCGTGGAGCAGTTCATGGCCGTCGATCTGTTTACCGTGCGGCCTGAGGATGTCCTCGACCTTGCGGCCAGTCTAATGCATTGGAAGCATGTCCGGCACGTTCCCGTGGAAGATGACGCGGGCAATCTTATCGGCATTGTCTCGCACCGTGATCTATTGGAGCTTTTCGCTTTGGGAAAGATCCGCGGTCCTGCCGAATTGATCGTGCGGGACGTCATGAAGACCGATCTCATTACCATAGATCCCGAAACACCGACGCTGACCGCCCTGGAATTGATGCGCGAAAAACGGATCGGCTGCCTGCCGGTGGTCAAGGATGCAAAGTTGATCGGTTTGGTCACGGCGTACGATTTTTTGACCGTTTCAGCAAAACTTTTCGAAGAAAAGCTTTGCAATGTTATGTAATTAGTGGTTTCACTCGCGGAGGTAATATGTCTGCAGTAGCAACAAGAGACAATTGGTCTGACTTCATTTCTTACTTCAACGGCGCCAATCTTGGCCGCAAGACGCGGTTGGGTGTTTTTGAAAATCCGGCAAACGTCGTTACGGACTACTGGATAGAAAGCGGGTTGCCGTTCTCGGGAATCGACAAGGAATCCCGTGACGGCCGGACCAATCTATTCATTCGTGTAAATACAATGTGTCACACCGTCAATGACGTCAAGGAGATCACGATGCACTTGAGCCGCTTCTCGGACGAGGACGGCATCGACATTTCGAGTGCGGACGGCCGTGTTACGCTGCTTCGGTTCGAGAACTAGTCAGTCGATCAATAATACGGCAATAGCGCGTAAATTTACGCGCCTTGCCCGAAAACTTCGCAACATTTGCGGCAAATCATTGTTAAATTGAAGAGAATAGAGTAATTTAGTGGTGCTTTTCCTTTAATTCAGTGGAATGAGGTTTGCCTTTGAATGTTGCCGACAGGTTGCAGCTACCTGTAGGCGATGATGAAAAACACTATTACTATAAACGGCGGGTTAAAGTGCAGCGGTTGTGACAACCGCTCTCATAATTATTTTTGCGAATTGCCTCATGATGTCGGGATCGCATTGGACGCCATCAAGTTTTCCAGATCATTCCCAAAAGGCTCCATTATTTTTCTTGAAGGGCAGCCTGCCCACGGCGTTTACATTCTCTGTGAGGGAAAGGTAAAGATAACCTCGTCTTCGCCCGACGGAAAGGTCATTATTTTGGACATCGTATCGCCTGGTTCTTTGATGGGCCTTAGCTCTGTGATGTCCGGGGGAAATTTTGAAACCACTGCGTGCTCGATCGAGGATGCCGTGGTCAACTATATTTCCGCACCCGACTTTGACAGGTTTCTGCACGAGCATCCCGCGGCCTGCTTCAATGCTGCTGTTCAGTTAAGCAGCTCGCTCCAGCGCGCGACCCGGCAGGTCTGTGCACTTGGGCTTGGTGAATCGGTCGCCGACAAACTTGCAACATTGTTTTTGGACTGGTCCTCGGGAATGAACTGCAATGGGAACGGCATCGTGATCCGAAATGCATTTACACATGAGGATATCGCACGGATGATAGGAACATCCCGCGAGACGGTTACCAGAGCGCTTCGTACATTTCGTGAAATTGGCGTTGTAACCCTTAAGGGCTCTGAGTTAGTAATTCATGACCGTGAAAGGCTTCGGTCGGTCATCGGTTGTCGTTTACAGGCATCGAGAAGCGATGGGCTGAATATGAATGGGAACGGGAATGCTCATCAATTTCTCTGTTAGCTTAACTTTTATTGAAATTTGTGACATCGCTCACAGATAAATCTTATTGCCCCGCCTAATATTATCGCGGGGAAATGTTTTCCTCATCACTCTTTTCGGAGGCACAACATGGCTTCATCATTTAAAGTAAAGGTCGCTTTGCTGGCGGGATTTTCTGTCCTTGTGACAATTTGGGCGATTTCCGGCAGCTTTTCCCCTGCAATGGGGGTTTCGGTAAGTGAGGAAATGGCGGCGGCAGCTCCGGCGATTTCCGGTAACGCGGATGATTACGTCGGCAGTGAGGCTTGCCTTGCGTGCCACGAGGATCAGTCAAAGCACTTTGCTATGACAAAACACGCGAAGTTGAAAGATGTGCCCGCATGGAAAGACAAGGTATTGGGCTGCGAAGCCTGTCATGGCCCCGGCAAGGCACATATCGAGGAGAACGATCCGAAGAAGATCATCTCATTCAAAGATAAGAATTCGAAAGAGATCTCTGAAACATGCCTTACCTGCCATTCAGGCAAAGAGGCTCATAATAACTTTCGCCGCGGCGAACATTGGCGCAATGACGTCGGCTGTACAGACTGCCATTCATCGCATAGTGCTCCGGAAAACAATTTCCGTCCTGACTCCGTCGTTTTCGTAGGCGATGTATCCAGACAAAATCCCGGAAGGGCTCCGAATGCCATGCTTCGCCAGCCCGAACCGCAGTTGTGCATGAGCTGCCATACGGAAACACGCGCTCAGTTCAGCAAGCCATTTCATCACAAAGTTTTGGAAGGAGCCATGAACTGCACCAGCTGTCACAACGCTCACGGCGGATTTGAGTCAAAACAGGCAAAACTCGGCGTAGGGGCCGACACATCGTGTGTGAAATGCCACACAACCAAACAAGGCCCGTTCGTTTTCGAACACGCCCCGCTCAAGACCGAGGGCTGTGCCGCTTGCCACGCTCCGCACGGATCTGCAAATCCGAAGATGCTCAATCGAGGCAACATCAGACAGTTGTGTTTGGAATGCCACAGCAATATCACTGAGCAGTTGGCTCCCGGTTTACCGTCATTCCACAATCAGCTGAACGTCAGGTACAAGGAATGTACAACGTGTCATACAACAATACACGGATCCAACTCAAGCAGATTCTTCTTCAGATAGAGTGCATGCCGGAGGTAAATGATGACTGAAAAAATATCAAGAGATAACTCAGTGTTCGGCTTGGCTAGTCCTTTAGGCCGCACTCTAGTTACATTTGCGCTAGTTTCCTTGTTTGCTGTCGCTGCGGCGGCACAAACCCCAGAAGCATCGCCGGCCACTGTCGGAGGCTACACCGTGACCGCAACGACCGAATTCGGCTGGCGGTGGAAGGATGTTTCAGGCAGTGAGAAAAAATATCGAAGTGACCTGAACTATAAACAAGGATTCAGGACGTTCGATTCGAATATTCTGTTCGAAGCAGAATCAGGTAAAGGCAAGTGGTTTGATTCGCTTTTCATTACCAACACCGGTTGGGGCTCCGATCCTTCGGGTTTCACACGCGTGAATATGGAGCGGACCGGTGCCTACAAATTCAACGCGAACGTTCGGCGGATCAAATATTTTAACGATCTGTCGAACGTTGCCCTGGGGCAGCACACAAGCAACACTAAGCACACTTTTGCAGATTTTGACGGCACGATCCTGCCTCAGAACGAAAAGATACGCTTCATCTTGGGTGCAAGCTTCGGGAACATGAATGGTCCCGGTTTCAATACCACAAGGGCGTACAGCGATGAATTTCCGGTCGCCACCAACACCAATAACCGGACCGACGACTATCGCGTCGGGATCGAAGGTAGGGTGATCGGACTGAATTATGGACTTACGCAGGGGATCCGCAATTTCCGTGACCGTTCGTTTTGGGAACTGACCGCACCGCATCCGGGCAACAACACCACTAACAACGGCGTTCTTGCTACTTTTCGCAGGGACATGCCCACGGAAGGAAAGACCTATTTCACGCAGGGCTTCCTAAATAAGACGTTCGCTGAAAGGCTCGAGGTTACCGCCCGAGGCATCTATGCCTCTACAGATTCGGCGATGGCTTTGTTTGAGACGATTACCGGCCGCGACAACTCGAACAATTTCGTTGACCTCGACCGCTTTTTGATCAACAGCTTTGCGAAGAGGATCCAGAAGCGCGGCGATCTGGGTGCCACATGGATGGCAACTAAAGACTTTAGGATCTCGAACTCGTTCACCATCGACGCGTTCACGATAAACGGAGGAGAAGATCTGGACAATGCCCTTTTCCGTCGAAATGCAAGCGGAACTCCGCTCGCCACAGCGATCGTAAGGTCGAACGCGTTCCGGATCACTGATTACCTGAGATACTCGAATCTCGCAGAGGGCGATTATCAGGTAAACAGGTATTTCGGATTTCACGTCGGTTATCGATTCACACATCGTAAGGTCGATATCGCCGTTCGGGACACTACGCTAACGTCTCCGCCTTCCGGAACTAATCCACGCATCGTGAACGAAACAGAGGAGAACAGCACCCACACGCTCATCGCAGGCGTTAAGATCAAGGTCAAAAAGTTTGGTGCTATCTTCTCCAGTATAGAGAAAGGTACCGCCGATAACGTCTTTTCGCGTGTGGAGAACTATAAGTTCACTAACTACAAGGTTCGAGGCAGATTCACGTTCAATAAGGTGGGCCTGAGCCTTTCAGCGATGACCAAGGACAACACAAACCCCTCCACTTTCCTTACGAATCCGAATATCGACTTCACGACCCGAGTGAAAACACGATATTTCTCGAGTTCGATGGACTGGACGCCCGCCGATGCAGTTATGCTGAGCGGCGGCTATTCGTACAGGCATTTGGATAGCTACACGCCGATCATATTGCCTCTCGGAGGTGTTCAAACACAGGGCACCAGCGAGTTTTTCGCCCGTGACCATTTCGGACACGTCGATATCTCGGTCAAGGCCGGACGCCGTGTCGGTTTTTACGGCAGCTATCGTATCAGCAAGGATAACGGTCAGGGATCGCGTATCGGAGCTCTGCCGCAGAACTTGGTCGGGTCATATCCGATGTCATTTACTTCCCCGGAGATCAAGGTCTCCGTTAAACTGAACCGGAACATTGATTGGAATGCCGGTTATCAATACTACAAGTATAGCGACGTTCAAACTCCGTCGCTGAATTACAGATCACACCTGCCGTTCACATCGCTGAGGATCTTCTTTGGCGGACGAGCCAATGACAGATGATCTCAGTCTCGTAGTAACCGCATCATCGCACATCCGGCGGAGTTCCCCACTCCGCCGGTTTTTTGTTTTATGATCAATATCCGGGATTGCCTTTGTGGCATTCCGCACATTGGAATCTCGATATATCACCGAGATTAAGAGGATGGACAAAGGCCTTATCGCCTTTGTGGCATGCGGCACATTGGTAGGTGTTCATCGTACCGAGTTCTACCGGATGCCGGAACACGCCGTTCTCCGGAACAAAAGTACTTCCGGCATAGGTCTGGCTCAGCGTCGTGTGGCAGACCGCACAGTCGTTTCTGATCGGCTTGCCCTCCTTGCTGAAATGCTGGCCGTCATGACATCGGAAACACCCTTGTGCGTTGAAATGGCCGATATTGTTGATATGGGCCCGCCAATCGGTCTTCATCTCGGGGAAAAAATAGGTTTGATACAGCCTCTGTACTTCAGAAACCGCGGCCGCGACAGCAGTACCTTTCTTAGCGAAAACATCAGGATGCGTAGTCTGGTAATACTGATTGATATCGCGGGCTATGGCCGCGAGGGCCTCATCCTTTGTTTCGTATTCCTTTGCTAGAGCATCGACGGCCCTTGCCTTTAAAAAGGGAATGCTCTGATCCAGCTTGCCTGCGTCAAACGCAACATCTACAGCTCTGGCAGGCGAAAGATAGTCATGCGCCGGACGGCTGTGGCAATCGACACAGTCCATTTTCCGTTGGGGCATCTTATCGATCTCTGCCTGCGATGCCGTGAAATCGGCCGTGCGGTATTCGGTCACCTTTCCAGTAGCATCAGTGAACTTGACCCAAGGGATCACCTGACGTCTTTCATCTGAATAAACAAATGCCACGTCATTCGATAGATTCATGTGCCAATGGATGCCGCCGACAGGCCCGGTCGCTGCGTTTCCGCCGCCGACCTTAAGCAGCATACGGGTTTGATTCAGCGTGTTAGCCTCATCGTAGGCATAATGGTTAAAGACCTTTAGAACGTCTCCATGATATTTTTCCGACCAATGACATTTTTGACAGGTTTCGGTCGCTGAGCGGAGATTATGGATCGGAGTTTGGATCGGACGGTTGTAGTGCCCCGTCATCACGCCGTAAAGCTGCCGCATACCGGACAGCTTTGCCTGCACATAGGCGTCAGCACCGCTGCCGACGTGACATTCGACGCATGCGACCTTCGCATGCGGAGACGCCTGATACGAAACAAATTCAGGCTCCATCACCGTGTGGCACGCTTGGCCGCAAAATATGACGCTTTCCGTGTATTCGAACGCGCGATAGCTGCCAAATGCAGACAGGAAGAGAAAAGCGAACGAAAGACAGCCAAAGACTATAAGGGTGCGTCTCCGCTTCGGGTCGTTCAGATCGATGACCGGAAAAGGCGCTATATCCTCAGGGGCCTTATTCCGGCGGCGACGCCTTTCTATCAGGGCCCCAAGCACGACCAGAAACAACCCAAAAACCAGAACACTCGGTACAAAAATAAATGTAACAAGGTCTGTATACGGGTTATCTGTGTCGCCTGTTAGTTCGATCATGAACAGCAGAACGAAACTCGTGAAGCTCGCTGCGGCAATAGCGATCCCGACGAAACTGATATAGTTTCGCAGCAGGCTGGGCATGACCATAGGCTTTCCGTCTTCGGGACGTTCGGATTCGGGCCTTTCGTTTTCTTCTTTCATAAATCACACTACATCCAAGAACAGCTGACAAACGCAAAAATCCCAAAACCCGCGATCGGCGTCAGTAAAAATGCTCGATACAGCGGGTTTTGGTGTCTAGGTTAAGTGTCCTATGAGGCGATCCCTATTCGGCAGGCTGCCTAAGCGACTTCATGTAGTCGACAAGTGTTTTCGCTTCTTCGGTCTTCATTCCCTTTGCCTCGTAGCCGGGCATGTGAGGCGGCTTTTCCATCTTCTTGCCCTTCATGATGATCTCGATCTGCTCTTCCTCCGGCATATTCGGATCATAGAACTTCTCAGCTTTAGGGCTGTGACACATCGCACAGTTCTTCTTGTACGATGCGGCTGCATCTTGAACCTCTTCCCCGGCAAAACTTTGCGTTTCGGCTCGGAATACCACTACCAATGCAACAAATATCAGGAAAGAAATGATGGCTACAAATTTTGCGTTTCTGGTCTTCATTATAAACTCCTTGTTCATACACATCTGACGGAACGAAAAAATGCGTCCCGACAACATAGTGTTATCGCAAAGCCTGTGCCATCTGCAGTTCAACCCCGATATCGCTGTAACTCATTGCGTTGTATAGGTTTATAAACGTGAGCAGTGTTCTCGAATTGTCAAAGATCGAACGCGATGTGCGAAAAATACCACACCCTCGCTTTTAAAAGCTGAAATTACCACCCTGATGGCATCGCTTACAGCTCTCAAACACGCCGTCCCCGATCCCAAAGGCTCTGCGGTCGTTGTGACAGGTCGCGCAGCTTTGCCGTCCTTTGGGAGGATTGTGCATAGCAACAACCGGAGAGATAACTTGCCTGCCGCGGGGTGCGCCGGCGCGTACCATGTGGCATGAAGAGCAGTTCAACTTCGCACGTCCGGCGTGAGCAGCGTGACTAAAACTCTTCTGAAAAGCCGTCGATGCCTTGATTGCGGCGGGTGGGCGTCCCTGTTCGTGACAGGTCGCACATGAACCGATATTCTCGCCGCCAATCATTGCCTCAGGACCGTGGCATTGATAGCACGTGTTGTGGGCATTGAGTCCGCTAGGATACGAGAATGTCGCGCCTCTACGCTGCGGGCTATGACACGTCACGCATCCTGTCTGACGAGTGTGTTTTGCGTGATCGAAGCGTACGTTAAAGCTCTTCAACCGTGGAAACTTCTTCATCGCTCCGCTGGATGCATCCGTATGGCAAACCGAGCAGATCGCATTCCCGCTATCGGCAAACTGATCGGTATGACAACTGGCGCACGGAATGTGGCCCGGCAGAGTTGGGGTCGCAGCGTTATCGTTACGAGTATGGCACAACAGACACGGCAGACGTGCGTGCTGCTCGTTGCTGTGTAGAAATCGTGAAAAATCTTGCCCTGTATCTACTACCTTCGCAATGTTGGAGTTGGTCTCCTCGGCAGGCGGAGGCTCTGCAACGGCAGTATTCTCGGGCGCCGATGGCGACGAACATCCGACGATCAAGAACGACAACGAAAGAACGGCGACCATGACTGAACTGAGAGTTTGTGGAAACTTCATTTTCCAGCCTCCTCGACCGCCCGTACGTGGGACGCCGGCACAGGCATTTTGCCGAATACGACATGACACTTCATGCACTCAAATGTCGGATCCGTCTTTCGCTGATCGACAACATAATTCAAAATGCCGCCGTCATCCGTCGTCGGGGTCGCATGACACTTTGCGCATGATGAGACCGGAACCTTCTTAGTCAACGGATCCAACGCGTTCAGTGTTGATATGTTATGGCACGTCGCACACGCGAGCTCGTTATGTGCAAAATGTTCATGCTGAAAACGCCCCGAGCCAAACCGGCGTTTCCACGCGAGCCAGACCGGCCTGTTTTCCAATTTGTGCGCCGCGAAGAGCGTCTGGTCAAAATCCGCCGCCGGCTGCGCGGGCCGCGGTTTGTGGCAACTGCCGCAGTTTTCGGGTGCGGGTTCAATTCCAGTATCTGCCGAATGACAAGTAAAACAGGTCGTATGACCGAGAGGAACGGACTTAAAAGTTCCCCTTTTTAGCCAAAAACCTTCGCCGAGGTCAGGCGGCGGCGGCACCAAATATTCATCGGCGGACTCGCCCTGCGGCGACATCGTTTTATGGCAAACTGCACAACTTGCCTCGTTCTCGCTCCGCAATACACGACTCGTAAACGACGCATTCACAAAATTGCCGTTGCTCCTTCGCAGCGACGAGACGATATCAACGTGTTTGTCGTGCGGGAACGCGACCACGAAACTCGATTCGGCGTTCTTACCCTTTGGTGAAACATCGTATATCTCTCGCGGGTTTGGAAACGGATGTCGTGCGTTGTTCCGGGGCGAGGGGTTCGTGTGGCAGATCGAACATATCGCCGGAGTCGCACCTCTGAAAAACTGCTGCGAGTGGCATTTCAGGCAAGAATTATGTTGCGGATAATCTGTAATATCGGGAAACGCGTCCGCTTCCGGCCTTACTTTATTCCAGTTTTTCGACGGGAATTTGTGGCACGACGAGCAGTCCATTCGATGAGCCTTCGTCAGGTGGTCAAATTTAGAGTATTTAGGCGGAGGGGAAGATCGCCGCACCGCCGGGCGTCGTTGCGCATCCGCAGTATCGGGCGCGATATGAACAGCCGCCATCGCGAAAACGGCGACGGAGAAAACGACCGCATATCGTCTGAATCTTGCCTTTACCCGGGACATCAGTAGGAACAACCTCTTGATTGTATTCTGTTCTCCTGAATTGCCTTGTGATTCGGGTCACATTATTGTTTTTAGGAAACTGCGAAAATTTTCACGGTCGCTTCGCTTTTTGTGCCTCAGAGAGGCATATTGGAACTGCAAATGAAGAAAGAATCAGTGGGAAAGGTACTTATCGTTGATGATGATCGATTTGTACGCATGGCTTTGGTTGAAGCTCTGATTTCATGGGAATACGAGCCTTTTGAAGCCGACACCATCGCTAGCGGTAGAAGTTCAGTTGCTGAAGTTGAGCCTGATGTCGTTTTGCTGGACATCGATCTGCCGGATGGTTCAGGGCTCGATCTGCTGACGGAGATCAAACAAAAAGATCCTGATGTCATCGCGGTGATGATCACGGGGAATGTCGACGTTGAAAATACTATTGCGGCTTTGCGGGGCGGTGCGCACGACTTTATCGGAAAACCGGTGCGAATTGAGGAACTTCGTGTGACGCTTCGGAATGCGGTGGAAACAGGTGAACTTCGCAAGGAGATCCGCCAGATCCGCACGGACCGCAAACGCAGGTTCTCTTTTTCCGAGATAATTGGGGAATCCGATACGATGAAAAAGGCAATCGATCTTGCTCAAAGGGTCGCTGAATCGGACGTCGGGTCGATCCTGCTCAATGGTGAAACAGGGACCGGAAAAGATCTGTTTGCAAGGGCGATCCATTATGCGTCGTCACGTGCCGACGCCCCATATCTGGCGATCAACTGTGCCGCACTTCCCGCAAACCTGATCGAATCGGAGCTCTTCGGCTATGAGAAAGGTGCCTTCACCGATGCAAAAGCAAGGAAGGAAGGGCTATTTGAACAAGCCCACGGCGGAACGATCTTTCTTGATGAGATAGGCGAGATGGAACTCGGGCTCCAAGCTAAATTGCTTAGGGTTTTGGAGGAGGGAGCTTTTCGCAGGGTCGGCGGGCTAAAGGACATACAGATGAACGCGAGGATAATCGCGGCCTCCAATCGAAATCTAAAAGCCGAAAGCGAGGCGGGCAATTTTCGCCTCGACCTGTACTTTCGCCTTTCGGTCATTCAGGTGGACATACCGCCGCTCCGCGAGAGAGGCAATGACGTGATATTGCTCGCGGAACATTACATCGAAAAGGCAAATCTTAAAAGACGCGGTCAGAAATTAAAGGGACTTACGGAGGAAGCCGCGAGTATTTTCCGGCATTATCGATGGAGCGGAAATGTCCGCGAATTGCGGAATGTGATAGAGCGAGCCTCTATCCTTGAGGATGGCGAGTATGTAACCATAACGCACTTGCCCGCAGACATGATATCCGAGGAAATGATGGCTAAGGTCGGATCATCAGAGTTTCGTTTGCCTGATGACGGCATCGCACTTGAAACCGTCGAATTTGAGCTTGCAAAGCAGGCATTTCAGCGAACCGGCGGCAACCTGACCAGGGCCGCAAAACTGCTCGACATTTCCCGCGATCAGCTTAGGTATAAACTTCGCAAGGCCGGTTTCGAAATGGAGAGCAATTGATCGAGAAGATAGTGAACGATAACGAATCACCTGCAAACGGGGCATCCGTTTCTGCGCTCAAAGAGCTGACAGACCTGAAAAGGGCTATTGACGCGGCTGCGATCGTTGCCATTACCGATCAAACCGGCAAGATCACCTATGTAAACGACAAGTTTTGCGAGATCTCAAAATACAGCCGTGACGAACTGCTCGGTCAGGACCATCGCATCATCAATTCCGGATATCATTCAATGGAATTTATTCGAAACATCTGGACGACGATCTCTAAAGGCAGTGTTTGGCACGGCGAGATAAGAAACAAAGCAAAGGACGGTTCCATCTACTGGGTGGACACCACCATCGTCCCTTTTGTCGATGAGGACGGAAAGCCGTTCCAATATATTGCGATTCGCTTCGAGATCACCGAGCGAAAACTGGGCGAGGAACGCATCCGCCAACAGGCCTCTCTGTTGGACAAAGCACAAGATGCGATCATGGTCTGCGACCTCAATTACCAGATCCTCTACTGGAATAAGGGCGCCCAGCGAATGTATGGCTGGCAGGCCGAGGAAGTGTTTGGACGCCATATTGCGGATGTTCTTTGCGAAGGTGATGAGAGCCACATTAAGGAAGCCGTCGACGGTTTGGAGAAAACAGACGAATGGAAAAAGGTAGGGAAACACCGAGGCAAAGACAAGACCGAGCTTACCGTTGAATGCAGATGGACTCGGGTAAGGAAAGAGGACGGCGACCCGGACTATTTCCTAATAACCAATACTGATATCACCGAACAGAAGAGAGCTGAAGAGCACCTTTTTCGAGCCCAAAGAATGGAGTCGATCGGAACTCTGGCGGGCGGCATAGCTCACGACCTGAACAATATACTCTCGCCTATAACGATGGCTGCTGACATGCTGAGGTTGGAAATAACCGATCCGGCAGGCGCTCGTTGGGTCTCGATGATCCGTGAGAACGCCGATCGAGGCGCCGAGTTGATCAAGCAGGTCCTGACCTTTGCCCGCGGAATGTCCGGAGAAAGAATGCAGGTAAAGCTGAAGCATCTGATCAAAGAGCTCGTAAATGTTCTAAACGAAACATTGCCGAAATCGATAGCGGTCAAATTCAATGTCAGCCCTGACCTTTGGACGATAATGGCTGATCCAACACAGATACACCAGGTGCTTCTCAATGTCTGCATCAATGCACGCGATGCAATGCCGCATGGCGGGACAATAACGATACGAGCTGAGAACGTATCGATCGATGAGAATTATGCACGGATGAATCTGGAGGCCGAGCCCGGAAATTTCGTAGTAGTCAGCGTGACAGACACCGGCAGCGGTATGACCCAGGAGATCGTCAAGCGTATCTTCGACCCTTTCTTTACTACAAAAGAGATGGGCAAGGGAACCGGCCTGGGGCTAGCCACATCGATGACCATTGTGCGGAGCCACGGCGGGTTCATGAATGTTTACAGCGAACCGAATAAAGGAAGCCGATTCTCCATCTATCTTCCTTCAGCGGAGGCCGAGGGTTCTGTAGCCGTTCGGCCTCTGCAAACTGAATTCCCGGCGGGAAAAGGTGAGACCATTCTGGTTGTCGATGACGAGGAAAATATCCGCACCGTTGCAGAAGCAACATTGACCAAATTTGGCTACAAAGTAATAACCGCAGGCGACGGCACTGAGGCCTTGGCGGTTCATTCACAAACGGAAAATGAGATATCGGCAGTCATCACGGACGTCGCGATGCCTTTTATGGACGGGCCTTCTCTGATCCGGGCTTTGCGAAAGTTAGACCCTCAGATCAAGATCATCGCTATGAGCGGCCTGGTCTCTGAGGGGCAAAGCGGTGAATTGGCCGAACTGGGAATAGACGCGTTTCTCGCAAAGCCGTACACAGCAGAAACCCTCTTGGTCACGCTGAACGATATTCTGGGCCCGCGATAGATCAGCCTAACTTTCGGACGACCTGACCACGAGAACGGAACATTTCGCATGGTGGACGACGCCGTTGGAAACTGAACCAAGCAGCCTTCCCCAAAATCCGCGGCCGTGTGAACCGACGACGATCACGTCAGCTCCCCATTCTTCCGCCTTTTCGACGATCTGCTGAACAGGTGAGCCGCGCAATACCTCAGTGACAACAGGCACATCGGCAAGCGGAAAGTGCTTCTCGATGACCGACTTTGCCGCGGATACGAAACTCTCGGCCTGCTCACGAACTGCATCATCGAGTTTCTGATAATAATCCGCCGATAGTGCGAACGGTTCTGCCGTTACCGGATATGCGTCCTCGTAGGATGAAATGATCATCACTTCGGCTCCCTTCGGCCGCAAAAGTATCCTGCACGCTTGATCAACTGCGTTCAAGCTGTATTCCGAGCCATCTGTTGCAATCAATATTTTCATTATCGCCTCCTTCTCCTCATTCCCTGATGATCACCGCAATCGGCATTCCAATTGCCGTCTAAAGTTCAGGTGCCCAAAAAAACGAATGGATGATCAATATACTGTTATAGTAAGGATATCACGGAGGCATCATCCGCTATGATAGAGATCGAAGACCTCACCCGCGAAGAATCCATCGAACTGCTTGAATCGATCGGCTACGGACATCTTGCATGCTGCAAAAACGACCGGCCCTATGTCGTTCCGGTGCATTATGCGTTCACTGATGAGAAAGCATATATCTATACAACGGAGGGGAAAAAGTCAGATATCATCAAGGCTAACCCCAATGTTTGCCTGCAGGTAGAGGACGTCGCGACAAATCGGGACTGGCAAAGCGTGATACTCGAAGGGAAGGCTGAGCGCATTGGTCCCGGCGAAGAACGGGATCTTGTGATCGCACTCATTTCAAAGATAAATCCCACCTTTACGCCTGCAGTAAGTATCAGATGGCTGGACAGCTGGGTTCGCGAAAATGTCGAAGTGATATTTCGCATCGTTCCGGAAAATATTAGCGGACGCCGCGGCGTTGACCGTACCGAAAAGCCTTTCGCGCCGCATCCTCAAGATCGAGTACCGAACTAGCCGGAAGTCTCTCTACTGCGAATTTTTTCTGTCTCTATTTGTTTAGACCGCGAAAATTCCCGCATTAGGACGAGGTTCTCATCGAGTTACTACGGCACTTTTCCCGCCAATTTAACAGAAAAGCAGTAAAATACGAGCAAATTCACTTTAGGCACGCAACGTGCACTGAAGGTATATCGGCAAGGCCGGATACCTCGCTGAATCCCGAGTTGAATTGGGGATCAAATGATCAGGTTTTCTGAAAGTCTTGCAAAGTATTTCGGCAGCGTCGAACTGTTCGCCGATGTCGAAAAATGAGGACCGCGGGTTTTAGGACGGGGAAAATGCGCCGACCCCCCTGAATGAGACCTGACGGTCCTCTTAATTGCGAGAAATTTCGCAAAGTAAGCGGTTCAGCAGCGAAAAACATCGCGCACACTTCAAAGCATCCATTGAAAAACAAAGGGTTTTGCTGCGGCACAGTGTTTGCCCTGTAGCATTAGCGGCCGGTGAGGCAAAGGCCGGCCAAGTTGAAAAGCAGAACGGAGGAAATATGACACCTAAATTTTACGGATATCTTTGGTTAGCATTTGCGGTTATTGCCGCATTGTCTCTTGTAGCCGCCGGCTTCAGCCTTCTTATGTGGGTTGTTGTGGGCTTTGTTGCATTCGGCATGATCTGGGCCGGGATGATATGCGTCCTTCCCGGAATGTCCGGTCATTCGCACGAAGCTCCTGTGGCCGAGCGAAATGAGAGACGTGAATCCGTAAGAGGGGCGGTTTCCACCGTTCACGCGGGTGGTTTTGCGAAATACAGGTCCGCCTGACCTGTTAGGCCCCCGATCAACATTGCGAACAGCGGGCCGCGGTACATTGTTTCTGGTTGTGCCGCACCAAAGCCGACAGCATCGCATCAAGAGCGAAGGCCGGTACCTCCTTCCGGCCTTCGCCTGCGCTTACTTACCGATGCAGAATGTAGAAAAGATCCGCGTAAGCATATCTTCCGTAGTGGTCTCGCCGGTGATCTCGCCTAAGAATCTGAGCGCATTATGAAGCCCGATCAGTACGATCTCTTCTGAAGAGCCTTCCTGCAAACTCTTGATAGACCCCTCTGTTTCCTGCGCACATCTATTCAACAGGTCGTGATGCCGTGCGTCAGTTATCAGCAATCCCGACATATCAACATTCGCGTCAGCAAAAGGCCTGAGGATCGCGGCCGCCAGATCGTCCAGGCCTTCACCTGTTTTTGCAGATATCGGGACAATGTGTGCCCGCATGTCAGCATGTTTGCCTTTGCCGGCAACCAACCGGTCAATGTCTTTGGAAGGTTCTTTGTCTATCTTGTTGACAGCGACAATGTATGTCAGGTCATTCACGCTCTCGAGTATCGCCAGATCTTCATCTGTAATATCATCCGAGGCATCCATTATGACGATCACAAGATCCGCATCGGCGAGGACAGCTCGAGTGCGCTCCACACCGATCTTCTCGACAGTATCCGTCGTTTCGCGTAAACCGGCAGTATCGATCAGCGAGATCGGAACGTCATTAATAACGATACGTTCGTGAAGTTGATCGCGTGTCGTCCCCGCGATGTCGGTTACGATCGCACGCTCGGAACCAAGTAAAGCATTGAAAAGACTCGATTTACCTACATTCGGCCGGCCGGCGAGAGCAACCCGCAGACCGTCTCGGATCAGATGCCCCGCAGCAAACGTCCCTGCAAGACGTTCACATTCATCGGCGATCGACCGAAGGCTTTCCAGGACCTTAGCAGTTTGCGTTTCAGGCAGATCGTCTTCGACAAATTCGAGGGCGGATTCGAGAATAACGATGACATTCAACAGGTCGTCTTTCAGCGGCTGCAGACGCTGCGAAAGTTCACCCCGCATTTGCCTTACCGCCTGCCGGGCCGATGCCGTGGTTTGTGCGTCGATGAGGTCGCGTATCGCCTCAGCTTCCGCAAGATCGATCCTGCCGTTAGCAAGGGCACGCAAGGTAAATTCGCCGGGTTCCGCCAGCCTGGCATCGAGCCCAAGGCAAATATCTATAACCTGTCTTAGCAGAACCGGCGAACCGTGACAGCTGATCTCAATTACATCTTCGCCGGTGAATGAATGCGGAGCTTTGAAAAATGTGATCAATGCCTCGTCTATCGTCTCTCCGCCCACAGGGTCGACAAGCTGCCGCAGAACTGCGGCACGCGGTTTAGGCGAAAATCCGCTTTCACCGATGAGATTTCCGGCTATTCTGAGCGCATCCTGCCCGCTCAGCCGTATCACACCGATACCGCTGCGGCCCGCCGGCGTTGCAAGTGCGACGATAGTATCAGCCATCAAGCGGACTTCTTACAGAATTCTTCTTCTGCATAACGTGAGTATATATCTGCGTTGTTCTGACGTCTTTGTGGCCCAGCAATTCCTGAACAGTGCGAATGTCGTAATGATCTTCTAAGAGATGTGTGGCGAAACTGTGACGAAAGCTGTGACAATTTGCGTGCTTGAAGATGTTCAGTTTCGACATCGCGCATTTTACCGCCTGCTGGACCGTGCTTTCTGCAGTGTGGTGCCGCCTGACGACGCCATCTTCTCTGGACGGCGATAGTTTTGCCGACGGGAAGACATAGGCCCATGCAAACTCCTTATCCGCGTTACGGTACTTGCGGGCAAGTGCATACGGGAGCAAAACCGAACCGAAACCTCGAGCGACATCCTGCCGATGGATAAGCCTTACGTGTTCGATATGATCTCGCAGGTCATCAATGATCCCATTTGGCAACACGGTCGTTCGGTCCTTTCCACCTTTCCCGTCGCGAACGACGATATGCGCGCTGCCGAATTCAATATCTTTGACCCTGAGTCTTAGTGCCTCGGTTAGACGAAGCCCGCTTCCGTAAAGCAGGCTGACGATGATCCTTACCGAACCGTCAAGCTCGCTGATGATCGCTTTTGCCTCTTCGGGTGTAAACACGGCGGGAAGCCGCGGCGGGCGTTTCGCCCTTAGAACACCATCGATGAGCGGAAGTTCGATTCCCAGCACCTGTTTATAGAGAAAGAGGATCGCATTGAATGCGACATTCTGTGTTGAGGCCGCGACGTTCTAGTCAACTGCCAAATGCGTCAAATAAGCTCTGATCTCATCGACACCCATTTCCCTCGGGTGCCTTTTGCCGTTGTAAATGATAAATTCGCGGATATACGCGGCGTACGCTCGCTCAGTCTTGTGGCTCATGTGCTTCAAACGAATGAGATTACGCACTTGATCAAGTAGTTTCGGCTGCTGCGACATAGTGAAACTTGATAATAAGCTCTCAGATATGTATTATCAATGGCGTTGGAGTTAATCAACAGTTAGCCGGACAGAGCCCAAGCATGGTTCACGTACGAAGAGCAACGGCAGACGACGTTTCGATTTTGCTACCCTTGGTAGCGGCATACTGGAAATTCGAAGACATCTCCGGATTCCACGCGCAGGGCATTGCACCTCAATTGGAGCGACTGCTTTCGGAGCCGAACCTTGGGGCTGGTTGGATTGCGTTGGCGGGCAACACTCCGGTGGGCTACCTGCTCGCCGTCTACGTCTTCAGCTTGGAGCACAAGGGGCTTACTGCAGAGATCGATGAGTTCTTCGTGTCGCCGTCCGAGCGCGGTGAGGGAGTAGGATCTCAGCTGCTCCGGATCGCTGAAGCGGAGTTTTTGCGACTTGGATGCACCAACGTGTCCTTGCAATTGTCGCGAAGCAATGATGGTGCGCGCCGTTTCTACCGTCGACAAGGCTACGAAGACAGGTCCGGATATGAGCTGCTTGATAAGACGTTGCATGCCGGCTAACAACAGGTTGCAGCGGACGGTCCGCTGCGCGGCCCGCCGCTGAACCTGGGCGTTATCTGGCAAAAATGAGTGACGACAGATCCTACACACTGGACCAAGTACGTGAGGCCATACGGCGTGGCGACACCGAATACGTTCAGCAAGCGATCGACTCCGGCTTCGATCCGAACACACAAGATTCAAACCGCTGCACGCCGTTGATCTTCGCGGCGGAACATCAGAATCCGGTGATCGTAAAACTTTTACTCAGTCACGGCGCAGATGCCTCGCATAAAGAATCAAACGGATACGATGCATCGGGTGTGGCCACATGGCACGGCGAGTATAGAATGGGTGCATACACCGACGAATCAAAAGAGATACAGGCCATCTTAAAGGCACACATCGAATCACGACACTCGTGACATTGCGTCTGTATGAAGAAAGGGCGGCCACATAATTGGACGGACATTCGGGTGCTTGATCACGCGCGCTGACAAGACTTCGGCGGCTTCAACTCACGGGCATAACCACCTCGAGTAAAGCCGGCGAACCGGGCGTTGCATTCGAACTGGCGGCAGTGAAGGTTTTGAAGTCAACGCCACACGCTCCCACAGCGTGAACTTGGTCGTTTAAAACAAGTAGTAACTCGAAGTGCCGTAATCAGGTATAATATTGTTGATGGGAGAGGCAGAGCGGAAAAAGAGAGCGGAAATGCGCCGTAAACGCATGGTGATAACGCGATGCAAGTTGGAAGATTTCGACATTGACCCGAATCCTACGTTTGGGGCCGAGGCGATTTCGCTGACCGCGCGCCTTTCACAAGAGGCTTGGTTGAAAAGCGGTCGCGAATTGCCAAACCACAAGCGCTCCGAGATGCCCATTCGGTTCGTATCCCTAGAATCGAAGAACGACTAAGAACCTACCTTTTACTGCAGTCTTACTTGCAGCCTTCTGTCTCGTCCGTCGCCCACAGATTCTGTCAACAGGTCGTCCTCTTGTTGCAGCGTCAAGTGAATTATCCGGCGCTCGGTCGAGTTGAGAACGCCGAATGTGAAAGGCCGGCCGCTTTTTCGCACCTGTTCCGCGGCAAAGCGTGCCATGGCAAGCAACTCGGCCTTGCGGGTCTTTCTGAAGCCTTCCGCGTCAACGATGAAGCGGTGCGAACGGTCGAGTTCTCGCCCAAAAGCCTGAAATAGAATTACCTCGAAAGCATCTAAAAGCTCGCCGTTCTCTGCCAGTGCCAAATTGGCATCGCTGCCGGATAGGTCGATATGGCAGCCTTCTTCGGTCCATTCCGATGTCGCGACAAGGTCAAAACCCATACCCGACGTTAGTTCGTTCAGGAATTCAGTTGCCTTGTTACAGATCTCACTCATTTCTTTCGTTCCTCGATTCAACAAACTACGCCGGCTTTGCCTTCACCTTTTTCGCACCCGCGGGAACCGTGCTGACGACCTGTGTTCCCGGCGGGTCGTCCGACTTGTTCATCCTGTTGATGATCATCTGCTGGCCAAAGCTAACGATATTACCCGTGAACCAGTAAAGCAACAAGCCCGAAGGTGCCGCCCACAAAACCCACAGCATCATCGCGGGCATGAAGTATGTCATCATCTTCTGCTGCATCTGCTGTTCAGGCGTAACAGCTGCTCCCGTCGGCGTGAACTTCATAGCCAGCACCATCGATGCAGCAAAGGCGAATTCAAGGATGTGCCACGGATCGGCAGCGGACAGATCAGGCAGCCACAGGAACGACGCCTGACGGGCCTCGAGCGATACGGTAACGGCGGTGTAGAAAGCGATCAGCAGCGGGAACTGAAGCAGCATCGGCAAACAGCCGCCCAGCGGAAGTGCGTCCTTCGTTAGCTTCAGCTGCTCCATCTGCAGCTCACGCATACGCGGATCGTCGTTCGGGATGCCTTTCTTCTGCATCGCCTTCAGGCGGTCCTGAAGCTCCTTCATTTTGGGCGCATTCGATGCTGCCTTTTTGAAGGATCTCGACTGTTTCCAACGCAGAGGGAACAGCAGCGAGTAGAAAAGGAAAGTGAAAACGACGATCGCGACGCCGTAATTATGCGTCAGCGTGTTAAAGAAATTCAGCGCGTAGAGGATCGGGATCGAGAGCGGCTTCGTCATCCAACGCAGCCAGCGATAGTTGCTAAAATTGATCAGGTTGACTATCTCGAGTTCGCGGCCTGCACGTGCGGACATTTGCTCGTCGAGCTCACGCAGCAGGAAATAATCCTTAGCTCCGGTAAAGATCTGCATCGGCGAACCGTCCGCCTGAATGGGCAAATGCACGGTCACGAGATGCCGCTTTTCGCTCGTCTGAGCGTTGCGGAGTATCCACTGAAAAATGCTCTGGAAATACGGCTGCGTCTCGACCTCGTAACGCGCCGCCTTGTATTCCACGCCCTGCACCGGAGCCGCCGGCACCGCGACCATCGCAAAATACGCATCGCCCACGCCGGCCCAGCTTACCTGGCCTTTGTCGGCCAGCGTCGCCTGTTCGTTCGCGTCGTATGTAAAGCTGTAATTGCCCTGATGGCGATAAATATCGCCGTCGATCGCCGCAATGGACTCTGATTCGATGTTGTAAAAAGTGTGGTGATTTATCGCGTGGTCGCCGATGCTCGCTCCGATCAGCAGCTTTGTGTTCGGCATGGTCTCACCGTTCTTTTTAACCTTTACGGCAAGATCCGCGACATAGCTGTCCGCTTTGAAAACAAATGTCTTTTCCGCCTCGATGACGCCTGCTCCGCGAAGCGTGAATTTTACTTCGCGTTCCTCGCCCGGATTGAGCGTGATGTTCTCATCAGGTATCGATATCTCGTAATTGCGGTCATTCAGCAGCGTATCGGCAGCAGCGTCGCCCGTCGCTAAACGGAAAGGTATCTCACGCGGGCTGCTAGCGAGTGCCTGCTGCGAGATCAGCTGAAGAGGTTTTTCGTTGTCCGGCGTCGAACCATCGGCAAATATCGGAAATTCCGCTTTTGGCGACTTATTTTTCTTGATTATCCAGCTTGTCGCAAGAGCACCCTTTGAATCGAATGTGACCTCGTAAAGCGGAGAGCTGATCTTAACGCTGCGTGCCGGAAGTGTGTCCGGCTCGACGGCAGCAGATTCGGCCGGCGGTGTCGGCGATGGTGCTTCTGTTGGAGCGGGCTGAGTTGCGGCGGTGTTTGCCGCTGTATTCGTATTATCGGGCGGGACAGGTTTGGGAGCGAAAAAATAAGACCAGATAAAAAGTACCGCCATCGAAAGGATGGCAGCGAGCAGGAAACGCGATTGATTCCCTTGATTTTTTTCTTCCATTACTTGACCGGGTCGTGCCCGCCCTCACAAAAAGGCTGACATCTGAGGATACGCTTCAAGCCCATCCAGGTTCCTTTCAAAGCACCGTATCTCTCGACAGCCTGCCGCGTGTATTCCGAGCACGACGGCTCAAATCGGCACGCTGCGGGCAGGAACGGCGAGATCGCCGCCTTGTAAAACCCGAGAATGTCGATCGCAAGAAATTTCATTTTCTATTCGCCACAGAGGATACTGAGAGATCGGAAAGCAGTTATCTCAAGTTCGGCCGAAACACCGATCTGCAAAACCCAAATCCAAAAGCCAAAAACCTAAACCTCCGTGCTCTCTGTGTTCTCCGTGGCTAACTTCTTAATTATCTGCCGAAATTCGGCCAACGGCTTTTCCAGCTTTGCAAAGGTCACGCTGCGGCGGGCGTTCAGCACCCAATCGTATTTCCGCGTCCACATTTCCAGTTCAGGCCGCGTCAGGCGAAAACACTCGCGGAGCAGGCGTTTCGCACGATTACGGTCATGCGCCTTGCCTATGGCCTTTTTGGTCGCGGTGACACCGACTCGGTGAAGCGGCCCTTTTGCGGGCAAAATAAAGACCGTCATAAAACGGCCTTCTATACGCTTGCCCTGTTCATAGACCCGCAGAAACTCGGCGCGTTTTCGCAGCCGAGCCTCTTTAGGCAGGCCAAAATTTAATAGTGCTGAACCGTTAATCTTTTGCGTCCTTTGGCCCGGCGGCGTTTGAGCACCGCGCGGCCGTTCTTTGTCGCCATGCGTGCGCGAAAGCCGTGCTTTTTGGCGCGCCTTCTGTTGTTCGGTTGAAACGTTCTCTTCGGCATATCTGCTCTCCATTAGCTTCACTTCGAGAAGTGAAAACTTAGAGTTTACGCGCCGAAAGACGCGATTGTCAAAGCAATTAAAGGGCGCTTTAACCACGGAGAGCACAGAGTACACAGAGGTATGATCTTAGATATTTGGACACAGGATCCCGGCTTTCGGACTTGGGTTTTGAAATTTCGAATTTGTAATTTCGAATTTCGGCTTTTGAATTCAGACTTCTGATTCTGGCTTCCGGCTTCTGCTACTCCGTGTTCTCTGCGGCGAGTACGATCTTCCGCACGGCTTCGATATAGGTTGGGTGTTCCTGTTCCAGGATGCGGGCGGCGAGCGTTTCGGGTGTGTCGTCGGTCAGGACGGGAACCTCTCGCTGCAATATGATCGGCCCGTGATCCAGCAGCTCATCGACAAAGTGCACCGTGCAGCCCGAACGCGTTTCGCCTGCGGCAATGACACGCTCATGAACATGCAGCCCCGCATACGCGGGCAGCAAACTCGGGTGAATATTCACGATGCGATCAGGAAACGCCTGAACGAACAACGGCGACAGCAGCCGCATATAACCTGCTAAACAGACCAGTTCAACGCTGCGTTCTTTTAACGCCGCCACGATCTCGGCGTCATGTTCCTCACGCGTACGGCCTTTTCGTTCGATCGCAAATGCCTCAATGCCGCGTTCTTTCGCTCTTTCGATCCCGCCAGCGTCCGCCTTGTCGCTGATCACAACGGCAACTTCGGCAGCCGGTATATCGCCGCTTTGCACAGCATCGACCAACGCCACCATATTCGACCCGCGTCCCGAAATAAGAATTCCGATCTTCATAGCAGTCGGGCGTATCTATATGATCTCGACCGACCCTGAGCCAGCGACGACGCGTCCGATCTCGACGCAGTTTTCGATCTTCGCGGCGATGTTGTCCTTTTCATCTTCTGAACAGACAACGACCATCCCGATGCCCATATTGAACGTACGGAACATCTCTTCGTCGGCGACGTTGCCGAGCCGCTGCATCATTCCGAAGATGGGCGGTTCTGTCCATGATCCGCGTTTTATCTCAACTGAGACGCCTTCAGGCAGGATGCGTGGGATGTTCTCGAGAAATCCGCCGCCGGTGATGTGGGCGAGGCCGTTGATCTTGCCGGATGCCAAGATCGGGCCGATCTGCGGCAGGAAGGAAGAATGCGTGGCGAGCAGTGCTTCGCCGACCGTTGTGCCGATTTCGTCAATATGCGAGTCGACCGTGTAACCGCCGACCTCGAAAAAGAGTTTGCGGGCGAGCGAGTAGCCATTTGTTTGCAGGCCTGTTGACGGAATTCCGAGCACGATATCGCCCGGCCGGATGATTTTGCCGTCGATAACATTTTTCTTATCAACAACGCCGACGATAAAACCGGCAAGGTCGTACTCGCCGGGCGGATAAAAATCCGGCATCTCGGCTGTTTCGCCGCCGAGCAGGACGCAAGCGTTCTCGCGGCACGCCCGTGCCATGCCTTCGACCACCGCGGCAGTTACGTCGGGTTCCAGCTTGCCGGTAGCGAAATAATCCAGGAAAAACAGCGGTCTTGCCCCCTGCACGAGAATGTCGTTGACGCAGTGATTCACCAGGTCCGCACCGACGGTGTTGTGAATGCCGGTCTCGAAAGCAAGCTTCAGTTTCGTCCCGACGCCGTCCGCCGACGCCACAAGGATCGGCTCCGCCATGTCGGGAAACATCGCAGAAAACATCCCGCCAAAGCTGCCTATTTCCGTGAGCGTGCGTTCATTGAACGTCGATTTGGCGTATTCGCGTATCTTTGCAACCGCAATATTCGCATTGTCTATTGAAACGCCCGCGTCGGCATATGAGATGGATGCTGTCATAAAGCGATAATTATATTCCGTTGGCTGACGCGATGCGAATACGCTGACCGAGCAAACGTGTGGTATTTTTTACTAAACATTGCGAACCTGTTTGGCATTGCTTTCAAATAAAAATTTATGAGCTTCACACTGATCGATTCCGGTTCTGAGGGTTACGAGTTTTCAACAAGCGTCTGGCATTGGAAAGCCGCTGTCGAAATAATAAAGAGCCTTGACGCACTCAGCGAAGGAACGGTCCGCCAGATGGGATATAACGCCATGGGCATCAAGATCGATCAGGAAGAAGCAAAGAAGATAGCCGACGGTATCCGAAGCGAGATACTGCCGAAACTGAAACCGAACAAGCGAATGTTCGCGGATCTCAGCATCACGGACGAGCCCGACGACGGCACCATCTATCGCGACGAGGACGAGCAGTGGAAGAACTATAGCGTGACGCACGATTGGCTGGCCGAACTCGCAGATTTTTGCGAACGGTCCAAAGGATTTCAGATATTTTGATCATCATCGGAGGCAGGAAATGAAGAAATTTGGGTTGAGTATTGCGATTTCTGTTTTTGCGGCATTGTCGCTGAACGCTCAGACAGCACCGGACGCCGCTGAGCTGACGCGTTTGTTGAACGATTTCCTTGCCGGTGCGGGTCGCAACGATGCATCTATTCACGAACGTTTTTGGGCCGATGATCTGATCTACACGCGTTCGGCAGGAGTTCGAATAAACAAGAACGAGTTGATGCGCGGTGTCCTGGAAACGCCGGCTGCAAAACCCGGCGATCCGGTAACGGTCTATACTGCTGAAGAGATCCGCATACAGCAGTACGGCAATGCCGCGGTCGTCGCTTTTCGGTTGATCGGCACGACGACGCGTTCCGACGGCACCAAGACCGTAACGCGTAATCTGAACACAGGAACATTCATCAAACGGGACGGCCGTTGGCAGGCTGTGGCGTGGCAATCGACCGTGATCCCTGAAAGTCCTACAGCGCCAAAGGCCCCGGCCACTAATTCGTCATCTGATGGCAGAAAGTATATTCTCGGACCTCGCGGCGGCTGCCACTACATCACCGACAGCGGCCGCAAGGTCTATGTAGATAAATCACACTGCAATTGATGCAAGGCATTATAGTGTCCGCTTTCGATCAAAATTAAATCAGAGTCCGTCGTAATTTCAATGCCGTTCTTATTCTGAACAAATCTCCGCGCCGCATCGTTAGCATTTTTGGTATCGAAAGACGGAGTCGTTATGAAAAAGTTCGGTTTTCTTATATTCATCGTCGCCTTGGTGATCGGTTTGATCTTCGCCAATGTCTCCGCCATCAAACGCATGTCGAAAGATGGCATTGACCTCTCCTTTGACTTCGGAGGAAAGACAGGTTCCGGTAATGTTGCGATAGAGCAAAGAAACATTGAAGAATTCACCGGCGTAGATTCGTCGGGTATCTTCAAGGTCGAGATAGTGCTCAAGCGGGATCGCGGGATCGAGGTCGAAGCAGACGACAACCTTTTGCCGTTCATCAAGACGAAAGTACGCCGAGGCGTATTGCGGCTCGAGACTGACGGAAAACTGAGGTCATCGAATCCTATCCGCGTACGTATATTTACGAACACGATTGAAAAAGTATCCGGGTCAGGCATCACGGAGATTTCCGTTTCGGAACTCGATTCACAGGAATTCACCGTTGATACCTCTGGAGCTTCTAAGGTGACGATCGCCGGCAAGACCGCCTCTTTTACCGTTGACAGCAGCGGAGCTTCAAAAATAGACGCTACTGGCCTGCTTGCAGAAAATGCCGCCGCAGACCTGAGTGGAGCAAGCGAGCTGAAGGTTCAAGTGACCGGAACTTTGAACGCCAAGGTCTCGGGAGCGGCAAAAGTGTATTACGTAGGTTCTCCGACCGAGGTAATAAAGAAAACAAGCGGAGCAGGAAAGGTCTCGCCGTTGGAGTGATCACGTTTCAACGGCTTGGGTCTTTATCCCTGAAATGCGGGATGTTCTGTCAATACCCGCAATCACTATATCGATCCTGATCTTCCCGAACCGATAAACTTTCAGATCAGTTAGCAGTTCTTCCATCAAAGCGTGAAGTTTGCGAAAGCGCAACGCGCTCTTTTTCTCTCTCTCGCCGAACCACTCTTTTTCTACTGTCAAGCGATCAAAAAACTCCTCTGCAGAGAGCTCCTCTACCGGTTCCCGAAATTCGACGTTTGCTGCCGATGCGGATGCCTCAGGCGATATCTCTTCCGCACGCGGGCCCCTAAATGGTATGATGAGGGCATCCGTCTCGCTGATGAAAACGAGTCCTTCGCAGGCCTCTTTCAATGAAACCGGCTCCTTGTCCCGATCTTTTTTCCGGGATGGTGTTTTTTTTGAAAAATTTTTGCTGTTTTTCGTCATTTTTCTGACCAAAACTGCGTCGAAATTTTAGTCTAACACATTCACGATTTGGCTCGAATTGTTGTCAAAAAAGGTAGTTAAATTCATGTTAAACACTCCGAAAAAAAGCTGTGGATATTCGTTTGCAAGACTCCGGTTTTCGTGTTAGCCTTTATTCCGTTTCCCGAGAATGGGCGGTTGTAAGTTGTTGAAATAAAAGGGCTTAATGCTCTGTCTTAGGTTTTAAGCAGTTTCCGCCGCTGGCTGTGGAAAACCCTGTGAATAAGACGAAATGGCGGCGCAGCCTCAAGGCCATTAAGTCGCTGATTCTCAAGCCGATTCTCGAAATATTGAGCGGACCCGATTCCGCTTAAACACTAGCCCGATAAGGCGAACTGTTTCGCCCGGAAAATTTTAGAATATTGGTGATCCTATTTTGATCCATACTGCTCAAAAATCTACGATCTGGGACAAGACACTTCAGACACTAAAGGCATCTGTCGGCGAGGAGGTCTATTCGAATTGGTTCGCCCGTATCCGAATGGAATCCTTTGACGAGGAGAACGGAACTGCCACTCTTGCAGCCGATCCGGTCATAACGGACTGGATAACGAGTTACTACAAAGACCTATTGGAAAATACACTGTCCGATCTGCACGGATCGGAGGTGTCGCTCATTTGGGAAACTGCCGGAGAGACCCAGATCGACCTTGACTTCGGTGCAACGGTCGATACTGACGAGCCGGAAATTCTCTTTCGGCCAAAAGGAACTCCCGTCTCTGTTGTGAGCGACGGGGCCCTATCGCATTTTATCGAGATCGAGGCGGTCGAGGATTCACTCAACCCAAAATACTCTTTCGACAAGTTCGTTGTCGGTTCGAGCAATCAGTTCGCACACGCTGCGGCTCTCGCCGTGGCAGCAAAACCGGGAACGGCATACAATCCGCTTTTCGTCTATGGCGGATCGGGGCTCGGAAAAACTCATCTGATGCATGCGATCGGTCACAGCATCAAACAGAACTTTCCGTTCTTGAAGGTAGCGTATATAACGTCAGAGCTCTTCATGAATGAACTCATAAACGCGATCAGATTCAACAAGACGCCGGCGTTTCGCGACAAGTATCGTTCCGTTGACGTATTGCTGATGGACGATGTCCAGTTCTTTGCGGGGAAAGAGCGAACGCAGGAAGAGTTTTTTCATACATTCAACGCTCTCCACAACGCTCAAAAGCAGATCGTAGTGACATGCGACACTGCCCCCGGCGAGATCCCGTCTCTCGAAGAGCGTATGCACTCGAGATTTCAGTGGGGTCTGATAGCCGACCTGTCGCCGCCGGACCTTGAGACCAAGGTCGCTATTCTGCGCAGAAAGGCGGAAATGGACGGCATAAAACTTGACGACGACATCGCGATGTACATAGCAGGCCGCGTAAAGAGCAACGTCAGAGAACTCGAGGGTTCACTTGTACGCCTGATCGCCATTGCCTCACTGAAAGGCGTACCGATCAGCAAAGCTCTTGCTCGCGAGTCTATGAAAAATATTCTCGAAAGCGAGCGGGTTGCAGGCGTAACAATTGACAGGATAACCAGAACGGTCGCGTCGCATTACGATATGTCTGTCGATGAACTGCTCTCAAAGAGCAACGCCAGGGCCATTGCAATGCCGCGGCAGATCGCTATGTATATGTGCAAACGGCTGACCCAGCACAGCTTTCCCGAGATCGGAAAGGCCTTCGGCGGCAAGCATCATACGACGGTAATGCACTCGGTGGACAAGATAGATTCGCTGGCACGCGAGGATCGGAATTTCCACAGGGAACTAACTGAGCTAATCGATAGTATTTGCAATTAGTTAACGGGAATTCGCCAATTTGACCGCTGCGGAAAAATCCACAACGCTCAATACGTCGATAATCTTCTAAGTTGTTTGTTTTTAGTTATTTGAGATGAAATTTTCCACATTTCCACTTGTCAGGACCGTTCCCGTCTGTGGAAGTCTGTGGAATACTGAAAGCGGGAAAGCGTTTTTCACAGAAAAACTCTTATCCACAAGTTTTCCACAAGCAACTGTGGAAAGAAAAGTGCTTGAAATCATTGAGGTTTTGCCGTTTTCCTCGGTTTCCACAGCACCTAATACTGTATCTGTTTTATAATTAGGTCTTAGAACAGTTACTGTAGAAAAAGCGAATGAGGTAAGCCATGGAATTTAAGATCGAACAAAGTGTTCTCAAGGAAGAACTCAGCTACATTCAGGGCGTCGTCGACCGAAGGGCGACCATACCTGTGCTTTCAAATATTCTGATCGAGTCGCTCGGTGAGAAAGAAATACGCATCGTCGGAACCGACCTGGACTGCACCATTCGCTGCGATGCCGAAGCGGAGATCATTCAGCCGGGCGCCGTTTGTCTGCCTGCGAGGAAGATATTTGACATCGCACGGGCGATGGATTCAGGTGTGCTGCATTTTAAACGCGAAGACAACGATTGGGTCACGCTGAAAGCCGGGCGGGGCAGCTTTAAACTCGCCGGCGTTGGCAAGGATCAGTATCCCGAGATACCTCAGTTCAAGAGCACGCCGATGAAACTGCCGGCGGAGATATTTGCCTATTTCATCAGGAATACTCAGTTCGCGATCACGACCGAGGTTTCGCGGTTCACGCTGTCAGGGGCAAAATTCATGGTCGGCGATGGAGCGGCCAGAATGGTAACTACCGACGGACATCGTTTGGCGTTCGTCGAAAAGCAGCTCGATACAGGCGACTGGTCGATGGACACGCTGGTTCCCCGCAAGGCTTTACAGGAATTGCTGAAGTTAACGCGGACCGCTGACGAGATCGCTTTCGGCGAGGATATCAATCACATCTATTTTGAGACAGAGGGAAGGCTCCTTATCACACGAAAATTGACGGGGACATTTCCGAATTATGAGATGGTCATGCCCCACGACAGCGACAAGGCCGTAACGTTCGATCTGGCGGAAATGCGTTCATCCGTTTATCGGGTTTCACTCGTGGCTGATGACCGCAACAATGCTATGCGTATGAAGATCCGTGAAGGCGAGGTCGAGGTTACCGCAAGATCCGCTGAAGAAGGCGAGGGCGTCGAAACAGTGCAGGCGGATTATAAAGGTGACGAGACTGAGATCGGTTTCAACTGCAAATATCTTCTTGAATTGCTGAACAATGTCGGCTCGCTTGAGATGATAGCCGCCGAGGCACAGGACGATGACGATGCCGTAAAAGAAACTGACGGCGACAAGGTCCGTGTCCGCGAAACCGCACCTCCGATGAAATTGACGCTGGAATTCAAGGATTCAAATACACAGACGCAGTTCCGCATAGCCGGCGAAACCAATTTCGACTACAGATACGTTGTCATGCCTCTTCGCATCTGAGAAAAAACACTCAGTGCAACAAGCTCAAGCGGCGGTCTTATCGATCTCAATTTCGATAGACCGCCATTTTCCTTGGTGAAAACGGAGCATACTTAACACGCATCGGAATATGTGTCCGGTCAAGATGGCGAGCCAAATGTGCATCGCCTCAAGCGTTGAGAACATGCTGATGACCGAACATATACCCAACGGCACAGCGACCTGCGAGATCAGAGAAATATAAAGAGGGCTTTTCGTATCGCCGGTTCCCTGAAGGCCGCCGGTATAGGTCAACGCTGTTGCAATGAAAAGGCCGGAAACGCTCAAGACCCGAAGCAGCTGCGTGCCAATTTCCAAAACTGCGGGTTCCTGCATACCAAAGAGGCCGAGCAATTCCCGCGGAAAGAGAAAGAAGAAGATCCCGATAAATGCAGCGACAGCAAGGCCGAATTTTGCCGCAGTGTGTACGCCCGCCATCGCCCTTTCGGGCTTTCCGGCGCCGAGATTCTGCCCGGCGACGGCTGCCGCCGCTCCCATCAGTCCGACCGAGGTCCATGTGATCAATGAGAAAAGCTGGGTGTATGAGACCGCAAATGCGGCCTGTGCAGCGGCGCTCTCGGCGAGCGAGCCTATGAATGCGAGTATCAGCACGCCGCCGACATTCATTGCGACGCCTTGAAATCCGGTCGGCAGGCCAAAACGGAAGATATTGCGGATTATCTTCAGGTCGGGCTTATAACTCATTCCTTTTGGAAATCGAACTACCCATCCGCCGAAAAAGAGCCTCCACATCGCGTATGACCCGACAATGAACGTAGCGACCGATGTCCCGATCGCTGCACCCGCGGTGCCAAATGACGGTATCGGTCCGAGTCCGCGTATGAAGACAATATTCAGGACTAGATTGAGTATCGTCATCACAACGCCAAGGATCATCGGCGTCTTGGCGTCGCCCGCGGAGCGGAGTGCTCCGCTGAGCATGAAATAGATCAGCAGTCCGAGACTAAAAATGAAAGTTATCCTGAGGTACGGAAGTGCTTCTGCTTTGACGCCAGCCTCTGCATTGACCAGATCCAGCAGGAACGGCGATGCGAAATATCCTATCGGAGCCAATACGCCGACGGACAACAATATCGCGGTCAGGAACGCCTGATATACGGTCCGATCGACCTTTAATTCATCGCCGGCGCCCGTATAGCGAGCTACCAGCACACTCATTCCGCTGAAAAGCGACGAGATAAAAACGATGACGACAAGGAATATCTGCCAGCTCACGCCGATGGCAGCATTTGCTTTGAAACCGATGACGTTTCCTACAACGATGTGGTCTACCAGGCCCTGCAGACCGGCGATGACATTTGTGAGCATGGTCGGCCATGCGATCTTCCAGACGGATCGGCCCAGCGGCCCCTCGACGATGGTTCTGTCGAATCTGGAATTACCGTTGCTTGGATCTTTTTCTGCCATTAAAGGTCGACCAGTATTTTGAATCCGCCGTAAACCATACGCTTGCAGTCGAACGGCAGTTCACCCGGCATCGAGGCTTCCATTTCGGGGTCGTTGTAGAGCTTTTTCATCACCTTGTTACGGTGTGCCTCGCTTTTGAATTCGACAGCAGCATAAACAAGTGTCTCGCCCGGTTTGAGCTTTATCTGCTTTGGAAATGGAACGCAGAATTCGTTTGTCAAATCCGACGCGACATATTCCCGGTAGCGAATAGCCCCGTTCTTCATGAAGACCTTTCCTGCTTTTGAGGCGATCTTCTTGTATTCAGCGATATTTTCTTCCTTGATCGGAAGAAGGTAAACATCGACGTATTTTGACATCACCAACTCCTTTTGAATGGTATTAGTTCTCGTAGACGCTCGTTTCGTAGGTAAAGCCCTCCCCAGAACGCCATGCCGATAAGAACCTGGATGATGAACAGATCACCGACGCGATAATGCGTGGCGATGGCTCCGCCCATATAACCTGTCAACAATATAGCCCCGACGACCGAGGTGCGTGGTATCCAGTAGATCGCGACGCAGAGCAGTTCGACAACTCCAAGGGCATACATTTGGTCCGCTCGATAACCCATTAAGGCCAGGCCTTCTTCAAAGCCGGTGGGCTGAACGAATTTCATCACGCCGCTCAATGTCAGCATCAGAGAGGGAATTATGCTAAGAGCCAGTCCTCCCCATTTGGCTCCCGCAGAGATATTTGTTGCTTCGCTTTCCATTGGGTTTCTCCTTTCAGGTTTGGCGTTAATTCAAACATATTTGCTGCAGTGATAACAAACGCCTCTGCCAAAACGGGATTTATTTGCATTAATTGCACATCTGCTCTATAAAACGAGTTATGAAAAGATGCCCTTCCTGCGGTGCCGACTACGCCGATCCTAACCTAAACTTTTGTCTGAACGACGGAACGTTGTTGGAGAACGCCGGAATATCATCGGCTTCTGATTCGGAGGAAACGGTTGTTATGTTTCAACCGGACACGTCGTCCACACCTCCGCGTCCCACACAGTTTCAAACGCCGTCGATCGCTCCGCCGCCACAGAAAAAAGGAGGTTCCGGAGTGGTAAAACTGTTGATAGGGCTGGTCGTCGCAGGGTTTCTTTTCCTGGTCGTTGCCGGTGTCGGGGTCGCAGCCTTCTTTTATTTTTACGCCGGATCAATGACCGTGAAAGAAGAGCCTAGGCCGCATCCACCATCCTCGCCGCCGGCCGCAAAAAAGGACCCCAACAAACAACTTCAGGACGAGATCGCTAATCTTCAAAAGCAGATCGAAGAACAAAAGACCGGACCCGACGAATACAACGTAGATCTGCCCATAGACCTTTTGGATCCGCGGCCCGCGACCGTCAATTCACCCAATGACGGCTTTCTCGCACTGCGTTCGCTGCCAAATTCCGATATCGGCCAAAGGATCGCGAAAATTCCTCACGGCGAGACCATCACTATCGGAATGTGCATTGACACCGGAAAGGCAGGCGGCAAGAAAGGCAATTGGTGTATGGCACGATATGGCGACAAGACCGGTTGGGTCTTTGACGCATATTTGATCATTCAGGAATAAAAAGAGAAAAGGGTGCGACTCGTTTTTGAAAAGCCGCACCCGGTAGGTCTATTTGGTAGGTATAATTGAGGGTATTTATGAATACGTTCAGTTTAGGTCGAACGGCACCTATGGGGTGAAGTAAAAGTTCCCCAATGTTTTGAAGCTTGTTGTATCAAATAACTTTCTCGCACCGCAATCTATACATACACGATACGAGCCTGTTTCATCCGAAAACGGACGGCTGAGCACCCTGTGCCAGCAACCGAAAAGCGTGCCTAGAATACCTATCGGCCTTCCGGGCGAACTGCTATTTCTACCAGTTATACGCTTACTTGTCAAACTTTGTTGCAAAACTTTTTGAACTGCTTTCATTTCTGTTTCCCCCCTGTCTTTCGGGCCTCTCCAACCTAGGAACGAGAAACGGGGAAAGTCTTGCACGGTTTAAGATGTTCGAGGTACAAAAAAAGTTTGCTTACCGCACTTTTTAACAGACCTCTTTGCCTCTGTTGGTGTTTTCGCTAATATCAATTAAAAGGATTCAAACGGACAAAGATTTATGAAGAGAGCAATTTTGTTGGTGTTGCTGCTTTTGGCGGGCACAGTAGGAACATTTGCGTGGGACGACGTCGGCCACAAGATCACGGGATATGTTGCGTGGCAGCGGATGTCGCCAAAGGCAAGAGAGAACGTCATCCGCATACTGCGGGCGGCACCGGAAGATTCGCATCTGTCGGTCTATTACCAGCTATATGGTGCCCGCACCGATGCCGACAAGCAGCTTGATTATTTCATGCTTGTGCCAACTTGGGCAGATATTGTCCGCGACCGTTCGTTTCCGGTGCGTTTTGAGAAATATCACAAGGGTGAATGGCACTATACGTCTGTTTTTTGGCGAAAAGTAAACGAGAAGATCGAGCTGATAGCCGACAAGAGACCCGACGGGCTGGCGATCGACAAATTGGGCGAATTTGAAAAAGCAATGCGCGACACAACCGTCAGCGACCGCGAAAAGTCGATCGCCCTGGCGTGGTTCCTGCACATCGGCGGCGACATACACCAACCGCTGCACACGTCGAGCCGAGTAACGGAACGCGAGCCGAACGGAGATCTCGGAGCGAACACGTTTCTCATATCACCGGAAGGCACACCTCGTGCGGACCAGCAGAATCTGCATTGGTTTTGGGATTCCATTGTTCCGCGCAACATCCCTTTCAATTTCGGGCTTTGCGAAGGCGATTACGTCCGCCATGTCGCGAATGCTATGATCTCGCGTTATCCCTTTGAATCGATGAAAGCGGGCCTCGCTCTTTCCGACTACGCCAAATGGAAGGACGAGAGCTTGGTACTTGCACAAACAGAGGTTTTTCGTTCGGATCTGGTGCGTTTCCAATTCCCGAGCGACGATTATCGCAGAAATGCTATGAGCGTTTCTGAACGCCGATTGGTCCAGGCAGGCTATCGTATGGGCGACACGCTGGAAGCGATATTCGGGAAATAAGCATGACGCCGGCTGAATTGCAGAACAGATACGTACAGCGTTTGCCTCAGATCATCGACGAGATACGCGAGATCGTCGATATCGAATCACCTTCATTTGACGAAGCAGCAAGCAGCCGCGTAGCGGACTGGCTGGAGGAAAAGGCAAATGGAATATCGCCGGAATTTACTGTCGATCGTCACGCCGCCGAAGGCGTCGGCGAACACGTGATCATTCGGGCGTTTGCGGGCGGAGGAAAAGCGAACCTTGTTCTTGGCCACACGGACACCGTGCATCCCGCAGGCACGCACGAGAAAAATCCGACGCGTATCGAGGACGGGAAATTTTACGGTTGCGGGATCTTCGACATGAAGGCGAACATCGTATTGATGTTCGAGGCGTTGCGGTATTTCGTCGAGAGCGGCCGACGGCCGATGCGGCCGGTAAACATACTGCTAGCCGCCGACGAAGAGGTCGGCAGCAAGACAGGACGGCCGCTGGTCGAAAGTGAGGCGGCAAAAGCGGAGAACTGTTTTGTTTTTGAACCTTCGGCCGCGGGCAAAGTAAAAACCGGCCGCAAGGGAACGGGCACCTTTACCGTTTCGGCACACGGTGCTCCATCGCACGCCGGGCTCGATCCTGAAAAAGGTGCGAACGCCGTTACGGAACTCGCTCGGCAGTTGGAAAAGATCCATGCCGTTGCACGAAAAGATGCCGGCACGACCGTCAACGTGACGACGTTCCACGGCGGAGCCGTAACTAACGTCATTCCCGACCTCGCAATGTGCGAGATCGACGTGCGGTTTTCGAGGATAGCCGAAGGTGAGCGTGTCATGGAGGAGCTCAAGCGGCTGACGCCCATTGACGACCGCGTGCGGCTGGAATTCGTTGGCGACATCAACCGTCCGCCGCTCGAGAGGACTGAAGCCGTAGCCGCTCTTTTCGAGAAAGCGAAATCGATTGCCGCCGAATTTGATTACGCGTTAGAAGAAACGCAGGTCGGAGGCGCCTCGGACGGTAATTTCGTCGCCGCTATGGGCGTGCCCGTGCTCGACGGGCTCGGCATCGCGGGCGACGGTGCCCACACGCTTCACGAACACATCCTTGTTGACGACATCGCTGATCGGGCCATGCTGGTGACGATGCTGCTGTCGCGAATTTGAAACCCTATCATGCTCTCCTGGATCGCATTGAATATGACACCCGGCGTCGGGCCTCTCGCGGCGAAGCGGCTGCTTGAGGCGTTCGGTTCGGCGGACGCTGTTTTCAATGCGCGGCGAAATGAGCTTGAGCGTGCGGGACTGCGGGGCGAATCTGTCGATTCGATACTCGAGCGTGACCGTCACTCGGCAGCCGAGACGGAATTGGATCGGGTAAAACAGCTCGGCGGCGATATTCTTCTGCTCGATGACGGCAGTTATCCGGCCTACCTCCGAGAGATCGCCGATCCGCCGATGGTGCTTTACGTGAAAGGCAACTGGCAGGAATGTTTCGATCAGCCGGGAATTGCGGTGATAGGTTCGCGCCGTTGTTCGACGTATGGCGAGAATGCGGCCGAAATGTTATCGCGGGATCTAGCCGAACACGGCATCTGCATAATTTCAGGTCTCGCCCGCGGCATTGACGCCGCCGCCCACAAGGGTGCTTTGTCGGCCGGCGGACGGACGATCGCCGTCATCGGCACAGGGATCGACAACGTATATCCACGCGAAAATACCGGACTGACGCGAGAGATCCTTGATAACGGCGGTTGTCTTGTTTCGCAGTTTCCATTGGGGACGCCGCCGCTGCCGGAACATTTCCCGTTTCGCAACCGCATCATCAGCGGGTCGAGCATGGGCGTGCTGGTCGTCGAGGCAT